>JAGXLU010000027.1 GCA_018334565.1 Halanaerobiales bacterium | reverse complement strand
TATCTTTTGACCCTCCTCGGGACAAGCCCACGAGGATTCTTAGGCTGAGAGTGTAACCACTACTCATGTCTCCTAAGCGTAATTTCCTGTCAGTCCGACAGTACATATCTTAAGTGGCACTTGTCTTAATTTTTAATCCTTCATTTAAAATATTCAAACTTACATTAATATCTCTATCCCAAACTGATTTACATTTAGGACATTCCCACTTTCTAACCTTTAAATCCCTAACTTTCTCATTCTTATAGCCACAGTTGTTACATAATTGACTACTAGCAAAGAAAGTATCTATTTTAGCTAAATCTCTACCATACCACTTTTCTTTATAAGTTAGTAATTCAATCAACTTACTTTAAGATACATTTGATATTGACTTAGCTAATTTAGAATTTTTAAGCATATTCCTTACCTGCAAAGTTTCAACTGCTATGAGTTGGTTTTCCTCAATTAACTTAGTTGACAACTTATGAAGAAAGTCTAACCTAATGGGGGAACCTCATTACTACTACTCTAGACAAAGATTTAATTAATAAATTAGATAATCTATCTAAAGAAACTAGAATTCCTAAATCTAAATTATTTGATGAGGCTATTAAAGATTTACTCAAAAAGCATAAAGAATAAAGTCAAGACCGTCCACTCTTACCACAGGGCAAGCCACAGTGGTTTGCAAGTAGACTTAACTTCTATCAACGATTTAATACTAATAATTTTTTTCTATATTGACCAGGCTCGTTTAATTTATAGTTTAGTAATTTTAAAAATAACTAATTTAAATATTAAAAAGAGGAATTTTAATATAACCATTTAATATATATATTAATAGTAATAGTTTTTATTAAGAAAGAGGTTGATAACATATGACAAAAAGTTTTGTCGGCAAATCAATTAAAAGAAATGATGGTTTAGATAAGATTAGTGGTAATCAAAAATATTTAGATGATTTGAAATTTGGTGGTTTGCTTTATGCGTCAATCTTGAGCAGTCCTCACGCCCATGCTGAAATCCTGAATATTGATATCAAAGAAGCAGAAAATTCACCTGGTGTTAAAAAAGTGATCACAGGTGATTATCACCCTCATGCTATGGGTCTTTATCTGGGAGATAAACCTCCCCTAGCAGTTCAAAAAGTAAGGTACTATGGTGAACCTGTAGCTGCTGTAATTGCAAAAAGTAAAGAAAATGCAGAAAAAGCTGTTCAGAAGATAAAAGTTAAATATAAAAAACTTAATTCTGTTAGTTCATCCCGGAAATCTCTAAAAAAAGAAGCCCCTATTCTACATAAAAATCTTAAAGATTATACTCATATTCCTGATGTTTTACCCCAACCTAACAGCAATATAGCAAATTTAACTAAGATCAGAAAAGGAAATTATCAAAAAATAGCTGAAGAAGCAAAATATGTAATAAATGAAAAATTTAAATTTCCTCCCGGTGACCATGTTGCTATGGAAAACAGATCTGCTGTTGCTGAAATTAAAGCAAATGGTGATGTACAAATTTATTCTACTACTCAAGCTCCCTTTGTTGTCAAAGAATTGCTTGCTTTTAATTTTGATATTCCAACCGGGAAGATCAATGTTATAGCTCCTCCAATTGGAGGTGGTTTTGGAGGAAAAGCCGGCTTACAACTAGAGGCATTAGCCTATATATTATCTAAATCTGTAGGCGGAAAACCAGTTAAAATAGTTAATAAAAGAGAAGATGATATGGTCTCTTCACCTGGACATATAGGTTTAGAGGCAGATGTCACAATCACAGCAGATGAGCGGGCAAATATAACAGGCATGGACCTACAGTATTATTTTGATGCAGGTGCTTATGCAGATTATGCCGTCAATGTAAGCAGGGCTGCAGCTATATCTGCGACTGGACCCTACAAAGTTGAAAATCTAAAATGTGATTCATACTGTTTATATACAAATCATCCCTTTGCAACAGCTTATAGAGGTTTTGGACATATAGAACTAGCCTATGTGATAGAGCGGAGTATGGATATTTTAGCCAAAAAAATTGATATTGATCCTGTCAAATTAAGATTAATTAATGCTATTGCAAAAGGCGATACAACTCCTACCGGGAGTTTGATGGACAATAACACAGGGGATTTGAAAGCCTGTATTAATAAAACTGCTGAATTGATAGATTGGGATCAGGGTTCAGTAGTAAAAGTTGATAATGATAAAGTAATTGCTCGAGGTACGGGATTACTCTGGAAATCACCTGCTATGCCCACAAATACTGATGCTGGAGCTATTTTAACCTTTAACAATGATGGAAGTGTAAATTTACATAATTCAATTGTTGAAATTGGTCAAGGTACAAAAACCGGTTTAAGACAAATCGTTGCAGAAAAACTGCAAATGCCTTTAAATAAAGTTCACATCACTTCAGAAGTGAATACTAAAACAGGACCCCATGATTGGGCAACTGCAGCCAGCCGCAGTCTTATGATGGCTGGTCGTGCAGCTATTAATGCCTGTGAAGATGCCATACAGCAATTAAAAAATACAGCGGCAAGAGTTTTAAGATGTCCTGTAGAAGATTTAACAGTTGCCAAACAAAAAGTTTTTATCACTGATGAGCCAGACATTTTTATTAAAGTAAGAGATCTCTGTCTCGGATATGTTTATGAAAATGGTAATGCTATAGGTGGTCAAATAATAGGACGAGGTAACTATATTGCGCGAAAATTAAGCAGTATGGACCTTAAAACAGGTCAAGGAAGACCCGCCTTAGAATGGACTTTAGGGGCACAAGCAGTAGAAATAGAATTTAATTTACGCAATTACTCCTATCAAATAAAAAAAGCCGCTTCGACAATGGATGTAGGTAAAGTTATTAATCCAGATTTAGCACGTGGACAAGTGACAGGAGCGATGGCTATGGGCCTCAGTTTTGCCCGCAGTGAGGGGTTTTCTTTCAATTCATCAGATGTAGTACAAAACGATACACTGAGAGATTATAAGATATTAAGATATGGTGAACACCCTAATTATTATGTTGAATTTATAGAAACACCACAGGGCGATGGACCTTTTAAAGCAAGAGGCCTGGGTGAACAGGGCGTTATCGGTATGCCAGGAGCTCTAGCCAATGCTATCTCAAATGCAGTTAATCAAGAAATTAAAGAATTGCCCTTAATTCCTGAATTGATTTATAAAAATGTAAAGAAGGGTGATAATAATGATTAATTTTGACTTTGACTATTACCAAGCAGAAAATGCAAAAGAGGCAATTTATAAATATCTCGAACTATCAGAAAAAAATGAAGAAAATGTATTATATTATAATGGTGGAACAGAAATAATTACATATGCCCGGAAAAACAAAATTGAATTTTCTGCTTTAATTGATATACAAAATATTTTAGAATGTTCTGTTTTAAAAAACAATCAAAAACAGATTATTATTGGAGCATCAGTATCATTAAATATGATAATAGAAAAAAACTATTTTCCCTTATTAAGTGATTCCTGCAAGGGTATTGCCGATCATACCACCAGAAACCAAATCACTATAGGTGGTAATCTGACAGGTAAGCTCCCTTATAAAGAAGCTGTTTTACCTCTATTAGTGGGAGATGTAGAGCTTAAAATCATGACTCAAAATGGAATAAAAATCAAAAAAATAAATCAATTATTTGACAAAAGATTACAGCTCGAACCAGAAGATATATTATTACAGATTATTGTTGATAAAAATGTTATCGATCTACCCTATGTCCAGATAAGAGAAGTTAAACAAAGTGAAATCGATTACCCTATTATGCACCTGGTTGCCCTCAAACAAAATGACAAAATTAAAGCATCCTTAAGTTCACTCTGTGCCTTTCCATTTCGAGATAAAAATTTGGAAACTATCATCAATGATAATAAATTAACGCGTCGAGAAAAAATAGAACAAATAGTAAATAACCTGCCCGTTCCTATTAGTTCTAATTATCGTGGTGGTAAAGATTATAAAGAAATGCTTTTTAGAAATTCCTTAAATTCATGTTTAGATCAATTAGGGAGTGGGATATAATGAAAACATACAAAGGTAAAAAAGAGATTTCACTAAATGTCAATAATGAAATATACAAAGTTATAGTAAAGCCTAATGAAACATTATTAAACATATTAAGAGATAAATTAGAATTAACAGGCCCAAAAGCAGGCTGTGAAAATGGGGACTGTGGGGCATGTACTGTTCTAATTAATGATAAACCTTTCAAATCATGTATAGCTTTAGCAGTAGAAATGGAAGGTAAAGATATTACGACCATAGAAGGACTTAAGAAAACCAAAATTCAAAAAGCTTTTATTGATAAAGAAGGATACCAGTGCGGCTATTGTACTTCTGGTTTTATTGTAAATGCTTATGCACTTTTAAATAAATACAAAAAACCCAACGAAACACAAATAAAGGATTGGTTGAACAGTAATCTATGTAGGTGTACTGGATATGAAGGAATAGAAAGGGCAATCAAGAAAGTTATTGATAATAGATAAATTTTTACCCCCTTTTAAAAGGGGGTTTTTTGCATTTTAATAATATATATGATATGTTTTATTGGTAATAATTGTTTGCTTAATCAGGAGGTGAGATAATGCATTTCAAATTATTTAATTTTATTTACTATATGTCTTTTGCAGCAAAATCATTTTTTAATATTCACTTCAGCAATTTGGGTTACACATCAACCCAGATTGGCCTTATAAATTCAATTGCCAGAGGAGTAGCCCTATTCATCTTGCCGTTCTGGGGGATAGCCTCAGACAGCCTTAAGGCAAATAAAAAGGTGCTACAGTTTGCAGTCCTCGGTACTATGGTGTTTAGTTTAATATTTTTAACAACTTCTAATCTGATAATTATTATCGTGCTTATGGTATTTCTGGCTTCTTTTATGAACCCAATTCGACCTCTATACGATAATCTCCTTTTTGGATTTTTAGGAGACCAGGAAAATAAATATGGTCGTTTTAGACTATGGGGCTCGCTTGGTTATGCAATAATTGTACCGATACTTGGTTTCTTTTTTGAGAACACAAATGTGTCCAATACTTTTTATATTTTATCAGCTCTTTTGTTTTTAACGTTATTGATTAGTATAAAGTTACCCGAAAACGAAGTTCAAAAGAGTATCGATAATGATAATAATCAAGGAAGATTTGCTAATATTGGTCTGCTATTTGAAAACAAACTTTTTGTTGCCTTTTTAATATATGTTTTCTTTATGCAAATAACAATGAATGGGAACTTAACCTATTTCCCCTTGTATGTATTAGAATATGGTGGCAAAGAAGGTTTGTTTGGTTTAACTAAGATGGTCGGTTCTATCAGTGAACTATTGATCTTGCTTTTCTCTGATAAAATTCTCGATAGATTTAACATCAAACACATATTTGCAGTATCTTCCTCCGCTTTTGTTATTAGATGGATACTTTTAGGTTTATACCCAATAAGAATTATATTTTTAAGTTCACAAATATTACATAGCTTATCCTTTGGACTTTTTTATGTTACCTGTGTAAACTTTATTAACAAAGTAACTAAGGATGAAATAAAAGCTACCGCTCAAAATGTTTTTACCTCAGTATATATAGGTTTGGGAAGCATTGTAGGTAACATGGTAGGAGGGGTAATTTTTGATAAGCTGGGCGGAGATATAATGTATTTGACATGGGCAGCTCTTGCTTTTACTGCCGGATTGGGTTATTATATTTTTCTCAGCAAAACAGAAAAAAGAGTAGTCTAATTAAATGGCTACTCCTTTTACTTATCTGTTTTATTATATTTGTAGTTTAATTTTAAAATTTACAACCAATCCTTCCATTTAAAAAATATTAACATGAAGACAGCAATTGTTAACATAACAGATAATACAATTGGATAACCCATTTTCATTTCCAATTCTGGCATATAACTAAAATTCATACCATATATGCCTGCTATAAAGGTCAGTGGTATAAAGATGGTTGCCACAATAGTTAATACATTCATCACTTCATTCATCTTATTTGTAGAACCTGTCATATAAATATCCAACATAGAACTTAACATATCTCTCAGAACTTCTATCTCATCAATAACCTGTGTCAGGTGATCATATACATCTCTCAAGTAAATCTCTGTGCTGTCCTTTATATAATCACTTTTTGTTCTGATAAGCATATTATCGATCTGTATTAAAGGCCATACTATCTTTCTTAAAAATATCATTTCTTTTTTCAATTCTTGAATCATTTCCAAATCTTCTTTTTCAGGATCTTCTATTAATTTATCTTCCAATTTTTCAATTATATTTCCTAGTTCTTCTAAAACTTCCAGGTACTTATCAACTATTGCATCTATTAAAGTATATGCTAAATAATCACTACCAAAGCTCCTAATTTTCCCTTTCATCATCCTAATTCTCTCTCGAATTGGATCAAGTGAACTTATCCCCTTCTCCTGAAAAGAAATAACAATATCATCACTTATGATTAAACTAATCTGACCTGTATTAACTTCAGTATTCTTTAGAAAAATAGAGTTTAAGATTATTACTGTTGCCTTTTCCTGCTCTTCAAGTTTGGGCCTCTGTCTGGTATTCCATATATCCTCTAGAACGAGGGGATGTAAGTTAAAATAGGATCCCACTTGAGAAATCACTTCTCTATTATGAACCCCATCAATATCAATCCATTTTTTATATCCCTCTTTTTTTTCAAATATTTCTTGATTTATCTCTTCATATTCTTCTTCATATATTTCATCAAAATTATAAGTAAATACTCTGATATTTATATCTTCTTCTTGAACTTTTTCATCATATTGCAATTTGCCTGGCAAGCTGGCACTATCATCAATTGATTTTTTATGAAATTCTTTCAAAATATAGACCCCCGTTATTTGTCCAAATGAATATCTATTTGTGGATAGGGAATACCTATACCCTCTTTATCAAATCTTAATTTAACCTCTTCCTTCATCTCATAATATACATTCCAGTAATCTTTAGAATTAACCCATACTTTAACATCAAAGTTTACAGAACTACCTGCCAATTCTCCTACCTTAATAACTGGTTCCGGATTACTCAATATCATATCTTTTTTATCAACTATATTATGTAAAACCTCTTTTGCTTTTAGCAAATCATCATTATAACCTATACCAAAGCTTAAGTCCAATCTTCTCTGATCATTAGCAGAATAGTTAGTTATATCTGAATTGCTTAAATCCCCATTGGGAATTACAACTTTTTTATTATCAGGAGTATAAAGAACAGTATACAATATTTGAATTTCCTGTACTGTTCCTTTATTCCCACCTGTTTCTATAAAGTCCCCCGCTTTAAATGGTTTTGCCAATAATATCAATACTCCCCCGGCGAAATTAGCCAGACTACCCTGTAATGCCAAACCAATCGCAAAAGACATAGCGCCCAACACAGCAACAAATGAAGTCATTTGAATGCCGAGTGTTGAAGCTGCTGATAAAAATAATAGGATATTTAAAAGACTTTTAAAGACTGATTTCAAAAAATTAAGTAATGTAGGCTCCATCTTATCTTTAAAAGTTTTCCCAAATTGATTTACTATATATTTGATAATCTTCATCCCAATAAATACTATAATTAATGCAATTATTAGTTTAACTCCATAACGAATTGCTAAATCAGTAAATCGATCAACATATTCCACATATACCAACTCCCTTTTTATAAAACATAGATAAAGGGACAACTTAAAAGCTGCCCCTTATTAATTAACTGTTAATCCATTGGTACTGCAATTTCTTGACCAACATAGATCATATTGGCACTTTCAATATTATTAGCTTCCATTATAGCATCTATCTTAACATTAAACATTTTAGAAATCTTAGCAAGATAATCTCCTTTACTTACATCATAAATATAATTATTACCTTCTTTATCAACTTCAATAATTCTACCCTCTCTAACAGGTGCTACAGTTCCTTTATTGCTGATATATTCCATAAGAACTTCTTCCAGGCCACCTGCTTCAACTACAGTTTCAGTATTGGCAAATGTCTCATAACCATCTCCTCCAGCAGCCATGAAGTCATTGGTTGCTACATGATAAACACCATCATATTCTATGGGCTCTCCCTGTACTTTAAGATCAATTACTCTTTCTCCTGCTGGGCGATCACCATCAAATATTATCCTTATTCCCCCAACCTGTGGAAATAATCCTTCGTGAGCAGGATATTGAGAAACTCCATGTTCTACAACATCTAATAGTTGAGCACCAGTTAATTTCTTTACTATAGTGGTATTGCCAAAGGGCAGTACAGTGATTATCTCACCCTTTGTGATTTCTCCTTCACCTATGGATGCTCTAATGCCTCCACCATTTGTTATTGCAACATCAGCATCAACCTTAGCTAACATAGCATCTGTTAATAGATTACCTAAATTGGTTTCACCAGTTCTTACATATTCACGTTCACCATTTAATTCTACAGAAGTTTTACCTACTACAGCTGATGTTATCTCTTCATTCTCTGCTTTTATTTCTTCAATTTGTGCTAAAATATCTGAATCTTTTTCTACATCTTCTGCTTCTTCTTTTGTGACTAAACTTGCCTTTAAATCTTCAACTGCACCGTCTACCATTTTAACTTCAACTACACCTAAATTCTTATCATATTCTCCTGCCTGCACTATTAATGTATTATTAACCATCATGCCTTCTTCTAAAGCATGGTGACTATGACCATCAACAATTAAATCAATACCAGAAACATTTTCAGCAACTTTACGGCTTGTAAATTCACTTTCTTCAGATATGCCCAGGTGAGCCAGGGCAATAATCATATCTACCTGGCCTGATAACTCATCAACCATTTCCTGTGCTACAACTGCTGGATCTCTAAAAGTTAATCCTTCTACATTTTTGGGGTGTGTTTTATAAGTAGTTTCAGGAGTGGCAAGACCAAATATACCTACTTTCATGCCTTCAATTTCTTTAATTACATAGGGTTCTACCAGTAATGGATCCAGATTTGCAGCTAACAATGGGAAATCTGACATTTCATCCAACTCTTTAATTCTCTCTTGACCAAAGTTAAAATCATGGTTACCCAAAGTCATTGCATCATAACCCATTTCATTCATAATATGGACAATTGCTTCGCCTTCATTTAAGTTTACAATTGTTTGACCGTGGAAAGTATCTCCGGAATCCAAAAGCAAAACATCACCTTCACTACGATAATCTTTGACTAGAGTAGCCAGTTTGGGAAAACCCATACCAGCATATCCTCCCTCTTCAACTCTTCCATGTGTGTCATTTGTAAATAAAACTGTAAAATCCATTTCCTGAGCTAAAGCTACGCCTAGTAATGAAAACATTAATACAAAAACCATAGTAACAATAAGAACTCTTTTTTTCACAAACATCATCCCCCTTGAATTATTTTAGTTTCTTACCACCATTTGGAAATTACTCAATAATATCAACTTTGTTAGAATAAAAAGCAATCTTTTCTTTTATTTTTTCAACTTCCTTTTTGGGTTCTGGGTAAAACCAGGCTGCATTATTAACATTTTGCTCACCATCTTTTAAGTTATAGTAGTTTGCCTCCCCCTTCCATGGATCTGTTGAGTGTTTTTCACTTTTTTTAAAATACTTTATTTTAACAGACTCTGGAGGAAAATAATGATCGCCGTCAATTACTTCAGTCTTGTTAGAACTTGCAATTTCTTTCTCCTGCCAAAATATTTTAACCATTTTTATCCTCCTTTTTTTCAACTTCTTGTTATTATATAATTCAAGAATCTTATTATTTTACCTGCTTATAGTTAAAGATAAAATTAAATTAATCCTGATTATCTTGATTGTTGATCATTTATATTCTTTTAAAAAATAATATAATTCATCATAGCTCTTATACTATATAAGACAAGAAAATAATTTCATCTCTATTATGGAAATATGATATTAATAACAAAAATCCCTCTTAATTAAGAAGGATCTCTTGTTATTTTTCATTAAATATTGTATTTATAATCTTTTTTACGTCATCATTTTTCACATGATATTCTATTTCTACACCTTTACGTGTTCCTTCAATTATACCCAGATCTTTTAGTTTGCTTAAATGCTGGGAAAGAGTGGATTGAGGTATATTAAGACAGTTCTGAATTTTAGTTACATTATATCCTTCACTCTCCATTAATCCCTTGACCACACATAATCTAATAGGATGTGATATGGCCTTTAGTAATTTAGCTTTGTTTTTAATTTCATCCATATCTTTGGTAATCTCTTCCACTATTTAACCTCCTTATTTATCACCTCTACCTTTATATTATGAAATTAATTTGATTAAGTCAAGTATGTATTTTAAAGCTTTATGTCAAAAATAAAGATTATATATAAACTCACATATTTTTATAATCAACAAACTAACAATATATATTTAAATCCATTTACCAAAACAATCGCCTTATATCTATTTTTTTGTTTTTTGTCAACATAATTCTTGAAAATCAAGTTTGATATGTTTTAACTTTATATGGCATCTATATTCTAATATATACTTTTTTATTTGCCATATAACAAAATTCTTAACAAATATCTTTTTTTAAAATTAAATGCTTCAGTATATATTATTTCATATTCAATCTTGTTTTCCCCAATGAATTCTTATTATGGTTATCTACATTTTCAATATTTTCATATAAGATCATTAATTTATTTTTATTTAATTTATCACATTATCCACTAAAATTAATGATAACCAACAATTCTACTATTAATATAAATTATATACAATTACCAAAAAAAATACCAATTTAAAAAAAATTATATTTGACAAACATATCCTTATATCATAATATTTAAATATAATGATATATTATATTCACCTTAAGTTATCTTTATCACAACTTAAAGGAGGAACAGAATTGGATTTTAGAAGATATTTTTCTACTCTTAGTATCTATTTTCTCTTCTGGCTGGCTTATACAGGTAGCTTAGACAAACAAGAATTGCTTACAGGTATCATCCTCTCAACATTATTATCTTTTTTTACATACAAAAGCTTTAGTCAAAAAAGCAGTGATAATAATATTTTTGTCCGCGTTTTCAATTTATTAAGATATATACCAGTTTTCATCATTGAAATGATCAAAGCAAATATTGATGTCGCTCGCCGCGTAATAAATCCCAATCTACCTATAAACCCCGGCATAGTAAAAATTTCTACTGAATTAAAGTCTGATTACGCCAAGCTATTTTTAGCTAACTCAATAACTTTAACCCCAGGAACCCTCACAATTGATGTTATAGATGATTTTTTATACATCCATTGGATAGATCTTAAAAGTGATCAGTCTGAATTACAGAAAAAATTAATTTCCGGTAAATTTACGGGTATTTTGAAGGGGGTATTTTAATTGCTTAATGTAGTTTTCTTAATATTATCAATAGCTTTAGTATTGGGAACTATTAGATTAATTAAAGGACCAAGCTCAGCCGATAGAACGGTTGCCCTTGATACTATCACAACAGTTATTAGTTCCCTGCTTGTCTTAGTCGCTTTATTTTTCAAGAACAATATTTATTTAGATATTTCTTTAGTATTTGCAGCCTTATCTTTTACAAGTGTTATAATCATAGCCCGTTATATTGAAGGAAGTGGTTAATCTATGTTAATGATACTTAAGGTAATCGGTTATTTTTTGATAAGTATCGGCGCGGTCTTCTTATTTTTAGGTTCTTTAGGACTAATCAGGATGCCTGATTTATACAATAGAATCCAGGCTGGTACTAAGGCTACTACACTTGGTGCTCTTTCTACAATAATTGGGGTAGGACTTATCAATCCCTCCTGGTTTTTAAAAACTTTAATTATAGCTTTATTTATTGTAATGACCAATCCAATTGGAAGTCAAACTATAGCACGCTCCTCTCTAAAAAATGGAATTAAAGTTTCAAAATTAACTACTGTAAATAAATATAATGAGGATATTCTGTATAACAAAAGTGGTGATGTAAATGACTCTGCTTTATAGTTTATTAATTTTACTAATGTTAATCAGTGGGATAGCCGCCCTCATTTTTGATAAACTTGTTAACTCAATAATTTCAGCAGGTATGGTTAGTTTAATTGCTGCATTTTTGTTCTATTTTTTAAGAGCCCCTGATGTAGCAATGGCTGAGGCAGCTATCGGAACAGGACTATCCACAGCTATTTTTATTATAACCTTATATAAAACTGAAGGGAGGGGAAATTAGTGAATTTTCGCAAGATATTGGCTTTAATAACAATTATTTTATTGGGTATTTTTATTTTGCAGGCCTTTTTAATTATTCCTGAAAAAGGGGAGATTGCTCTAAATAATTTTGGGAAAGCAGATATAGAAAACAGGACAGCCCAGTTATATATAGATAAAAGCGTTAACTCTACTAATGAGCAAGTGATATATAAGGAAAGTAAAGATAAAGAAAGTGGTTCAGCAAATATAGTGACCTCCATTGTGGCGAATTACCGTGCCCTTGATACTCTAGGGGAAGTAACAGTTCTCTTTTTAGCAGCAACCGGATTAAGCGCTATTCTCTATAATAAGAAACATGCAAAAAGTAATTTTATATTAAAAGAAGATTCATTTATACTAAAAAACGGTATAAAAATACTTTTCCCTCTATTAATCCTGGCAGGTTCTTATATAATAATTTATGGACACCTAAGTCCAGGTGGTAGTTTTCAAGGGGGCGCAGTAATCGCAACTGCCTTTTTACTTAAATTGTTGAGTAGTAAGGAGTATGAGTTAGATGAAAATATATTAAAAATAATTGAAGTTACTGCCGGAGTCAGTTTTGTTAGTATAGGCCTTTATGGGTTATATGCAGAAGGATCTTTTTTAACGAACTTTTTAGAAACCGGTACTATTGCTAATTTATTTAGTGGAGGAATTGTCCCCATAATATATATTACAATAGGTTTGAAAGTAGCTGTAGAACTTACGAATATAATAAATGATTTAATGAAAGCATAAGTGAAAAGTAATTTTTAAAGGGATGTGATCTAAATGATAGACTTTCTGGAAAAATGGTCTTTTTTTGGTGGTTCTGTTCTCCTTATTTTAATCGGACTTTATGGGGTAATTACCAGAAAGAATCTGATTAAGATTTTTATTGGACTGAGTTTAATGGATACAGGCATCAATGTTCTATTAGTCTCCTTAGGTTATGTAGAAGGGGGCATTGCACCAATTATTACTTCTACAATAAACAATAATTCTTATAACTTTGTCGATCCTATTCCTCAAGCCCTGGTTCTTACATCCATTGTAATTGGCGTGGCTGTTCTAGCACTGGGATTAGGAGTTATTATTAAAATATATGAAAAATATAATACGCTTGATATTTCTGAAATAAGGGGGTTGAGATGGTGAATTTAATATTAATTATTGCCCTACCTCTTTTAGCCGCATTTCTTATACCTTTATTTAACTATATAAACAAAAAACTACCCTCAATTGTTGTTTTTTTAACAACTGCAATAAATCTATTAATTATTATCTTGAATTATAATCAAATAATTTTAGAACCGGTAATCATTGAATTGGGCAACTGGCAAGCACCCTTTGCTATCAACATATATGTGGGAACATTAGAGCTGATTTCAATAACTGTGATAAGTATAATATCTCTGATTATAGCTTTCTATAATTTAAATCACAGTAATTTTTCATCAGAAAGTAAATTCCACACCTTGTATTCGATAATTATAGCGGGTATTTATGGAATTGTAATGACCGGAGATATTTTTAATTTATTCGTGTTCATAGAAATAACCACAGTTGCTGCCTATGGATTAACCACTTTTAATAAAGATAAGGGATATGAAGCAGCTATCAAATATATAATTATCGGCTCGATAAGCTCTGTGTTTTTATTAATGGCAATAGGTTTTACTTATTCAGCTGTTGGAAGTTTGAACATGGCGGTTATCGCTGCTGCTTCAAATCTAATAAATCCAGGTCTAGTTAGAATAATCTCACTCTTATTTTTTGTTGGAATTGCTTTTGAAGCAGGTATTTTACCCTTAAGCATCTGGGTCCCAGATGTACATTCAATAGCACCTTCTGCAGTAAGTTCTACCTTAAGTGGTCTAGTATTTTTAGCTGGAATAACCGCTCTTATTAAGATTTTCTTTAATTTATTTGCTGATCCCAGTTTATATGTGTTTCTAATGATTATCGGCGCAATTAGTTTGATTATCGGAGAATTAATTGCTTATCAGCAAGATGATATTAAAAGAATGCTGGCTTATTCCAGTATTGCACAGATGAGTCTGGTTCTAACTATCATCAGTGTCGGCACTAAATACGCGATAAGCGGTGGCTTATTCCAGCTCTTTAACCATGCAATCTTAAAAACACTTCTTTTTTTGACGGCTGGTTTGATGATTAAATATGCAGGCAGTAGAAATATTTCTGATTTCGGGGGAATAGCTAAAAAGATACCCTTGATTGCTGTGGGATTTTCCGTAGGATCTCTGGGAATATTAGGTGTTCCTTTTTTTAACGGTTTTGTAAGTAAAATTATGATAGTTAACGGTTCCCTTAATGCAGGTGAATATATATTAACATTTTTAGTTTTATTTGCTACAGTCATAGAAATGGCTTATTATCTAAAGGTAATACAAACAATCTTCTTTGGAAAGATAAGTATTAATCCCCATAAGATAGTCAAGTCTTATGTACCAATTATAGTATTAATCACTGTGGTTTTTTTGTTGGGAATTTATCCTGAATTAATCACAAAACCATTAAATCAGGCTACAGGTGAATTGTTATCCAGATCAGATTATATCTCAAATGTCTTAGGGGGAATGTAAATGTCACTTTTCTACTATACCTTTATTCCGATAGTTATAGCTTTTATAGCTTATTTTTTAAATAAAAAAATCAAGTTATCCTTAGCTATTTTAAACAGTGTTGTTTTTGCTTATCTATTTTACCAAATTAGCCGTCTCTATAATCAGTGGAATATACCTCATGAGACCATATCATATTATATGTTTGATCGAGAAATACAGCTGATCTTTCAACTAACTCCATTATCATGGTTGTTTATATTTATGACAACCGGGGCTGGTCTTTTAATTGCAATATTCACGATCAAATCACAGCAGGAATATGTGTTAAGATCTTCCTTTCATCTTAATTTTGCAATTCTAATTGGTAGTATACTGGGAGTAGTTTTGGCCGGTGATTTTTTAACTCTGTTTATATTCTGGGAAATAATGACCTGGTCATCTTTTTTCCTGATATCATCAGGCGAAAAAAAAGCTGCTCAAAAAGCCTCTTATCGCTATATCATTTTAAGTACTATAGGAGCTTATTTGATGGTTACTGCCCTCTTTATAATATATAATCAGATCCATACCTTTGGATACAATCAGGTGGCAGCTCATTTGAGTGGACTTCCTATCACAGAATCTATTATATTAATTATTATGCTTGCTATTCCATTTATAATCAAGGCAGGTGTATTCCCATTTCATGTCTGGGTTAATGGAGCTCATAGTAATGCTCCCAAGGAATTCTCTCCTTTTTTGTCTGGCTTAATGTTAAAAGTTGGTATCTATGGAGTAATCCTTCTTTTATACTTTGTACCCCTCTATAATATTTTAAAGGAGAGTGTCAATTATAGGGGTTTACCTATATTTAATTATATACTGGCTATATTTGGCTGTATTACTGTTATTACCGGAACAATATTAGCCATAAGACAGGAAGATGTAAAACGGCTAGTAGCCTTTTCTTCGATTTCTCAGATGGGGTATATTATCATGGCCCTGGCTATTTCAACTCCACTCGGGTTTACAGGTGGACTTCTTCATCTAATGAACCACATGATTTTTAAAACTACCATATTTTTAAGTATTGCAGCAGTTATTTATAGAACCAAAACAACTAAAATGAGTGAAATGGGTGGCTTAATATTTAAGATGCCTGTTACATTTACAGCTTATTTAATCGCCATCATTGCCCTGGCAGGTATACCACCTACCAATGGTTTTATTTCAAAATGGGTCATTTACCAGGCCTTAATAGATAAGGGTTACATTTTTCTCTCTGTAGCTGCTTTTTTTGGAAGTATAGGCTCATTTATGTATGTGTTTAAACCCTTGAGTACTATATTTTTAGGTCAATTAAAACCCGAACATGAAAATATAAAAGAGGTCCCTTTTTTGATGCAGCTTCCAATGTTTGTTTTAATGGCTCTGATATTGTTATTTGGAATACTACCCGGCCTACAGATGAATTTAATAAATCAAATCTCTCAACTTTTAAATATACAACCCGTAGGATTCACTCTCTATTCAATAACAGGCGCTTTTGGAAAATGGAATTCATTAGTTATCTTTAGTCTTTTCGTGGGTGGCTTTCTGCTAGCTTTTATCATATTTATTTCAGCAAAAAAATCAAAACAGGTCGGTTTAATGGATACCTATACCTCCGGTGAATATATGGATGATCCAGAAGCCTATCATTATGCATATCAGTATTTTAGACCCTTTGATCGAGTATTTGATTCTTTCGCTGCTAGAAGTTTGACGGTTATTTATGATACTTTTGCTCAAAATATAGTAAAATTAGGCAATTTATTTAGAAAGTCAATTGTGACAGGTAATGGACAAACTTATGCTTTTTATATGGTTCTCTTCATCGTTATATTAGCTTTTGCGGGGTGGATAATATGATTTTAAATATATTTGGATTTTTATTGATGGCATTCAGTGCCATGGCTTTAGGTCTGCTGTTCATTGGCATCGCCCGTAAAGTAGTAGCGAGAGTACAAAAAAGAATTGGGCCTCCTTTTTACCAGGCCTATTTAGATGTGTTTAAATTATTTACCAAAAATTCTATTACACACGGGTTCATTTTTGATTTTGGTGCAATTATGGCCTTTGGTGGAATGATCACTACTCTATTTTTTGTACCTGTCGGTCCCTTTGTTTTATATGGAATGAATGGAACTCTATTATTAGTAATATATTTAATGGCTGTAGCGTATTTAGGCATGGCTATGGCTACAGTTGGTTCTGGTAACCCCTTAGCATCAGTAGGTATATCAAGAGCACTAACTCAGATGTTGGGCTATGAACTACCCTTTATAGTAGTCTTATTAACATTGATTTATAGCAGTAATACTTCTTCAATAATTGGTATTGTTCAGACTCAACAAAGTGGTTTTATGAACTGGAATTTAATCAATATACCTATTGGTACTGCTATTGCTTTTGTTACCCTTTTAGGATTAATGGGCAAAAAACCCTTTGATGCCCCTATTGCTCCATCTGAAATTGCTTCAGGACCTGTTGTTGAACACGGAGGTAAATATCTGGCCTTTATAATGCTACAGCACGCAGTTTCAGTCGTGGTTAAAACCGCACTTTTTGTGGACCTATTTCTAGGTGGGGGAAATAATATTTTTATCTTCATTGTAAAGATGTTAATAGTATGGCTTTTAGTAACTTTAATAGGTTCAATATTTCCGCGCTTTAAGGTTGAAGAAGGCGTACTTTTTTATTGGCGATGGCCTCTGATCGCTGCATTATTACAAGCAGTTATCATTATTTTTTAAACAGGAGTGATCATTAAATGAATAATAAATACGAAAGCAATAAATGGCAGGAAGTTATTAATTGGGTTCAAACAAGATCACTTTTTATGCTGCACTATTGTACAGGTTGTGGGGCAATTGAACTACCACCAACTATGACTTCTCGTTATGATATGAGCCGGTTTGGCATCGGCCCAGCTGCCACACCCAGACAGGCTGATATACTATTAATAACCGGCTACCTAAGCACCAAAACTCTCAGAAGAGTTATCTATACTTATGAACAGATGCAGAATCCCAAATTTGTTATGGGTTTTGGCTCTTGTACCATTAATGGAGGAATGTACTGGGACTCATATAATACAATAAAACAGCTTGATAAATATATACCAGTAGATTTATATATAGCGGGGTGTATGCCCAGGCCAGAAGCTATTTTAGAAGGATTTTTAAAATTGAAAGAAAAGATAGAAACAGGCAGTGCAGATGGATATAAAAAGTATAATAAAGAATATGAAAAATATAAGAAAAATCAAGAAAAAGTTCTGGGGGAGGTCAAAAGAAGACAATGAGAAGTGAAAATGAACTTATAAAACTACTTAACAGAGATTTAAACTTGCTTTCCTTTAAAAAACTGAGAAAACAGAATATATCAATAAGATTTGAAAATGAAGAACTCGTCTCCGGTCTAAATTATTTAAAATCACAAAACTATATTCACCTTGCAACAATAAGTTGTGTAGATTGGATCGAAGATAATCAATTTGAACTAATATATCAACTGTTCTCATATGAAGATAAAATAAGCTTAAGTGTTAAAACCAGGATAAATAGAAAAACAAGTAAGTTTGTCACTATAAAAAATCTCTGGGGAGTAGCAAAATATTATGAACGTGATATACATGATTTTTTTGGTATTAAGTTCACCGGAAATGATAATATGGACGAATTAATTTTGGAAAATTGGAATGAAATTCCCCCTATGAGAAAAGACTTTAAAACCCGGCAATATGTAGATAAAAAGTATGATTGGAGGCAATACCATGGACAAGAGTAAAATGACAGAGATGTTTTTTGGACCCAATCATCCAGGCGTACCTGGTAATTATGGGATCAATTATTTTTATGAAGGTGACACTGTCGTTTCTGCCGAACCTAACCCTGGACATTTACACCGCGGCTTTGAAAAACTAATGGAAGAACGGGAATGGATTAAAAACACACCTCTTGTCTGTCGAATATGTGTAATGGAACCCGATATTAAT
Source organism: Halanaerobiales bacterium (assembly GCA_018334565.1). Lineage (GTDB taxonomy): Bacteria > Bacillota > Halanaerobiia > Halanaerobiales > M55B127 > M55B127. The sequence continues at coordinate 6,913 of JAGXLU010000027.1, read as the reverse complement.
GAAATGGTATATGCGATGGGTTTTGAAGCAATTGGGAAAATTGATATCCCCAAAAGAGCTACTTATATCAGATCTATAATCTTAGAACTGGCCAGGATTCAGGCACATATATTTTCGATAGGTGGCAACTGTGGAGCTATCGGTTTGTATACAGCCATGCAGTGGGGGGTATTAACCCGAGATTATATTTTGGATCTCTTTGAAGAAATAACCGGGGGCAGAGTCTACCATATCTACATCAGACCCGGTGGGGTAAGACATGATATTGAAGATGTAACTCTTCAGAAAATACTTGATTTGTTAAATGACTTAGAAAATAATAGGATGCCCGAATTTCAAAAATTAATTTTCGAAAATCCTATAGCTCAAAAACGCTGGAAAAATACAGCTATATTAAACCAGGAAGATGCGCTAAGCTTAGGTGTAACAGGTCCTGCTCTGCGTGCAACAGGACTTGTACATGATGTAAGGAAATTAATACCTTATGCAGCTTATGAACAAGTAGATTTTAAGGTTCCCAGTGGTCAGGATGGTGATGCCTGGACTAGATTGAAATTGAAAAAGGATGAAATCTTTCAAAGTATTAATATCATAAGACAATTAATTAACAATATTCCGGATGGTCCGGTCAGTCTTAATTTAGGTAATGCCCTTAAATATAAAATACCTAACGGTGAGGCATATGTAAAAATTGAATCTTCCCGAGGAGAATATGGTTATTATATTGTATCTGATGGTGGTTTAAAGCCTTATAGAGTTCATGTAAGAGGTACATCTACTCCCCTGGGGTTATATGGAGTAGAAAGCCTTCTGCCGGGATGTAGAATTGAAGATGTTCCAATCTGGGCACACAGCCTGGGAATTTGTCCTCCGGAATTTGATAGATAAAAGTATTAAAGTGAGGTGAGATTATTGAGCAAAGATAAAAGTAGTATTTTTTCTCCAGCAGTTTCTTTTAAAAATTTATTTAAAAAGCCCGAAACAATTAAAGTACCTGAAGAAAATAAAAAAACAGCCAAAAGATATCGGGGGTTTCATATTAATGACCTAGATAAATGTATTGGTTGTGGTACCTGTTCTGAGATATGTGACAATAAAGCTATTGAAATGGTAGAACTGGAAAATGTAAAAACAGAACTTGGTCAACGAAATGAACGACCCAAAATTGATTATGGACGCTGCTGTTGGTGTGGACTATGTGTTGACATTTGCACAACAGGTTCTTTACAATTTACCCAGGATTATACTTATATTAATCATGATGCTGAAAGTTTTTCCTATATTCCTGATAATAAAAATATTAATAAAGTTGAATCTGAAATAGGTTATGAAAGAGATCAATACTCTGAACTATTGGACCTCTACAGGGTTGAAATGCAGGAACTAAATGCTGAAAGTAGAGTAAAGTCTTTTATGGAAATAGTTAAAGGATTTTCCAAAAAACAGGCTGAAAAAGAGGCTTCGCGCTGTGTAGAATGTGATATCTGTACTGAAGCATGTCCAGCCAGTATGAACATACCGGAATATATTAGGGGAATTTATGATGAAAATCTTGAAGAATCTCTCCAACAAATTTATGAAGATAACCCCTTACCTGAAGTATGTGGTAGGATTTGTACTCATAACTGTGAATCTATTTGTTCTATTGGCCATAGGGGGGAAGCTGTTTCTATCCGCTGGTTAAAAAGATATGCGGTTGATAATGTAGATTTGGCTGAATATAATAAAATATTGGGTACAGAAAAAATCCATCAGGTTGATAAAAAAGTAGCAATAATAGGAGCCGGTCCAGCCGGTCTATCTGCTGCTCATTATCTTAAACTAATGGGTTATCAGATAACTATCTTTGAAGCTGAAAGCAAAGCCGGGGGAATGATGAGATATGGAATTCCTGAATACAGGCTGCCCTATGAAAAGCTAGATAAGGATATTAATTATATCAAAAATCTGGGTGTTGAGTTTAAATTCAATACCAGGATAGGGGAAAATATTTCACTATCTGATATTAAAAAAGATTATGATGCAGTTTTTGCTGCTACTGGACTCCATAATGGACGCAGTACGAGAATTCCAGGTACTGAAAACAATAATGTATATCAGGCTATATACCTCTTGAAACAAATCACAAAGGGAAAAAAAATACCCTTGACTAAAAAAATTGTAATTATTGGTGGAGGCAATGTGGCTATGGATATTGCCAGATCATTGGCCAGATTGCAGAAAAAGAAATACGGTCAAGTAAATGTCTTGGTTACATCTCTAGAAACCGAGGATATCATGCCCGCTGATCAAGAAGAAATAGAAGAAGCCCGAGCAGAAGGTGTTGATTTCGAGCCTGGTAGAGGGCCAAAAGAAATTATTGTAAGCGAAAATGGAAGTATTTCACAGGTATGTACAAATTGTTGTGTTTCTGTTTTTGATGAAGACATGAACTTTAACCCCACTTTTGATGATCAGGATATTCAAAACTACGATTGTGATATGGTTGTAGAAGCAATTGGACAGGCCGGTGATAATAGTTATATTGATGATAATTATGACATTGAATATGAAGGGCCCAGAATAAAAGTAAATGATAAACAGCAAACCTCTCTCTCCTGGCTTTTTGCGGGCGGAGATATAGTCAGAGGACCAGATGTTATTAATGGAATTAAAACTGGACATAATGCTGCACAGGGCATAGATTATTTTTTAAAAAATAATCAAAAATCTTCATAAATTTCAGTAATCTAGACAAAAATCCCCTTGACTAAAATATAATAAAGTAAGGGGATTTTTGCAGTCAATATATTTTTTGACTATCTTCTATTTTTCTAATTATCTTAATTATGCAAGATAATTACTTGATATTGCTTATAATTATAACAGCTGGATCTATAAAAATAATTAATAAAAATATTTACTTTGCATAATTAAGTAAATATACTTTCTGTTCTGAGGGAAAATCATCTATTTCTATTTCACAACCATTAATTTTTTCTATACTTTCATCATGAAAAAAAGCCAAAAATTTATCTATGCCTTGGATTGGAAAATCTAAAATATCTGTTTTATAATGCATGGGAAAGATTATTTTAGGTGTAATCTTATTGATTGTCTCATATGCCTGAGCTGCATTTATTGTATAATTTCCACCAACCGGAATTAATAAAATATCTACATCTGCCAATTTTTCGATTTGTTCTTTGTCTAATAAATGTCCCAAATCTCCCAAATGACTTATCTTTATACCATCAAATTCAAAGTTGAATATTATATTTTTTCCCCTTATCTCTCCTTGAACATCATCATGATAAACTTCTATACCTTCAATTTTTATTTCATTATTTTGAAATCCTGTAACCTTTTTGATTGTTTTGGGATTACCCGACAGCAAATCAACCGCATTGTGATCAAAATGTTCATGACTTACGGTAACAAAATCAGCCTCTTCATTAATTTTTGCATAAGGCAAATCTTCATTATAAGGATCTGTAACAATTACGCTTCCATTAGAATTTCTTATTGAAAATGAAGCATGACCCCACCATTTAATTTTCACAATATCAACTCCCTTATATGGGTATTTTATAAATTTAAAAGTATTTAAAATAAACTACCCTAATTGTTTTCTAATCAAGCTGTCCTTTAATAATATTTAGCTCTTGAACAGCTATATTTAAATTTGATGAATCATTAATATAATACATGTCCAAATCAATATGATAATCATTATTATCACTTATATCTAAAGAATTATTTGACCTTCCATAATAGTCCCCACTGTCAATTATTCCGTTTTCATTGACATCTCTCCAACCATAAACATATACCTCTTCAGCTGTAACTTGATTTAGAACAAATGAACCATCATCATTCATTTCGGTAATATCACTTTTAATATCATATTTCTTGCTACCTGCAAACACATAAGGATTCTTCAACTTTTTATTTATTAAAGCCCCATAGGCATCAACTAAGCCATAACCATAATAATCATCTTTACCTTCTGTACCCAGGTCAACAGCTGTTGATATAAGTCTACTCTTAATATTAGATTGATTAACACCTTCTGCTAACAATAAGGCGACCACTCCACTTACATGGGGTGCGGCCATAGAGGTGCCATTCATATAGCTGTAACTAGAATTAAGCTTTCCCTCATCATAATAACCCCATGTACTATATATGCCCTTACTTGAGGTGCCGCCCGGAGCAACTAAATCAAGGTTAGAACTATAATTAGAATAAGAACTTCGCTCATTTTTATGATCAACAGCTCCTACTGCTATTGTTTCAGAATAAGCTGCTGGATATAACAATCCTCTTGACCCTTTGTTACCAGCTGAGGCAACCATAACAACTCCAGCAGAATCAGCATATTGTATCGCATTGACCAATATAGAACTTCCTTCAGAACTTCCCAAACTAAAATTGATAATATCTGCTCCATGTTTGACTGCATAATATATGCCTTCCGCAATGTCCCAGTGGTTACCAACCTTCTTTTCATTGAGAACTCTAACAGGTATTATATTTATATTCCAGGTTACACCCGTAACCCCCCTATTATTATTTCCAACCGCACCAATAATACCACTTACATGAGTCCCATGGCTGCCACCATTTGCCAAAGTTGTCATATCAGTAGGGTCATTATCGGTTGGTTCAAAATTATAGGGATTGATCGTATTCTTCCCTCCTACAAAGTCTGCACCATCTCTCAAATTATTTATCAAATCAGGATGATTGGGTATAATCCCTGTATCTAAAACAGCCACCTTAATATATCGACTATCTTCTCTTTGATCCCAGGCTGCTTCAAGATTAGAATTGATTAAACTCCATTGATAATCATAATAATTATCATTAGGTACGGCCAAAGCATAAGCAGTATAATTTGGTTCTGCCCATTTAACCTCCTCTAGATTGTTGTAATAATCAAGAAGATCTTGAAGATCTTGCATATCCATATCCTTTATAAATCTATATCTTAATATAATACCATCTTTTGTATCAAGACTATTCAATTTTATTAAATTATTACTCTTTTCCAGCTGATGAACCGATTGAGAAGATACTTGGCTTTTAAATTTTATAATTATTTCTTCTTTTTCATATTCTTCATAATCCTTAATATCTCCGTTTTCCTTATACCCTATATTTTGGTAATTATTTCCTATACTGTTAGTTAGGTGACTTGTTTTATTATATATTCTTATATTACCTGTGATCGTTGAATTTCCTGATATAGAAGATAATTTAATATTTATGGTTTGGTTTTCATTAAGATTAAAATCCTCTTTAAAATAACTGTATCCAGAGGCAATTACAACGATAGTATATTGACCGGGTTCTTCATGGAAGAAATTTGCCAATCCGTTGCCATCAGTATACGCTTTTTGATTATTAAAATATACCTCTGCTCCCCCAATCGCTTTTTGATTTTCATCTATCACTTTAAACCAAAGATCATATTTTATTGAAGTTAAAGATATATCTAAGCTCACATTACTACCATTCACCAGTAATTTTCCACTATCATCTTTATAACTCTCTGCTATAATTTTATAATTATAACTTCCATCATTTCTGTTGAAACTCACTCTGCCTTCAGCTCCAGTTCTTTTAGATGATCCATCTAAATTTACTACAGCCCCCGATATGGGATTTCCACTTTTATCCTTCACTCTAAAGTAAATATTATATTCAGCAAAAATATTAAGTATATCACTAGAACAACCTGATAAAAATAAGGTGATAAGCATTATTAAACTAATTATATACATCGTTTTCTTCTTCAAATTATTTTACTCCCTTAAAAATATATTTATCTGTAAAAAATACCAATTTTAAAAACTTCATAAAAGTAATTTGAAAAAAATCTACCTATTTTTATTATATCACTATATAAATTTACTTGCTCATTTTTCTATAAATATTCCTTAACAAATCTGCTCTTAGCTGATTATATTTTAATCTAATTTTTATTTATAAATTCATCTAACTTACTTTCATTTATAAATAAGTACTGATAATAATAGAATTAATGAACCTCTCCAGCCAAATCAAAACAATATTTAGATGAAGTTTTGAAAGATCATTTAGACCTGAATTCGAAAAGTAAAAACACAAAACAAATCTAATACCTGTCATACCAAAAAAATAATTTTAAATCCCAAAAGAATTTCTTCTTTTGAATGTAGAAAAGAGAGCTCCTTTTTGATATCATAATAGTAGAACAAAACACCAAAAAGAAAGAAACTCTCTACTGATATGATACCTGATAATTTACCCAAAAGTCAAGAGTTTAGTTCACTTGCTTTAAAAGAAAAGAAAATATTAAATAATCAAGCTGATAAAAATGTTTTAATCACTTTTATCTCAACTTCCTAATTTTGCTTTTGATAATGATACTGTAACTTCTTTTGGCAACTTCGCCTTCTTAGATCGCTTCAAAAATTACATTCAGTTAGAAAAAACATTCAAAGACATTGTTAACTTTAACTGCGGTGATAACATCCAGTATTCAGACTTTGATATGCTAGGACATATGATAGATTCTAATTTAGTTGGTAAACATTCTTTTTTACACTACAATGACCTATTAAATGATCCTGGGTTTGCAAGAATTAAAGATAATAATATACCATCTGATGAAAGTACAATCCGTAAGGTTTTAGATAAAGCAGAGGTCCAAAACATCACAGAGCTAAAAGAAGTTATGAATTCTCTTTTAGCCAAAAAGACTGAACATGACGGCTTTGGGTCAGTATTGATGATACAGTTTCTACTGTTTACGGTGACCAACAAAAATCTAGTAAGGGTTATAACCCCAAAAGGAAGGGAGCTAACTCTTATAAGATGAAGGTCTCTTTTATTCAAGAAACCGACGAATTAGTTAACATCAATCTTTATCCTGGCGAAGTGCACA
>JAGXLU010000005.1 GCA_018334565.1 Halanaerobiales bacterium | reverse complement strand
ATCTATTCGCCATCTTACCATACTCATAAAAGTTTCAGCTCTAAAACTATTAAGCTTAGATTCCCAACTAAATAAGAAATCGCCCTGTTTGTGATTAGCAGGGGTATGGCACTTAGTAAACAACTAGGCAATCACTTCTATCTCCTTGCCAAAAACCTAAAGGGTGAATTTCTAGTGGGACCTCCTGAACCTTTTTCCCTTTAATCTTATGATCAACCTTCGTTTAGGTTTAGAATCTTTACGATTGTCAAAATATTTTTTCACAGTAGCGCAATCTATTTCGACTTTGTCTGCGATATTTACGCCTTTTTATTAAAGGCTGTTTTATCCCTTTCAGAAGTTCAATTCCAAGACTATAAACTGCAGCTTTTGCAGTTACAGCAAATACTTTAACATTTTTGTAGCCTGTATTATTACCAAAGGTTACTTTTTGTGTATGATGACTAGTTGCAAAGGTAAGTTGTATTGTAAAAGGTCGAGTTTTTATAGGTACAGCTTTACCATCATCTAAGAAATGTTTTGCCATACCAAACTTTTGCGTTGGCATTAACAAAGTACCGTCTCTTGCTATAACATATACATATCGAGGTTTTTCCTAAGCCTGTAATTCTAACCGTAAAATGAGGAGCTTGGGGAACACTCCAGGATACCTATGTTTTCTAACATATCGTAGCTAACTAAGACTAATTAACTAGGCTCTTTACAAGCCTCATTCAAATCTATGATTTGGGTGGGGTTGTTGACTTTAGGCTTTTTTTATGTTCTCTGCCTAGCTTAATATAATGTTTTGCAGAGTCTTTTATACCTTTAATTTCTTCTTTAGAAAGTTCTCTCACTACCTTGGCTGGGGAGCCCATAATCAAACTACCAGGTGGAAATTCTTTACCTTCTGTTACTAAACTACCTGCTGCTATTATTGAGTTTTCATTAATAAGAGCATTATTTAATATGATTGCTCCCATTCCTATTAAGCAGTTGTTTTTAATAATACAACCATGAATAGTTGCATTATGTCCAACTGTAACATTTTTTCCAATAAGCAAGGGATATTCAGTATCTACATGCAGGGCAGAATTTTCCTGTATGTTCGATCCTTCTTTTAGGATCATCTTGTTTAGATCTGCTCTCAAAGAGGCATTATACCAGATACTTGTTTCTTCTCTTAATTCAACTTCCCCTACAACTCTAGCCCCTGGTGCTATAAAAGAAGAATCGGCTACTTTAGGTTGTTTATTTTTGTATTTATACTTCACTTAAAAAACCTCCTTATCTAAAAATATATTTCTATAAAGAAGGATTTAATCCTTTTTAGTTGATATAATAACTTGAATAAAAGAAATTAATTTATTATAATTAAGTAAGTAAAATGGAAGGAGAAAATTATGGAATTTGCAATTATGGGGGGCACGTTCAATCCAGTTCATTTAGGACACTTAATATGTGCTGAGCGAGCCTATCTAGAATTTAATCTGGATAAGGTTATTTTTATGCCTGCTGGGCAACCACCTCATAAAGATAAGCAGAAAATAGATTCAGCTGAACACAGATATAATATGCTAAAACTGGTTGTTGATGATAATGATCATTTTGAAATATCAGACTGGGAGATTAAAAGAAATGAAAAATCTTATACAGCCAATACAATTGATTATTTTAAAGAACTATATAATGTAAATAAAGTGAAATTAATTATAGGTACAGATTCACTAGCCGAGATATTTAGCTGGTATCAGAATGAATATATTTTAAAGAACTCTATTTTAATAGTAGCTAAAAGGAATAGCTATTCCTTTTCAGAAATCATGAAGGATCAAAGACTTAGAAAATATGAAAAAAATATAAAATTGCTTGATAATTCCATGATTGAAATTTCTTCTACTGAAATTAGAAAGTATTTCAAGGAAGGTAAATCTATTAAATATTTAACTATAGATCCAGTGATTAACTATATAAAAACAAATAACCTTTATGGGTGAATAAAATGTATAATATAAAATTTATCGAAAAAAAATTAAAAGAAGAAAACAATTTTAGATTAGAACACACTTTATCAGTAAAAAATGCAGCTGTTGAATTAGCAAAAACTTACAATGAAGATAAAAACAAAACAGAGATTGCAGCATTACTTCATGATTATGCCAAGCCTTATAATACAAAGAAGCTTTTTGAAATAATAAATAAAAATAAGATAAGTGTTGATAGATGGGAGAAATCTATTCCAATATTATTACATGCACCTGTGGGAGCATTTTTAGCAAAAAAGCTATTCGATATAAGGGATAAAAATATTTTAAACGCTATACGATATCATACTATCGGTAGACCACAAATGAGTAACTTAGAAAAAATAATATTTGTTGCGGATATTATCGAGCCTGGTAGAGATTTCCCAGGTGTTGAGCTGATCAGAAAAAATAGTAAAAAAGACTTAGATACATCTGTTAAATTAGTTTGTGATTTTACAATAAAATATAATATTAATAAAAACAGAATAATACATCCTAATACACTTTTAATCAGGAATGAGATTCTGGAGGGAGAATGGTAAATGTTGAAAAAAATTAATTGGAAAATAATTATTATTGTTGTTTTATTGATAATTATTTCCTTATATCTCTATATATTTTTTAATGATGATTTTAGTTTATTAGATTTAAACCCATTTAAAAAATCAAAGTTAAATATCATAGTGGCTGGATACGATTCATCGATTAATGGTCCGCCCCGAGCAGATACTATTATTGTTGCTAGTATAAATTTGAGTAATAATAAAATTGGACTATTATCTATACCACGTGATACAAGGATTAAAATAAGCGGACATGGCTACGGCAGAATCAATGCAGCACATGCCTATGGAGGGATAGACCTTTTAAATGAAACTGTAGAAGATTTCTTAAATATAAAACTTGATTATTATTTAGAAACTGATTTTAAAGGATTCGAAAATATAATTGATACAATAGGTGGAATTGAAGTAACAATCAATAAACCACTTCATTACATTGACAAGGCGGGTGGTTTATATATAGATCTTCCTGCTGGCAATGTACATCTTGATGGAGATAAAGCCCTACAGTACGTTAGATATAGGGATGATACTTTGGGCGATATAGGCAGGGTTGCTAGACAGCAGAAATTTATAGAAGCGTTAATGGAAAAGATTACTTCAACTAATAACATCTTAAAATTACCATCAATCTATAATGAACTTATGAGTACGGTTAATACCAATATACCCTTTAAAGATGTGACTCCTTTTTTGAAATTAGCTAAGAATATAAACATGCATAACCTTAAGACAGATATGGTACCTGGAACTCCGGAATATATTAATGGGGCAAGCTACTGGATTCCAGATCAAGACAGCCTTAATATAGTAGTGGATAGTTTGATTAGAAGCAAAGAATATATTCAAAATGATCAATATTATATAACAATTCTAAATGGAAACGGTGTGTCTGGAGCAGCTAACAAAGCAGCAGATGAATTAAAAAAATATGGTTTTAATATAGAAAAAATTTCTAATGCTGATAATTTTGATTATCAACAAAATATAATTTATTACCATAAAGAAAATAAAAAAATCGCAACTGGCTTGCAGGAAATATTAGGAGGAAATATCGAAAAAATGAAAGAATCAAAAGTAGATTTCATAATAGTATTAGGTCAACAATTTATCAACCACGAAATAGTAGAAAGGGAGGAAATCAATTAATGTCAGAAATTAAATATAAAGAATTAGCATTGCTAGCTGCTGATGCAGCAGAAGATAAAAAAGCATTTGATATCAACATACTCAATGTTGAGGGGTTAACAATAATCGCTGATTATTTTGTTATATGTTCTGGTAATACAGATAAACAGGTTCAGGCCATTGCCAATGCTATAGAAGAAAAATTGGAAGAAAAAGATATCTTTCCAGAACAGATTGCTGGTAAAAATAATGGGCGGTGGATAGTAATGGATTATGCAGATGTAATTATCCATATATTTCATAAAAGTGAGAGACAATATTATGAGCTCGATAGACTCTGGGCAGATGCAAATAAAATATTAAATAGTGAAGAAAATTCTTGACTTTGATTTAATTAATTAATATAATTTTTATATAATAAAATATAGGGCTAAGCTGACTTTGAAGGAAATTATTAGGATTTTTTGCATTTTTAAGAGAGTTGCTGTATGCTGGAAAGCAGTAATGTAAAAATCCGAACTCATTCTGGAGTTTATACCGTTGAAATTAAAATTAGATGGTATCGTAATAAAGGCGTTAACTTACTTGAGTGGATATTAAGTATCTATTAGGGTGGTACCACGGATTAATAACTCCGTCCCTTTGTTGGGAGGAGTTTTTTTATTATTTTAAAAATAGTAGAGACTTTAAGGAGGTATATATATTGCGTAATTTTTATGACTTTACAAAAATTGAAAAAAAGTGGCAGAAATACTGGGAAGAGAAGGAACTCTTTAAGACCAGAAAAAAGAATGAAAAGGAAAATTATTATGTTTTAGAGATGTTTCCTTACCCCTCCGGGAAATTACATATGGGTCATGTTCGAGTTTATTCTATAGGGGATGTAATAGCCCGGTTCAAAAGGATGAAAGGGTTTAATGTGCTTCATCCTATGGGATGGGATGCATTTGGTCTTCCTGCTGAAAATGCAGCGATTAAACACGGGAATATACATCCGCGTGAATGGACATGGGAGAATATTAAAAGCATGAAAGAACAGATGAAGGCGTTAGGTTTAAGTTATGATTGGAAGAAGGAAGTTGCTACAGCTGATCCTGATTATTATAGATGGACACAATGGTTTTTTATCCAGATGTATAGAAATAATCTGGCATATAAGAAAGAACAAGCCGTTAATTGGTGTCCAAGCTGTGAAACTGTTTTAGCTAATGAACAGGTTATTAATAATCGCTGCGAACGTTGTGATAGCATAGTTGAACAAAAAGAATTGGAGCAATGGTTTTTAAAAATAACAGATTATGCGGAGGAGTTACTAGAAGGCCATGCTGAACTGGATTGGCCTCAACGTGTAAAAACTATGCAAAAAAACTGGATTGGTAAAAGTGAAGGGTTGAGCATAAGGTTTCCAATTGGAGAGATAGAAGAAGAGCTAGAGGTATTTACGACAAGGCCTGATACAATCTATGGGGCTACTTATATGGTTTTAGCACCCGAACATCCCTATGTAGATCAATTGATATCCGGTCAGCCCAATGAAGATGAGATAAGAAATTTTATAAAAAAGGTTAAAAGCCAGGCAGAGATGGAAAGAACCTCGCCCCAATCATCCAAAGATGGTATATTTACAGGCAGCTTTGCAATCAATCCAATGACCCAACAAGAGATACCTATTTACATTGCTAATTATGTATTGATGGGTTATGGTACAGGGGCTATCATGGCTGTGCCTGCTCATGATCAAAGAGACTTCGACTTTGCCAAAAAATATGATTTACCGATCAAGGCAGTAATTCAACCTCATGATTTAGAAGAAAAATTAAATGGAGCAACTATGAAAAAAGCACGTAGTGATGATGGTTATTTGATTAATTCTCAGAGATTTAATGGACTTACTGTACAAAAAGCCTTTGAAACAATTGCAGATTATATGGAAAAAGAAAATATTGGAGAACGTAAAATTAATTACAGATTGAGAGATTGGCTTATATCAAGACAGCGCTATTGGGGAGCTCCAATCCCTATGATTCACTGTGAGAAATGTGGTACAGTACCTGTTCCTGAAAAAGACTTACCGGTCTTATTACCAGATGATGTTAAACTCTCAACTACTGGTGTATCAACACTGGCTGAATCAAAAGAGTTTGTCAATACCACCTGTCCAAAATGTGGTGGCCCGGCCCGAAGAGAGATAGACACCATGGATACTTTTGTTGATTCCTCCTGGTATTTTTTAAGATATATAGATCCTAATAATCAAAAATTACCTGTTTCTTATCAAAAAGCCAAAGAGTGGTTCCCGGTGAATCAGTATATAGGTGGTATTGAACATGCAATACTACATCTACTTTATGCCAGATTTTTCACCAAAGTAATCAGGGATTTAGGCTTAATAGAAGCGAATGAACCATTCAGTAAATGGCTTGCTCAGGGTATGGTACTTAAAGATGGGGATAAGATGTCTAAATCCAAAGGTAATGTTGTGGATCCTGGTAAAATACTTAAAGAATATGGTGCAGATACAGCTCGCTTATTTATCCTATTTGCATCACCTCCAGAAAAAGATTTAGAATGGAGTGATGCAGGTGTAGAAGGAGCTAGTAGATTTTTAAATAGAGTGTGGAGATATATTGTAAATAATTTAGATGAAATAAATAAAATAGACGTTAGTCAAGTTGATATTAAGCAAGATGATTTAAATGATGCAGAGAAAGAACTTCATAGAAAACTGCATGAGACAATAGAGAAAGTTACTGAAGATGTAGAAGAAAGATTAAATTTTAACACTGCCATCAGTGCTATTATGGAACTTGTTAATGAAATATATCATTATTTAAAAAATAATAGTGATAATATTAATAAGGAACTGTTAGCCTTTGTAACTGAAAAGTTATTATTATTGCTTGCTCCGTTTGCCCCACATATAAGTGAGGAACTCTGGCATAAATTAGGTCATGATGAAAGTGTTCATAGAGTTAAATGGCCACAATTTAATAAAGAAGCTGCTAAAAAGGATGAAATTACAGTTGTGATTCAAATCAATGGTAAGGTTAGAGACAAAATTAATGTAAGTGCTGATATTACGGAAGAAAAATTAAAGGAAAAGGTATTTATACAAAAGAAAGTTAAAAAATATATAGAGGGCAAAGAAATAATCAAGACAATCGTTATACCAAAAAAGCTTGTCAATATAGTTGTGAAATAAAATAATTTAGGTTAAAATCAAAACCCTTGTTTTAATGACTGGGGTTTTTTGATATAATAATATAGAAACAGGAATAGAAGATATACTCAACATTTTTGTAGGCAAGTTTTATAAGTTTGAAGTTGTGTATAATTCAAAAGGTAAAGTTTTAAAGAACACATTTATTTTTAAATAATTTTGGATTCGTTTATTTAATATCAAAATTTTATGAGGAGTGTTAATATGTCAGGTATCGTATTTATGAAAACTAAGGATATTAATAAGATAACAGATATTTATCAAGAGCTAATAGGTATGGATCTCTGGTTAGATCAAAATCATTGTAAGATATTTGAAAAAGGTAATCTACAGTTGGGGTTTTGTGAATCGGATCAAATTGAAAATGAAGGGTTTATTACTTTTTATTTTTCAGATAAACAGCAAGTTGATCAAATGTATAAAAAATTATCTGAAAAACTGGATATATTAAAGAGCCCTTCTGAAAATAAGGACTTTAATATATATCAATTTTTTGCAGAAGATCCAGAAGGTAGGACCCTGGAGTTTCAGAGTTTTTTACATGATGTTAAGCCTCATCTATCAGGTAAAGAACTTTTATTAAAAAGAAGAAGTTACAGGCAGTTTTCTGATAAAGAGATTCCAGAAGAAATTTTGGACCAAATAATAGATATAAGTAGGTATGCCCCTACATCTATGAACTCTCAGTCTTATTATTTTAAGTTTATTAGAGAAGAAGAAATGATCTGCGATCTATCTACTATAAGAAAGACAGCCACTGAGCCGATTAAAAGAGCCCCGATAGCAGTTGCAATATGTTCTGATCCAGAAGAATCTAAGAGATATAAACAGGATGCAGACATAGCGGCATATCATTTTATGTTGGCGGCTCGTCTTTATAATTTAGGTACATGTTGGATAGCTGATATGGATAGGGAGAGCATTAAAAACAAGTTGGATATTCCATTAGAACATTATATTTCTACTATTACACCACTGGGATTTATAGAAAAAGAAATAGAAGCACCCTCCAGAAAAGAATCGGCAGATTTTATTAGATAAATGTTGGGAGTGTAAAAAATGCAAGAAACAGGATCTGTAATAGAGGTTAAGAATGATAAGGCCAAAATTAAATTTAACAGATATTCAGCCTGCAGCAAATGTAAGCAAGACTGTGTTTTAGGAAGGGAAAATAATCATGAAGAGGAAGATTTTTTTGCAGAAGTTCAAAATGAAAAAAGCGCCCAGGTGGGGGATATAGTTAAAGTAGAGCTTAAGGACAGCTCTTTAGTAATTGGATCAATTATTATATATATAATTCCCTTATTGTTTTTTGTGGGAGGTTATTTTATTGGAGCGAAACTATCTTTTATCTTTACAGGTTTAAGTCCAGAAATTTTTGGTATATTATCCTCTTTCATTTGTTTATATCTTTCTTATTTATTGACAAAAAGAATTAATAAAAAGATAGAAAATAGTGATCGTTTTCGTTCTAAAATTGTTTCTATCATTAAAAAAAATGAAGGTTTCAATGGGAAGTGTTATTAATGAATTCAATTTCTGAAGAAGTAGAGCAGAATTTATTGGTTAGATTAAATAGGATTGAAGGCCAAATACGCGGTATTAAAAAGATGATAAAAAGTGAAAAATACTGTGTGGATATATTAACCCAAATTGTTGCTGTGCGAGGGGCTTTAAAGAAAACAGGTTTAAAAGTTTTACAGGAACATATTAATGGTTGTGTGCAAAGTTCTCTACAAAACGAAGATAAAGAAATAATTGATGAATTATCAGATGTCATAAATAGATTTATTGATTAAATTTGTTTTATAAAATAAGATTTTTAATATTAATATTTGCATATGAAGATAAATTAATTTAAAAAAATTTCAGAGGGATAATTCCTATAATTAAAGCTATTTAAACTGTTTGTCAAACAAGAGTTCACCCTCTGTTTTTAAATTTAAAAAAGGGATAAATAAAAGCTTGTTGAATAAAAAATATACGCTCTATAAATAAATGTGATTGGTCGATATATTTTGTTGAACTATCAAAATTATTGTGTTAATATAACTTATATTGTTTTATATATTAGGGGTGATTTTAATAATGTATCCAGAATATTTTGAAGTTCCCAGGGCTGTTTTGCATGATGATAGGTTAAGTGCAGAAGGGTTCAAATTTATTATTCAAAAATTTTCTAATCTGGAGCATTCTCAGTTATTAACAAAAGGTAAATGGCTGCTTAACCAATCAGATCTTGTGATAGAAAATGATCTAAAGCAGTCTTTATTTAATAAAAAATGGTTGATCAAAGTTAATAATGATGTATATTTAAAAATCCCGCCCAGATTTATTTCAGACAAAAAAAGGGAAATAAGCTATGATCAAATTGGATCGCAAATTGCCCAAAAATGGGACAAACATTGTCAATCCTTCATCTTAACACCGCTTTTTTTACAGAAAATGCTTTCCTTTATTGAGGATGGTATAAGTGAAGAAGTCATCATTGAAGTAATAAAAATAAGCTCTAAAAGGGTTGAAGGAAATCCTGCTAATTATATTATTTCAATACTAAATGATTATCTGAACAGAGCAATATATACGATATATGATTTTAAAGAAGAAAAACAAAGGATGGAAGAATATGAAAAGAGACTTCGAGAAATTAATCGAAAAAAAGAAAGAAGAGATAAAGAAGAAAGTTTCGAAGACTACTACAAGAAAGGATATAGATAAAAATATTTCAGAACAGGAGGCTGTTAAAAAGATATATAAAGTAATTATTGCTAACAGTCATATCCCACCTAAGTTTGCAGATTCAAGTTTTTCATCTTTCAACTTTAAAGCATGTCCCCGCCAAAATATTAGTAAAATTAAAGCGATTAAAACTTATGCTGAAAATATTCTTACTGCAATTAAAGGGCCTCAATCAGTTTATATTTTTAGTAAATTTAATGGGTGTGGCAAAACACACATAGCGATAGCAGCCTTAAAAACTGCTGCTTATAGATTTGCTCGGAAGATATATGCTAAAAATCCTGAATATTATTCACGTAGAGGGATTTCATATCAAGAACATAATTGGCGGCCAGTTTTTTTTATGAGTGAGGTCAATTATTTGTGGAAAAAACGGCAGTATGAAACAACAAATGAAGATTTAAAGAGGGAATTGGATATAATTGAGAATGCTGTTATGAATTCAAAGCTTTTAGTTATTGATGATTTTTTAAGGGAAAGAAATACTGATTTTGTATTTGGCAATTTAACTGCCTGGTTGAATCACAGATATGATTATAATAAACCCGTGATTTTTACTTCCAATAATGATTTTATAAAACTAGGACAAAATAACGAAAGTAATCCTTATTATAAAACAAGTTATTTAAAGGCCGCAACATATTTAGCTTCACGAATAAGCGAAATGACCAAGGGATATCAGTTTCAATTTGAATGTTCCCCTGAAGATGACTACAGACAAAACAGTTATTAAGTGGAGGCGATTTTAGATTGTTATCAAGAACTGAGACACTCATACGCTTGATTAAATTAAGAAAGACGATTGAGTTAGAGGGAAATGAAGATGAGAATTTTCATAGTAAGATTGATATAAAAAACCAAATAGAACAAATTATTCATGATATTGTTGGTTTGCCTAAAGAGGCTAGATATGTAATGAATGAAATAATAAATAAGGTAATCAATCAAAAGATCTCCACTAAAACAGCAGTTGTAGCCATGCATGAAATATATAAGGAATTTAATGAAATTAGTGAAATAAAAGTTAAAAAAAGAAATAAAGTTAGCAGTGAGAACAAAAATCAGGACTATAATCTTACGAAGTTATATAAAAATGGGTATAGATAACTTATTTTTGAACAAAAATTGGAATGACTCATATTTAATTTCAAGATTAATTAAGTTATAATTGTTATATACATAAATTTTTAGAAAGGATGGTATAGTTGTCTCAACTAATAATCGGTATTGCTGGAGGTACTGCCTCAGGCAAGACAACATTAGCAAAGATATTAAAAACAGTATTTCATGATCAGGTAGCTATGTTGCGGCATGATTTTTATTACTATGATAAAAGCCATTTTGCTGTACCTGAACAGCAGATAAATTTTGATCATCCTGACTCTTTTGAAACTAAATTACTAATTCAACATTTAAAAAAATTATCTAAGGGTCAGGATATCAAACGACCGGTATATTCTTATAAAACTAATGAAAGGTTAGAAGAATTAAGAAGAGTTAAAGCAACTTCCATTATTATTATTGAAGGAATACTCATTTTACATTATCCGAAACTGAGAGAGCTTTTAGACTTAAAAATATACATAGATACAGATGCAGATATTAGATTATTACGAAGAATAAATAGGGATATTAAAAAAAGAGATCGCTCTTTTGATTCTGTTCGCGAGCAGTATATGGCTACTGTTAAACCAATGCATGAAAAATATGTAGAACCAACAAAATATCTTGCTGATATAATAATACCTCATGGCGGTTTAAATGATATAGCCAATGAACTAATCATTGAAAAAATTAAATCTCATCTCTGAATAAAACACCCGAGAGGGATTTTTTTATTGTTTATAAAGGAAAAATATAACATATATAGTAATATATACTAAAGGAGTGATTTTAATTAAAAACAAAATTATATATTCGATATTAACAGTTGTATTATTATTTGCATTGATGACATTTGTAGAAATGTATCGAGAAAAAAAATTAGTAAGTAATTATGAAGATTTAACTTTAAAGCAATATAAGAAGGAAAACTTTAAATTATCTTCTGATGGTAAAAAGCGGACAATTTATAGGATCGAGATACAGGTTGGTGGGGCTGTAAAGAACCCTGGTTTTCATGAAATTATTTCTGGTATTAAGGTAAAAAGGCTGATTGATGAGTACATAATTTTAAAAAATGATGCTGATTTGTCAAAAGTGGATTTAGAACAAAAACTATACGATAATGATAAAATAATTATTCCTCCCAAATGAATTGTCTTTTTATTATTGTTTTAAAAAAAATAAAACACAAGGGGTTAAGAGTTTGTTTTTTAAAAAAAATTTTATAATAAAAGCAGGTATATTTTTTGTGATTGGTTTAATAAATGGTTATTATTTTTTGGATTGTAAGTTGATAATAATATTGACTGTCTGTTTTTCCCTCATTTATTTTATTATCAATCATACCAGAAATTATGTACTTTATGTATTAATAATGATACTTATTTTTGCCTTCTTTTATATGATTTATTATGAAATAAGCTATTATAATGAAAAATCTATTATACATTATAATGGAAAAAATGTGGAGGTAGTTGGCCAAATTAAGTTTGATTTGCGTTCAATTGAAGGAAATTCTCTAATTTTAGAGCCTATACTAATAAATAATCATAGGGTAAAATACGGGATGATTCAACTCTGGAAAAGCGATCTAAAAAATAATTTAAAACATGGAGATATTGTTATTGCTAATTTGGATTTATTTGAAGTAGATCAGGAGAGTAATCCGGGTGGATTTTCCTATCGAAATTATTTAAAAAAGCAAAATATTTATAGTACTGCTCAGGTATATGAAATATACAAATTAAGTAATCAATATTTGTTGTCAACTCCTATAGTTATGATAAAAGAAAGAATGCTTAATATTATTGATCAAAATATTATACCACCTGTAAACGAATTTATAAAAGCTTTAGTTTTGGGAGAAAAAAGCAATTTAGATCCCAGATATGAAAGCAATTTTAGAAAAGCTGGGGCCAACCATTTATTAGCTATATCCGGTTTACATATCGGATTTATTACTATATTTATCTTATCTATTTTAAGTATATTTTCCCTAAATCAGCTTACTAAAAATATAATATTAAGCATATTATTAATATCTTATGCACTCATGACGGGACTGAGAGCTTCTGTATTAAGGGCTTCTTTGATGGTAATATTCTTTCGATTATCCAAACAGTTCGAAGTCGATTTGGATATTTATTCTGTATTATCAATCACCCTTTTGTTTATATTATTACTTGATCCTTATCAGTTGTTTTCAGTAGGTTTACAGCTGAGTTTTATTGTGCTTTTAATGATTATAGCCTGGACAAAGATATTAAAAAAATACTTACATCCCATTTTGGCTGTTAGTATTGCGGCTCAACTGGGTTCAATACCTCTTACAGCTTATTATTTTAATATAATAACACCTGCAGGTGTTATTACAAATCTATGGTCCATACCCCTAATTTCGATTATTATATTTTTATCATTAACACACTTTATGTTAAATTTAATATTACCAATATTAAGTCTAATAACTGCTAAACTAATATACTTTTCAACTACATTTTTAAATTATGGCATTAATATCATGTCTAAATTACCTTCAGCTCAAATATATTTAACGACTCCGCTCTCGACCGTTGTTTTTTTAACTTACATTAGCTTGTTTTTATTAGCCTATACATATCATAATAAAAATATAAATAACGCAAAGACTACTCAATATTTAAAGTATATTAACATACTTCTCATTATTATTATCATAACTATGGTCTTTTTTAGACCTCCTGATGATGATTTGTTAAATATTTGTTGTTTGGATGTAGGACAGGGTGATTCGATATTTATTAAAACGCCTGAGAATAATAATATTCTTGTTGATACAGGTGGACTATCAAAAAGCAATAATATTGCAGAAACAACTATTTTACCTTATTTATTACAAAGGAATGTAAAAGTTATAAATTATCTTATTATCACTCATTTTGATTATGACCATTGTGGAGGAGCAGAATTTTTAATAGAAAATGGGTTTGTCAAAAATTTAATTATTTCAGAACATTTTGATAGTATGGATTCCAATGCACAAAGCATCATAAAGATTGCTCTTGACATGAATATAAGAGTTTTTCAGGCCCATATAGATCAAAAATTAGAAGTTGATGAAGTAAAGCTGAAATTTTTATCACCACCGGTTCATCCTAATTTTAAAGAAAAGAATAATAATTCACTCGTATTTAGATTAAAATATAAAAAATTTACAATGTTATTTACAGGTGATATAGAAGGCAAGGTGGAGAAATACATTCTAGATAATAAGTCAAATCTTCAATTATGTTCTGATATTTTAAAAATTGCTCATCATGGAAGTTCCACTTCAAGTTTAGATAACTTTCTAAAAGCTGTAAATCCAAAAGAAGCTTTAATAAGTGTAGGATATAATTATTTTAATCAACCTGATCCGAAGTTGATAAAAAGGTTAATAAATAAACAGATTAGAGTTTGGAGAACTGACAAGCAGGGTGCTATTATGATCAAAAGCGATGGATACAAATATAATATAAATTCCTATCTAAATTGATAAAGGCTGATCATCTATGTTAAAATTAATTTAAATCTATAAAAATTCAAAAGGGTGTTTGGATTGAATAAAAAGACGGAAAAGTTATTTAAAAAAGAATTATCTCAGATTAAAAATGTATATCTGGTTTTTGGTTCAGAAAATTATCTACTGGATAAATTTGAAAAAGAATTTAAAGATAGATACATTGATGAAACGGTTAAAGGTTTTAATTTAAGTTATGTAGAAGAGCAGGATGGGGTATTTAAAAACATAATAAATAAAGGAAGTACTCTGCCTATAATGTCTGAAAAAAGATTTATTATTGTTAAAGCAGGTAATATTTTTAAAAGGGGTATTTTGAACTGGGAAAAATTTAAGGACTATTTGAAGGATATCCCAGAGACTACAGTTTTATTAATATTGGTTAATAAAGATATTAGTACTAATAAGAGAAAAAACATCATAGAAAAATACGGTGATGTTATTAATCTTAAGCCTCCCCGCTATCAGGATTTAAATAAGTGGATTAAGATGCAATTTGAAGAAAAAAACAAAGATATTGGATATAAGGAGATCAGACTGCTGGAAAAGATGTTCAGCAATAATTTGCAGCAGCTTGATTCTGAAATTGATAAGATATGTACTTTCGTTGATCAAAAAAGCCGGGTTAAAACATCTGATATAAAAGCTGTAATAACAAAAGATAGAACTTTAAAAGATAATATAATATTTGAATTTTTGGATGCCTTTAGTAATAAAAAAACAAAAAAAAGTGTTTATCTGTTCAACCAGATGATCGCAAGTGGTGAGGCGCCACAATTAATCTTTGCTATGATTATCAGAAGAACAAGGCTGATGATACTAATCAAAGATTTTAAAAAAAGCGGGAAATCACCTAAAGCTATTGCAAAAAAAATAGGGGAACACCCTTATCCTGTCAAAAAAATATATGGTTATGTAGATAATTATAGTTTTGATGAACTAAAAGATGTTTTAGATAATCTTCTAAAAGCAGATGTTAAACTAAAGACAGGCGAGGATAAGATTGAAGATTCAATACAGCATGTGCTTGTAGCTTTATAAAAAGCAAATGGCTTATTCAGTTAAGAATAAGCCTTTCCAGATACTTGTTTTATTTGATTTTATTTAACATTCTTTTCATTTTAGATTTCTTTCTGTTAGCATTATTTTTATGAATAATATTATGAGATGCTGCTTTATCAATAATTTTATATGTTTCAGGTAGTAGTTCTTCGGCTTTTTTTATATTACCTTCTTCAACAGCTGTTTCATACTCTTTTATTGTATCTTTGAGTTTATTTTTCCAATATCTATTAACCTCTTTTTTCTTTTCATTGGTTTTAACCCTTTTTTTTGCAGATTCAATAATAGGCACAGCTTTCACCCCCTTGTTAGTGAACGGTATATTTATATTGTTCTTTCTAAGTTTGCAACATAACAATTTTAACATCAGATTTGTAAAATTGCAAGTCTTATACCGCATTATTAATAATATTATTAATAAAATATTAGATTTTGAGTATTGCAAGGTTAAATATATATCCTATTTCCCAAAAGATTTTTAGTATAAATAGAAATTCGTCTCATTTATTCTTTTTAGGTATCTGAAATCAGTTAAATTATGTCTATGTTCTCATTGACAATGGACTGTATCTTTTTAGATGTTAATCAGATTCTTGATAAAAGGGATACTGAATGTTATAATACTCGCAAGTTTAATAAATAGAAAGGAGCCAAAGATATGGACTGTAAGCAGATAAGAAATTTTTGTATTATAGCCCATATAGACCACGGCAAATCAACACTTGCTGATCGTTTATTGGAGTTTACAAATACAATATCTGATCGTGATATGAAAGATCAGGTCCTCGATAATATGGAACTAGAAAGAGAAAGAGGTATAACTATAAAAGCACAAGCTGTCCGGATTAATTATAAAGGTTATGAACTTAATTTAATTGATACTCCCGGACATGTAGATTTTTCTTATGAGGTATCTAAAAGTTTAGCTGCGGCTGAAGGAGCACTTTTGGTTATTGATGCTGCCCAGGGAATAGAGGCTCAGACTATGGCTAATATATACCTGGCTTTAGAAAACGATTTAGAGATTATTCCTATAATAAATAAGATAGACTTAGATAGAGCTGATCCTAAGAAAGTAAAGGAGCAACTATTAGAGATCGGCATTGATCCTGATGAGGCTATTTTAACCAGTGCAAAAGAAGGTACTAATATTGAAGATGTTTTACATGCAGTCATTAAAAGAATTCCAGCACCTCAAGACAATCAGAGTAAACCGCTGCGTGCTTTAATTTTTGATTCCGTATATGATTCTTATCAGGGAGTCATTGCTTATGTTAGAGTTATAGATGGAATGGTTATTTTGAATGATCAAATAAAGATGATGGCCAATGATAAAAAGTATGAGGTGGATGAATTAGGCGTATTTAATCCCACAAGATCTTCTGTAAAAAAATTATCAACCGGAGAGGTTGGCTATATAATTGCAGGAGTAAAGGATGTCAAAAATTGTCGAGTTGGTGATACAATTACCCATATAAAAAATCCAGCTGAAACACCACTTCCGGGTTATAAAAAAGTCAAGCCTATGGTTTATAGTGGATTATATCCTTCTGACAACAAAGATTTTAATCTTTTAAAAGATGCTTTAGAAAAGTTGCAATTAAATGATGCTTCACTGATTTTTGAACCAGAAACTTCAGAGGCATTAGGATTTGGTTTCAGATGTGGTTTTTTAGGATTATTACACATGGAAATAATACAGGAAAGATTGGAAAGAGAGTATGATATTGACCTTATAATTACTGCTCCGAGCGTAATATACAAAGTTAAAAAAAAATCAAATGAACTTTTAGAAATAGAGAATCCAGCAGATTTTCCCCAACAAAGTGAGATTAAAATTATTAAAGAGCCATTTGTTAAAGCAGCTCTGCACCTGCCTGAAGAATATATAGGCCCTATTATGAAACTTTGTCAAAATAATCGCGGACAATTTATTGATATGCAGTATATAGATGAAAATAGAGTAGCTTTAGAATATAAAATGCCTTTAAGTGAAATAATAACTGATTTTTTTAACCAACTTAAATCTAAATCACGCGGTTATGCCACATTAGATTATAAAATGATCGGTTATCAAGAATCAGATCTGGTAAAACTCGATATCCTTGTCAACAAAGAGCCGGTTGATGCGTTGTCGACAATTGTTTTTCGAGACAATGCGCGCGAAAAAGGCCTGACTTTGGTTAGGAAGCTGAAAAAAACAATACCTAGACAGATGTTTAAAGTACCTATTCAGGCTGCAGTTGATAGTAAAATACTGGCCAGAGTTAATATCTCTGCTAAAAGAAAAGATGTATTACAGAAATGTTATGGTGGGGATGTCAGTAGAAAAAGAAAATTACTAGAAAAACAAAAAGCAGGTAAAAAGAGAATGAAAATGGTCGGAAAAGTAGAAATTCCTCAAAAAGCATTTATGTCCATCCTAGAAAGGGAGGAAGATGAATAGATATTTAAATTATAAAAAAGCATTCGGTCTTTATATTCATATTCCCTTTTGTCAAAGCAAATGTAATTACTGTGATTTCTATTCTATTAAATATACGCCACAGAAGATGAGAGAATATGTGGATATGTTAAAAAAAGAAATAGAATTATACGCTGATAAACTTATTAATAATAGGTGTCGAACGATTTATCTAGGAGGAGGCACTCCCAGCTTATTGTCTCCTCAACTAATAGAAGAGATACTAATTACTGTATTTAATTCTTTTAATGTTGTTGAGAATGTGGAAATTAGTATGGAGGCTAATCCAGAAAGCCTAACTGAATGTAAAATAAAAGCATACAGAGAAATGGGGATTAATCGTCTAAGCCTTGGAATACAATCTTTTCTTGATGAAGAATTAAAATTTTTAGGTAGGAGCCATGATGTAATTGATTCTATAAACGCTATCATAAAGGTCGAAAAACATTTTGACAACTATAATATTGATTTAATTTTCGCTCTTTTTAGACAGACATTTCTAAATTTTGTATACAGTTTAAATCAGGTACTTGATTTTAATCCCAGCCATATTTCTTTATATAAACTTCAGATTGAAGATGGGACAAAATTATATAAAAGATTTAAGGATAAGAAAACAAATCTTATTTCAGAAGAATTAGACTATAAAATGTATAACCATGCAATAAAAAAATTGCAAGAAGCCGGCTATAATCATTATGAGATATCTAATTTTTCTCGGGATGAACACAGATCAAAACATAATATTATCTATTGGAAATATGAACCATATTTGGGGTTGGGACCAGCTGCCCATGGTTTTAATGGTAAGCAAAGATATAAAAACTACAGTAATTTTAGAAAGTATATTTATGAATTAAAAAAAGGCAGACTACCAGTACAAGATATTATAAAATTAAATAAAAAAGAAATGATTTTCGAAAGTATGTTTATGGGTTTGAGGTTAACTGAGGGGATTGATGTTGAGAAATTTAAATCCAAATTTGATGTTTCAATCTTTGATATATATGACAATGTCCTACAGGAACTCAAAGAGGATAATCTAATAGTAGTAGACAAAAAGAGAATCTATCTGACTAAGAAGGGTTTAAACCTTGCTAATCTGGTTTTTTCAAAACTCATTTTATAATATATAAATTTGCTCATTTGAGTTTAAAAGTATTTGACAAAGTAAAAGCGATATGTTATTTTATTAATAGTTATTAGCACTCTATTTAGTTGAGTGCTAAAAAAAGAGGTGAAGATGATGGTTAAAAATTTAGATAGACGTAAAAGTAGTATACTGCACGCCATCATTCAAGAACATATAATAACAGCATCTCCAGTTGGATCTCGAACTATAGCAAAAAAATATGACCTGGGTGTAAGTTCTGCTACGATAAGAAATGAGATGGCAGACTTAGAAGAACTGGGTTATTTGGAGCAGCCGCATACTTCGGCTGGTCGCATACCTTCTGATAAAGGTTATAGATATTATGTGGATATTCTGATGAATAATAAGGGAATTAATTCTGATAAACTGATTAAAACCTTATCAGAAATAACCAAAGCAAAAAAAGGCATACATGGTATTGTATCAGGTATCACGAACATGCTATCTGAGTTTACCAAGTATGCCACAATGATTACAGAACCAGAATTTAAAAACACTAAACTCAGTGAAGTACAGTTGATTAAAGTCACTAATAATAAGCTGTTACTTGTAATGGTTACTGATAATGGATTTGTCAGTGATAAAATGATTAATATCCAGCAGGATTTGGATAAAAGAAAAATCAGATATATCAATAATTTCTTAGTTAATAAGATAACAGATAAAAATATTAATAATCTTGATAAAAATTACTTTGATGAAATTGAGGATGAACTTTTAAAAAAGATTAATTTATCACAGCAGTTATTTAACATTATAAATAAAGAAATCAAAGAAATAATTGATCCTAGAGATGTAAATATTTATATTGGAGGTACTTCCTATATTTTAGATCAACCCGAGTTTAATGATATAGAATATCTAAAAAAAGTTTTAAATATTTTAGATCATGAAGATACTTTAAAGAAGTTAATTACAGCTGAGAATAATAAAGAAATAGAGGTTAGAATAGGACATGAGAATGAGATGAAAGAGATGCAGAGGTGTAGTGTTGTAATTGCTAATTATACAATAGGAGATAAAGCGGTCGGCAAAATAGGGGTTTTAGGACCGACTAGAATGGAATATCCACGTGTTATTTCTACAGTTAATATTGTATCAGATATTTTAAGTAAAATTATATCAGAGGTGAACAAATAAGATGATGGCAGAAAAAGATAAAAATTTTGAAAGTGAAGATAATAATGTTAAAGAAGAAAAATCAGATATTAAAAAAGATAAACGAAGCACAGTAGAATTAGAAGAAGATATTACTGAAGAAGTTTTGATAGAAAGACTTAAAGAAGTGAAGGATGAATTAGCGGTCGCAACTGAAGAAAAAGATCAATATCTAAATCAAATGAAGAGATTAAAGGCTGATTTTGTCAATTACAGAAATAGGGTTAAAAAGGACAAAAACAAGATAGAAATCAGGACAAAAATAGATATAATCAGTTCTTTAATACCGGTAATTGATAATTTTGAAAGAGCCCTAAAAACTGTTGATCAAGAAACAGAATTTCTTTCTGGTGTAAAAATGATAAAAAAACAGCTGATCAATGTGTTAAAAAAAGAAGGACTTGAAATCATTAAAACAGATGGTCAAGAATTTGATCCTGCATACCATGAAGCAGTTATGCAGGTTGAATCTGATGAACATGAATCAGGTTATATTGTTGAAGAAATACAGAAAGGTTATTTAGTTGATGAAGAGGTTGTTAGACCGGCCATGGTCAAAGTGGCTATCTAGTATACTTTAAATAAATTACAGAATATAAAAGGAGGAATCTTAAATGAGTAAGATATTAGGAATTGATTTAGGAACAACTAATTCTTGTATGGCTATTATGGAAGGTGGAGAGCCTACTGTAATACCGAATAAAGAGGGACAAAGAACCACCCCTTCAGTAGTTGCTTATTCAAAAAAAGGAGAAAGACTAGTAGGTGAATATGCGAAAAGGCAGGCCATAACTAACCATGATAATACCGTTGCTTCAATAAAAAGAGAAATGGGTAAAGAAATTAAAAAGAAAATGGGCGATAAAGAGTATACACCTCAGGAAGTATCTGCAATGATTTTACAAAAGATGAAAAAAGATGCAGAAGAATACTTAGGTGAAAATGTAAAAGAAGCAGTTATTACTGTACCTGCTTATTTCTCAGATGCACAGAGACAGGCGACTAAAGATGCGGGCAAGATAGCTGGTTTAACTGTAAAAAGAATTATCAATGAGCCAACAGCTGCTTCTTTAGCATATGGCCTTGATGATAAAAAAGAGCAAACCATTCTTGTATTTGATCTGGGTGGAGGAACTTTTGATGTATCAATACTAGAATTAGGAGATGGAGTTTTTGAAGTAATTTCTACTAATGGTAATAATACTTTGGGCGGTGATGATTTCGACCAGAGGATTATAGATTATCTGGCAGAGGAATTTAAAAAGGAAACCGGTATAAATCTTAAAGATGATAAGATGGCCCTACAGCGCTTAAAAGATTCAGCTGAAAAGGCCAAAATTGAATTATCAAGTGTTAAACAAACAAATGTAAACCTACCATTTATAACACAAACAGATACTGGACCTAAGCATTTAGATGTAGATATTACAAGGGCTAAGTTTGAAGAACTAGTAGAAGATATGATTAATAAAACAATGGGTCCTATGGACAAGGCTTTAGATGATGCTGGTTTTGGACCTTCTGAAATTGATGAAGTAATATTAGTAGGTGGCTCTACCAGAATACCAGCTGTCCAAGAGGCAGTTAAAGATAAAATTGGCAAAGAACCTCATAAAGGTATAAATCCTGATGAAGTAGTTGCTGTTGGAGCAGCTATCCAAGCTGGTGTATTATCTGGTGAGGTTGATGATATTGTATTATTAGATGTTACACCACTTTCTTTAGGTATAGAGACTCTAGGAGGAGTATTTACTAAACTTATAGATAGAAATACTACTATTCCTACCTCAAAGAGCAAGATATTCTCGACTGCACAAGACAACCAAACTGCTGTAGATATACATGTATTACAAGGTGAAAGAGAAATGGCCAAACACAATAAAACACTTGGTAGATTTCAGTTAACAGATATTCCACCTGCTCCTCGAGGAGTACCTCAAATTGAGGTTACTTTCGATATTGATGAAAATGGTATAGTCCATGTTTCTGCTAAAGATAAAGGAACAGGAAATGAACAAAATATAACAATAAAATCTTCCTCAGGTTTATCTGAAGAGGAAATTGAGGAAATGGTCGAGGATGCAGAAGAACACGCTGAAGAAGATGAAAGAAAAAGAAAAGAAGTTGAAACCAAAAATGAAGCTGATGCTTTAGTACACACTACTGATAAAACAATAAAAAAAGCAGAAAACAAAGTTTCTGAAGAGATTGTAAAGAAAGTAGAGTCTGCTAAAAAAGATCTCCAGGATGCTATTGAAAAAGATGATATAGATTTAATTGAAGATAAAATGGAGGCACTCAACGAAGAATTAACTGAATTAAGTTCACAACTCTATGCGCAAACCCAAAAAGAAGATGAAGCACAAGCAGAAACTGAAAAGCAACAGGAATCAGGTTCTGAAAGTGCATCTGATGACGATGAAACTGTTGATGTAGATTATGAAGAAGTAGATGATGAAAATAAAGAATAATTGTGATATAATACTAAAAAGGGGTTAAACTCCCCTTTTTTAGGTTGTATAATATTATGAGGTGATTTTTATGCCAGGTAAAAAAGATTATTATGACATCCTGGGTGTCAGTAAAGATGCATCACAAAAGGAAATAAAAAGAGCATATAGGAAGTTAGCAAAAAAATACCATCCTGATATGAATAATGGAGATGATAGCTCTGGTGAAAAGTTTAAGCAAATATCAGAAGCCTATGAAATATTAAGTGATCCAGATAAGAGAAAGAGATATGATCAATATGGGCACTCCGGTATCAATGAAGATGATTTTAACTTTGATGATTTTGCACGGGGTGGTTTTGGCGGATTTGAAGATATATTTGATATGTTTTTTGGTGGTGGTATGAACGGTATGAGCGGTATGGGTGGTAGAGCTCGTCGCCAGAGCCGACCACAAAAAGGAAGGGATTTACAATATAGACTCAAAATACCTTTTAAAGAAGCTGCTTTTGGAACTGAAAAGAAAATTACAATCCCCCGCACAGAGGTTTGTCCTAAATGTAATGGAAGTGGAGCAGAGTCGAGTTCTGATGTGAAGACTTGCCCTAAATGTAATGGTACAGGCCAGATCAGGGTAAAACAGCAGACCCCTTTTGGTCAGTTTGTTCAGGCCAGGACTTGTGACAGGTGTGGGGGTTCAGGAGAAATAATTGAAAACCCATGTTCTAACTGTAATGGTACTGGAAAAGTTAAAAGGAGAAGAAACCTTACTATTAATATTCCTGCCGGGGTTAATGATGGCAGTAAGTTAAGAATGGCTAATGAAGGTGAAGCCGGAGATAAAAATGCACCAAATGGAGATTTGTATATAATTATTCAGGTTCAGCCACATGAAATATTTAAAAGAAAAGGTGATGATGTATATTGTGAGGTACCTATAAATTTTGTCCAAGCTGTTTTAGGAGACGAAATCAAGGTACCTACCATAGAGGGTAAAGTCAAGTTTGAAATACCTCAGGGAACCCAACCCGGCACTACATTTAGATTAAAAAATAAAGGGATTAAACACTTAAAAAGAAGTGGAAAAGGAGATCAATATATAAAGACCAAAGTTGTTATTCCAAAGAATTTGGATGAAGAACAAAAAGAACTATTAAAAAACTTTGCTGAGATAAGTGGAGATGAAATAAATCCTGAGAAAAAAGGTTTTTTTAGCAAAGTAAAAAATGCTTTTGGTGCATTATAAGGAATAATGATTTAAGAAGGGTAGTATATATGATGAATAGATTTTTTATAAATGCAGAGCAAATTGATGATGTGGTTGAAATTAGAGGTGATGATTTCAACCACATTTCTAATTCTTTAAGATTAAAAAAAGGAGATAAGATAATCATATCTGATCAAAAAGGATATGATTATATAGTTAGGTTGGATGAATTTACGGATATTTCTGTTAAAGCTATAGTTGTAAATAAAAAGAAAAATAATTCAGAGCCAAAGATAAAAATTGATTTAGGCCAGGCGATTCCCAAAAATAGAAATATGGAATACGTTATCCAAAAATGTGTTGAGATTGGTGCTCATAAAATTATACCAATTAACACAAAGAGAACTATTGTTAAACTTTCTCATAAGAAAGAGCAAAAAAGGCTGAAGAGGTGGCAGAAGATTTCTGAAGAGGCAGCCAAACAATCTCAAAGAGGCATCATACCTGTTATTAAAAACATTGTATCTACAGATGATAAGAATAATTTTAAAAAATTATTTGCAGGATATGACTTAATATTGCTTTTATATACTGATCTTTCCTCAGCAAATTTTAAAGATATTTTAAGAGATTACGAACATGATCAAATCAGTAATATGTTGTTGTTGATAGGACCAGAAGGTGGATTTACAAAAAAAGAAGTAAAATTTTTTGAAGAGATAAAAAGACAAACTTATTTAGAAAAAATCAGCTTAGGTAATAGAATCTTAAGAACCGAAACAGCCGGGCTTGTTGCCTTATCTGTTGTATTATATGAATATGATGAATTAGGGGGAGAATGATGAAAACTGTTGCATTTTATACCCTGGGCTGCAAGGTTAATCATTATGAAACCGAGGTTATGATGGATGAATTTAGGAGAGCTGGATATGAGATAAAAAAATTTGATGAAAAAGCTGATATATATATCATAAATAGTTGTGTAGTAACAAATCAAGCTGCCAGTAAGTCTCGGAAATATGCCAGAAGAGCCAAAAGAAAAAACAAAAAGGCCCTGGTTATAATGGTAGGATGTTACCCCCAGGTTGAACAAAATGAAATAGAAGCAATTAAAGAAGTAGATTGGATTTTAGGCACTCAGGGTAAAAGTGAAATAGTAAATTTGATTGAAAGAAAGTCCATCAAAGAGAATAATAAGATGTTAAAGGAAAGTTTGTCTTATAATGAATTTACAGAATATGAAGAGATGAGTATCAAAAGATTAAATAAAACAACCAGAGCTTATATAAAAGTTCAGGAAGGCTGTAATCAGTTTTGTAGTTACTGCATAATCCCTTATGCAAGGGGGCAAATGAGAAGCAGGGACCCGGAAAATATAATTAAAGAAATAGAGCATCTAATAAATAATCAGGCAGTCAAAGAGGTAGTTTTGACAGGTATTCATCTTGGTGCTTATGGTATTGAGAGAAAGGACAATTATGATTTAGCTGCACTTATTTTTAAGATGACTCAAATAAAAGGTTTGAAGAGAATTAGGTTAAGTTCTATAGAGGTTACAGAAGTTGACGAACAACTGCTTAAGCTTATCAAAAATAATGATAAAGTATGCCCTCATCTACACCTGCCTTTGCAGAGTGCTTCTAATCTTATATTAAAAAAAATGAACAGACCTTATACAAAAGAACAATTTAAAGAAAAAGTTTTAGAATGCAGAAATATGGTACCCCAAATAGCTATAACTACAGATATAATTGTTGGTTTTCCCGGTGAAACAATTTCAGAATTCGCTAAAACTTATAGCTTTGCCAAAGAGATTTCTTTCAGCCGCCTGCATGTTTTTCCTTTTTCCAGAAGGGAAAACACAACTGCTTATAATATGAAACCTCAGGTTAGAGGTGATATCAAGAAAAAAAATGCTGCTCGCCTCCGTAAATTAAATAAAAGATTAATGAGTCAATATAATAAAAATTATCTCAATAAGATAAAAAAGGTGATCATTGAAGATAATATTGATAGTAAAACCGGATTTTATACTTCTTATACTGACAATTATATAAAAGTATTAGTAAATGCAAAGAAAAAAGATAAAGGAAAGATTAGGAAAGTAAAATTAACAGACTGTTATAATTACGAAGCTTTGCTTGGAAGTATTTTACAAAAGGAGGAATTTATTGAATAGTAAAGAATAGTTATAATTAAAAGGGGGTATTATAGTGTCGAATTGTCTGTTTTGTAAAATTATTAATAATGAAATAGAGACTGACTTTGTTTATGAAGATGATAAAGTTGTAGTTTTTGAGGATATTAATCCACAAGCCCCGGTGCATATATTAATCGTTCCTAAAGATCATAAAGAAAATATTATGGTTTTAAAAGAAGATGAATTTGATATTATAGCTCATATTCATAAAGTGGCGGTCAAAATGGCAAAGGAATATGATATATACGATGAGGGATTTAGGTTGGTAAATAATAATAAAGAAAAGGCAGGTCAAACTGTATTTCACATCCACTATCACCTCTTAGGGGGTAGATTAATGCAGTGGCCTCCAGGTTAAAATATCTTAATAGATGAGGTGTGAATTATGTTGAAAAATAAAATAATTTTAATCTTAATTATAATAATAATATTTTCTTTTAACTTAAATGCTCAAGACATTGTCTATCAAATACCTGTGGAAGGGAACATTGATCAGGCGATGTTTTCTTTTTTTCAAAAAAGTTATTCTGAGGCTGTTGAAAATAATGCAGATAAAATAGTTATAAAAATAGACACTTTTGGAGGTTATGTTGATTCTGCTGTTAAGCTAAAGGATATTATCTTAAATTCTCAAGTTGAGACTGTAACATATGTTTCCAACCGCGCTTGGTCGGCAGGGGCTTTGATTGCATTAGCCGGTCAAACACTAGTAATGAGGACCGGTAGCAGTATTGGGGCTGCCGAAACGAGACCTAAGGAAGAAAAATATATCTCGGCTTTCAGAAAAGAATTCAAAGCAACAGCAGAAGCACGCAATAGAGATCCTGACATTGCTGCAGCTATGGTAGATTCAGATCTTGTGATTGAAGGATTAAGTGAAAAAGGAAAATTATTAACATTAACTGCAGAAGAGTCTTATGCTAATAACATAGCAGATAATGTAGTCGAATCAGATCAGTTACTTTGGTCATATCTGGGTCTAGAAGAGAGCACAGTCAATAAACTAAAGCCCAGTGCCTCTGAAAACTTTGCTAGTGTTGTCACAAACCCATATATAAGCACTTTTTTATTAATAATTGGGTTCAGCGCCATTATATTTGAATTATTGATACCCGGCTTTGGCATAGCTGGGACTATGGGATTTATTTCATTGGGTTTGTTTTTCAGTGGTTATATTATTAATGGTGTTGCTAGTTGGGGCATTATAGTTTTATTTTTAGTTGGTTTATTATTAATCCTATTAGAAGTATTTGTAGTACCCGGTTTTGGTGTGACGGGTATTGGTGGGATTGTTTCAATTTTTGTAAGCTTATACTATTTATTTCCCACACCTCAAATTGCTGTGAATATTATCGCTACAACTCTTTTAACGACAGTTGTTTTAACCTTTATAATAGGTAAATATTTTGGCAGTTCAAATATGTGGTCTAAAATTTCTTTGCGGACAAGTCAAACCAGTGATATTGGTTATACCGCTTATCACGGAGATGAGGACTTAATTGGTCAAAAAGGCACAGCGGCTACCCCATTAAGACCAGCTGGTATTATTGATTTGGATGGAAAGCGCATTGATGTTGTTAGTGAAGGAGGCTTTATTGATAAGGGAGAAACGGTAATTATTATAGATGTCAAAGGTAGTAAGGTTATAGTTAAACCATTTATAAAGAGGGGGAATAATCAATGACAATTGCATCATTACTAATTATATTTGGCGTAATAGCTTTTATTTTTCTTTTCATGTATTTTATACCTTTAGGTCTTTGGATATCAGCAATTGCAGCAGGGGTCAAAATAGGCTTCTTTAATTTAATCGGGATGAGGCTGAGAAGAGTAGTACCATCTTCTATAGTTGGTCCCTTGATCAAATCACATAAAGCAGGTTTAGATTTAACCAGTGACAAACTGGAAGCTCATTATCTAGCAGGTGGTAATGTTAATAAGGTGGTAGATGCCTTAATTGCTGCAGAGAGGGCAGAGATACCTCTGCTGTTTGAAAGAGCTGCTGCCATCGATTTAGCCGGTAGGGATGTATTAGATGCTGTCAAAATGAGTGTTAATCCCAAGGTGATCAAAACACCATTAGTAACAGCCGTAGCAATGGACGGGATTCAAGTCATGGCTACTGCCCGGGTAACAGTAAGAGCTAATATTGATAGGCTGGTTGGTGGAGCCGGGGAAGAAACAGTTTTGGCCAGGGTAGGTGAAGGTATTGTTACAACTGTAGGTTCTGCCGATACCCATAAAAAAGTATTGGAAAATCCTGATTCTATTTCTAAAACAGTTTTAAATAAGGGCCTTGATTCGGGGACCGCTTTCGAAATATTGTCTATCGATATTGCCGATGTAGATGTAGGTAAAAACATTGGAGCACAATTACAAATCGATCAGGCTGAAGCTGATAAAGAAATTGCTCAAGCTAAAGCGGAAGAAAGAAGAGCTATGGCAGTGGCTAAGGAACAAGAAATGAGAGCAGAAGTTCAAGAAATGCAGGCAAAAGTTGTTGAAGCAGAAGCAGAAGTACCGCTTGCAATTGCAGATGCTTTTAAAAATGGCAATTTAGGTGTAATGGATTATATGAATTATAAGAATGTAAAGGCTGATACAAATATGAGAGAAGGGATTTCTCAATATACAGGTGAAGAGGAAGAAGAAGGTTATGAAGAAGAAAAAAATGAATAACAAGAGGTGTGAGCTAATATGAATAATATCTTCAGTTATTGGCCTCTTTTGTTTTTGTTTTTAATTATAGGTTCTCGTTTGATAAATTTTATTAATAAGAATAAGAATAAAAATAAAAGTAGTGATAATACTTTAAGTAAAGAAAAACCTATAGCGGAAAATAACAATTTAAAGAAAGAAGAATATAAATTTGCATATGATGAACAGGTTAATAATAAAGCACAAAATAATAATATTTCAAAAGATGTGGATCAAAAGAAAAACAAAAAAAGCAAAAAAAAGATTCGAGTTAAAAAAATTAGTAAAAAGAAAAAAGGCAAACTATTTTTTGAAAAAGAAGATTTAGTTAAAGGCATAATCATGAAAGAAATAATAGATGAACCTCGGTTTAAGAAAAACAAAAAAGAAAAATGACTTATCATAAATTAATGTAATAAGCCCTGATAATAGGGCTTATTACATTATTTAATAATTAATTTTAAAAAACAATGTGGTAATACATGTTTTTATGATTATTAGTAGGCAATTATTTGCGTATTAGTTGATTTAATTTGATAATTGTGTTATATTATTCTTTAAATATAAATAACGGAGCAGGAGGTAATATATGGAATTATCAAAAAGACAGAAAGAAATTATTGATATAGTGAAAAAAGAAGGTCCTATCTCATCAAAACTAATTGCAGAGAAGCTTGATTTATCAAGAGCAACAATCCGTTCTGATTTATCGATTTTATCGATGTTAGAAATCTTAAATGCTAAACCAAATGTGGGCTATTATTTAATCCAAGAAGACTATAAATTAAAGGAAATAGAAAGATTATATAATAAAAAAGTAAGTGAAATAATGTCTGAACCTATCAAGGTTGAAGAGGAGACGAGTATTTATGATACGATTTTGAAGATGTTTTTAGAAGATGTAGGTTCTATAGTTGTTATAAATAATAAAGGCAAGTTAAGTGGTGTTATTTCAAGAAAAGACCTGCTTAAAATGAGTATAGGCAAGAATAATCTCAAAAAGACACCAGTTAGTTTAGCTATGACCAGGAATCCTAAAATCATATCTGTATTTCCAGATACTACTTTTATAGAGGCAGCACGCAAAATTAGATATCATAAAATAGATTTTCTTCCTGTTGTAAATGAGGTTAAAGAAGTAGTTGGCAGAATAAGCAAAACTACTATAATAAAAACATTTGTTGATTATACGGAGTAAAAAAAGGAGTTGAAAAAATATATGGATAGACAATTGGGATTTGATTTTGTCAGAGTCACGGAAACAGCGGCTCTAGCAGCAGCACCCTGGATGGGTAAAGGATGTAAAAACTGTGTTGATGGAGCAGCTGTAGATTGTATGAGAAACATTTTTGATACAATGGGTATTAATGGTACAGTAGTTATTGGGGAAGGTGAAAAAGATGAGGCGCCTCACTTATATATAGGAGAAGTTATCGGTGATGGAAGTGCACAACCCCAGCTTGATATTGCTGTTGATCCTGTAGAGGGTACATCTTTGGTTGCCAACGGATTACCTAATGCACTAGCTGTTTTGGTGGTTGCAGAAAGGCACAGTCTTATGAAGGCCCCTGATACATATATGGAAAAGATTGCAGTAGGTCCTAAGGCTAAAGGAGAAATAAATTTGGATGCTTCTGTTGAAGATAATTTAAGGGCCACAGCCGAGGCTCTTAATAAAAGTGTTAAGGACTTAACCATCGTTGTCTTAAATCGTTCCAGACATAAAAAGTTAATCAATGATATCAGATCTATCGGTGCTAGAATTAAGCTAATCAGTGATGGTGATGTGGCTGGTGGTATT
Source organism: Halanaerobiales bacterium (assembly GCA_018334565.1). Lineage (GTDB taxonomy): Bacteria > Bacillota > Halanaerobiia > Halanaerobiales > M55B127 > M55B127. The sequence continues at coordinate 46,488 of JAGXLU010000005.1, read as the reverse complement.
GCTACTGGTTTATCAGATTCTGGTGTAGACATGATGATGGGAATAGGTGGTGCTACTGAAGGTGTACTAACAGCTGCTGCATTGCGGTGTATGGGAGGAGAAATACAAGCTCGCCTGAAACCAAGAAATGAGAAGGATAGACAAAAAGCAAAGGACTTAGGTATAAAAAATATTGATAAACTATATTTTACAAAAGAACTTGCTCAGGGTGATGATATTATATTTGTGGCAACAGGAATTACAGATGGAGATTTACTTAAAGGAATACGTTATAGTACAAATAGTGCTTCTTCACATACAATGTTGCTTAGAAGCAAAACAGGTACAATCAGATTTATTAAAACCTATCATACTATTACTCGTAAACCCGATTATTTTCCAAAAGATATTTTTAACCCTGATTTTTCTAAAATGATAAATGGCTAACAATATAAAAAGGCTAATAAAAAACCAGGATGTAGCTGCATACTAGGCTATAGGCTGGTTTTTATATTTATTGGACTTGTAAGATTACAATAATATGTTATAATATTCTTAGTGTGCTTTTCTCTATGAAAAGCTTTATTAAATTATGGAGGAATATTAAACTTCCTCTTGAATAAAATAAAAGTAGGTATACGTTAATTAAGGAGGGATCCGGTGGTACCGGTTGAAGATATTTTAGATATAAAAAATTATAAAATTTCCAGAAATGTTTTTGGGAATAAAGATGAAAACATTAAAGTTATAGAAGACATACTGGATGTTGAGATAATAGCCAGAGGCAGTAGTGTGAAGATAAAAGGCAGAGCAGATAAAGTAAAGTTGGCAAAACGTGTAATAGAGGAAATGATAGATTTGGCCCAAACAGGCAAAAATATAGATAAAAGACAGGTTAAGTATGCCATCTTTCTGTTGAAAAAAGATAGGGATATGGATTTATCTAATCTCTATGATGAAGTATTACAGGTCAATTTTAAAGGTAGAAAGATCAAAGTTAAAACATTGGGACAAAAATATTATGTAGAGGCTATTAAAAACTCAGATATTGTGTTTTCTATTGGCCCCGCGGGAACAGGCAAGACATATCTTGCGATGGTGATGGCTGTTAAGAGTTTATTAAACAATAATGCTAATCGGATAGTTTTAACAAGACCTGCTATCGAAGCAGGAGAAAATTTAGGATTTTTACCTGGCGATATGCAAGATAAGGTTGATCCATATTTGAGGCCGTTATATGATGCCTTATATGATATTTTAGGCCCAGAAAAAGTAAGTGAGTATTTAGAGAAAGATATCATTGAAGTTGCTCCTTTAGCATATATGAGAGGTAGGACACTCGATGATTCATTTGTAATATTAGATGAAGCTCAAAATACAACTCCAGAACAAATGAAGATGCTTTTAACAAGAATAGGCTTTAATTCTCATGCTGTGATTACCGGTGATATTACCCAGATCGATTTGCCTAGAAACTCTAACTCAGGCTTAAATCAAGTTAGAAAAATATTGAAACATATAGAAGGTATAGAATTCGTTTACCTTACAAACCAGGATGTTGTTAGACATGATTTAGTTAAAGATATCATAAAAGCGTATGAAAGGCATGAAAGTGGGAGTAAATAATGTATTTTTTTGAGCAAATCAAAGATCGGTTTAGTAAATGGTTCGATTTTGATATAAAATTAGATGAAAAATATATAAGAAGAATTAGCATTGCTGTTTTTTACATTATAATAGCAATTATTTTAACTATTAATTTTTTCCCCAACCGTATTGATTTGGAGGTTGGTGAAGTGAGTAAAAGTGATATAGTTGCTCCAAGAACTGTCACCTTTATAGATCAGAAAAAAACGGAACAGTTAGAAGATATTGCTGTAGAATCAGCTTCTAAGGTATATGAAGAAGACAAATCACTCAGCCGAAGAATATTAAGTGAAATCGATAACTTATTTAATAGTGTTTTAAGTGAACAGATAAATTATAAAAAAGAGGATATCGAACAACTAAAAGAAAGTACTTTAACTGAAATTAAAGAAGAAAATAATATAAAAATTGGTACAGATGATCTTAAGCTATTACTGAAATCTGATCTAGAAAAAATTAGTGATTTGCAGAGCACCTCAAAGAAGATAATGGATGATATTTTAGAACAAAGGATTTTTCCCGAGAATTTATCTGAGGTGCTCAATGATATTAATCAACTTGCTTTAGAGACTAATTTTACTAAAGAATATAGATTGGTATTAGCAAATATTTTAAGTAATTATGTACAACCCAATATGATTTTAGATTTAGAAGCTACAGAAGATAAACAGGAAGATGCGCTTAGACAAGTGGAACCTGTTAAAAGAACCGTATTAAAGGGAGAAAATATTATTCGTAAAGGTGACATTGTTTCACAAGATGATATGAGAGTACTGGAGGCCTTAGGCCTCAGAAAACCGGGTATCAATTATATCAATTTACTGGGTGTATTGTTAACTTTAAGTGTTTTAGTTTTACTATTGGGTTTTTACACTAAATTTTATGCTACACAAGTCTGGGAAAATATTAATCAATTAATTTTGGTAGAAACGCTAATAACTTTAGTGGTCCTCTTGGCTAAAATAATCAGCATCTTTCAACCGGCTTATATGGTCTATTTAGTTCCTACAGCGATTGTTTCTATACTTATAACGGTTTTAGTTGATACCAGAATTGCTTTTGTAATTACTGCCTTTACAAGCTTTTTGATAGCATTAGTATTTGGAAGTCTATATATTGCAGCAGCAGCAGCATTTGTAGGTGGTATTGTTGGTATTATCAGTGTGAGTGATGTTAATCAGAGAAGTGATCTTATCAGGGCAGGCTTTAATGTCAGTCTCATTCTTGTGGTTTTTATTACTGGGTTAACACTAATGAATTTCAGCAATAACTGGATAGAACTTATTTGGTCAATTGTGATGGGGGTTTTAAATGGTATATTTGTTGCTATTTTGGCAAATGGTTTACTACCCTATTTGGAAAGTATATTCAATTTGACTTCATCGGTTAAATTATTAGAATTGTCAAATACGAGTCATCCTTTATTAAAAAGATTATTAGTAGAAGCTCCGGGAACTTATCACCACAGTATAATTGTAGGTAATTTAGCTGAAAATGCTGCAGATAAAATTGGAGCGGATTCTCTGTTAACCAGAGTTGGTGCATATTTTCATGATATAGGTAAATTAAAGAGACCTTATTTCTTTTCGGATAATCAATTTGGTGGAGAGAACCCCCATGATAAGATTTCTCCCAATTTAAGTTCATTAATTATTAAATCTCATGTTAAAGATGGGCTGGAAATGGCTGAAAAACATAACTTGCCTAGGGCGGTTAAAGATATTATTGAGCAACATCAGGGAACTGGTTTAATTTCTTTCTTTTATGAAGAGGCAGTTAAAGAAAGTAAACATGGTAATATAAATGAAAGTGATTTTCGTTATGATGGGCCTAAACCCCAGTCTAAAGAAGCGGCCTTGATTATGTTAGCAGACACAGTAGAAGCAGCTGTAAGATCCAAGAATTTCAATAAAAACAATCATAATCGAATAGAAATATTTGTGAAAGAATTGATAAAAGAAAAATTAAATGACGGACAATTAGAAGAATCTTCCTTAACATTAAAGGAATTGGATTTGATTGCAGATAGTTTTGTTCAAATTTTGACCGGCATATACCATCAGAGAGTTGAATATCCTGATCGGTTATTAAAAGAAATGAAAGAAGTTGATAAAAATGATCAAAGTCAAAATAAATGATCAGCAGTCTGAGATTGATATTGATCAGGACATCTTGCAGGATTGTAAAAATATAGTCAGAAAGGCGACTAAAATGGAGGGTTATGATGGTGGAGAGATAAGCATTGCTTTTGTAGATAATAGTAAAATTCGAGAATTGAATAATAAGTTTAGAAAGGTAGATAAGGTTACTGATGTATTAGCCTTTCCAATGGGAGAGGAAATATTAGGAGATATTATTATTTCTAAAGAGAGAGCTCTAATCCAATCTGAGGATTATGGTCATTCTTTAAAAAGAGAGATTTGTTATCTTGTTACACATGGTATATTACACCTCTTAGGCTATAAGCATAAGACGGCGGGAGAGAAAAAGGAAATGAGAAAAAGAGAAGAGAGAATATTAAAAGAGTTGGAAATAAAAAGATAAATTATTTGTCTGTGGTTTTGAATTGGAGGGCATTAGAGAATGTATATTAATTTAATTGGCTTTGTTTTTCTACTCATTTTTTCTGGTTTTTTTTCTGGGTCAGAAACTGCTTTTATGTCAGCAAATAGGGTGAGAATAAGAGAGTTAGCTAATGAAGATGATAAACAGGCCAAAAGGGTTGACCATTTATTGGAAAATCAAACGAAATTACTCACTACGATTCTGATAGGAAATAATTTGGTTAATATTGCTGCTTCTGCTATAGCTACTTCTATTGCCATAAATATTTTTGGCAATAAAGGGGTAGGTATTGCAACTGGAGTAGTTACTTTTGTAATTTTAGTATTTGGTGAAATTGCACCTAAATCACTGGGTAACAGTAAACCAATCAAATTTGCTAAAAATGCATCTATTGTACTTTTCTGGTTAGAAAAGATACTTTACCCTGTTATATTATTTTTTACATTTCTTGTCAAAAATTTAATAGGAGAAAATAAGATGATTTCTTCTGCTTTCATTAGTGAGGAAGAGGTCAGAAGATTTGTGAATGTTAGTGAAGAAGAGGGTGCTATAAAGGAAAGCGAAAAGGAAATGATTCAGAGTGTGTTTGAATTTGATGATATTATTGTCAAAGAGATAATGGTACCCAGGATTGATATGGTATGTATAAATAAAAAAGAAAGTATTGATCAACTGGTTAATCTCGCTGTAGAAAAAGGTCACTCTAGAATACCCGTTTATGAAGATAGTATAGATGAAATAATAGGTTTGATCTATGTAAAAGATTTACTAAAATTACTGCAAAAGGGTACAGGGGATTTGACCTTAGAAGACTTAATCAAGCCGATCTATTTTATCCCGGAAAGCAAACAGATTAACAAATTGTTAAAAGAGATGCAAAAAAGAAGAGAACATATGGCTGTTATTTTAGATGAATATGGTGGTACTTCTGGTTTAATTACTATAGAAGACCTATTGGAAGAAATTGTAGGTGATATCCAGGATGAGTTTGATTTAGAAAATAAACAGATTAATTTGATCAATAATAAGGAATTACTAGTTGATGCTAGAGTTGATCTTGATGATTTAAATGAAATACTTCCTTCACCTTTATTGGATGAAGAAAGTTATGAGACCATAAGTGGTTTTGTTCTGCATAAATTGGGTTATTTGCCCGAAGAAAATGAGAAAATAGAGCTTGATGGAATGATCATTGAAATAGAAAAAATTGATGAGCATAGAATACAAGAAATACGTATATTTACAGATCAACCTATTAAAAATATTTAAAGATCTTATAAAATATAAGACATAATAAATTTTGTATTATTGGGGTGTAAAGATGAAAAAACCTTTTATGTACGGACTGATCATATTAATTATAATAGTTGCAGGTGCATTTTTACTGAGAAGCAATTTATTAAATGACGTCTCTTTAAATGACCAATCAGAAAACGAATCGACAACTGAAGTTGTAAAAGATGAAAAAGAGGATAATCAAAAGCAAAGTGATCAAGTTAAACAAGATAATAATGAAGAAAATGAAGATATAAATTTGTCTAAATTTTCTTATTTACCCATAGCAAAAGAGGTTTCACATAGAGCTGTAATGGCCAGTATAGAGAACTCTGCCCAAGCAAGGCCACAGTCTGGTATTTTGGAAGCACCGCTAGTTTATGAGTTTTTAGTAGAGGGTGGGATTACCAGATTTTTAGCTTTATATTGGTCTGATATACCAGAAAAGATAGGACCGATTAGGAGTTTAAGGCCTTATATGATAACAATTGCACGGGAATATAATGCGCTTTTACTGCATGCAGGGGCCAGCCCAGATGGTTTTGATTTAATTAAAGATCTGGAGTATAAAAGTCTTGATCAAATATATAACGGAAAATATTACTGGCGAGATGAACAAAAATCAACCCCTCATAATTTATATACAGGAGAATATAGGATATATGAATATCTAAATGATATAGCGCTTGTTGAATATGAAAATAGATTTAATTTTGAAGAGATAATGATTATCTCTGATGCAAAAGCCTCGGCGGAAGAAATCACAGTTGATTACTGGGGTAACTACAAAGTGTTATACCGTTATATTAGCGAAGAAAATAAATACAAGAGATATCTAAATAGTTTAGATAATCCTCATTTATGTGAAGATGGCAGTCAGATTGAAATAAGTAATATCATAGTACAATTTGTGGATACTTCAGTTAAAGATGAGATAGGCAGATTGAATATGGATCTAAAGAGTGGAGGCAAAACATTATATTTTAAAAATGGTCTAGTTAGTGAAGGATACTGGGAAAAAAGCAATGAGGACTATACTAACTTTTATGATAATGATAACAATATAGTTACTTTAAACCCCGGTAAAACCTGGATTCAAATAGTACCTATTAATACAAATATTAGTTATAAAGAAAGTGATGATAATGATTAATAAAAAGTTGAAAGAAAAATTAAAAAAGGCCGCTCAAGGTGTAATAGATAATGCCTATGTGCCTTATTCAAACTTTCCTTTAGCAGCGGCTTTATTGACAAAAGAAGGTAAGATATTTACAGGTGTAAATATAGAGAATGCTGCTTATGGTGCTACTATGTGTGCAGAAAGAACAGCAATATTTAAAGCAGTTTCTGAGGGATATACTGATTTTAAAGCCCTGTTAGTATTATCAAAGACTAAAAAGCCGGTTACTCCCTGTGGCAGCTGCAGGCAGGTTATTAATGAATTTAGCAAGGAGATTGATGTAATAATGATGACAATAGATGGTAGGGAAATAATTAAAAAAAATCAAGAGCTATTACCTGATGCATTTGCTAAGGGTGATATAGATCAATGATTTTTAAATCAGGATTTGTGACAGTAGTAGGAAGACCTAATGTAGGTAAATCAACTTTAATCAATCATCTAATTGGAGAAAAAATATCTATTACTTCTCCCCGACCTCAAACAACTCGTAATAGTATAAAAGCTATCTATACTGCCAAGAGAGGACAGATAATTTTTGTGGACACTCCCGGGATTTATAAAGTAAAAAATGACCTTGATAGATATATGGTCAATGAAGCCTATAAAAGCTTAGAGGGAATTGATATTATCATATTGATGTTGGAAGCTACCAAAAATTATAAAAAATCAGATCAAGTTATATATAATCAAATTAAGAACTCAAGCCAGCCATTTTTAATAGTATTAAATAAGATAGACAGAATTAAAAAAACTAAATTACCCCAAGTAATTAATGACTTTCAAATGAATATTGAAGAGGAAATAATACCAATATCTTCTAAGACAGGCAGGAATGTAAAAACACTATTAGATGAGATTTTTAAACATTTACCAGAAGGTCCCCAGTACTTTCCAGAAGATATGATAACTGATCAAATTGAACAATTTATCGTGGCTGAAATGATAAGAGAAAAAATGTTTTATTTACTGAGAGAAGAAATTCCCTTCGGTATAGCAGTGTTGATAGAAGAAATGGAAGAAAGAAATGATAATATAATGTATATCAGATCAAATATTTATGTAGAAAAGAAGTCGCATAAAGGTATAATTATAGGTAAAAATGGTAAGATGTTAAAAAAAATTGGAGTAAGAGCAAGAAAGGATATTGAAAAACTTCTTCAACAAAAAGTTTATCTCGATCTTTGGATTAAGATTGAAAAAGATTGGAGGGATAATAAGGTATTGTTAAGAAGAATGGGTTATAAGGGGTGATTATTGGAGGGCAGACAGAAAATATGATGAATATATCCCCCTTAGATATTATAATATCGATGTCCTATAAGCTAATGGTTATTTTGCTGATAAAGCAGAGTTTTTAAACAGGCTGCCAGATGAAGAGCTGGCCGCGTTTTTAGAAACAATTGATCATATGAATTTGAGTGAGGCTATCAAAGGCCTGGATAACAAGTACAGGTATTTTATTCGGATTCAATTATGATTGATAATTTTTTATAAATGGAGAAGGAGTGATTAATAGTGGCTATTAAGCCAAGAGATATGGCGAAGATGATTGACCATACTAATTTAAATGCTACTGCAACAGTTGATCAAATCAAAAAATTATGTGAGGAGGCTTTAGAATATCAATTTGCATCTGTTTGTGTAAATCCGATATATGTTCCCCTGGCAACAAAATTATTAGAGGAATCTTCGGTTAATGTTGCTACTGTGATTGGTTTTCCCTTAGGGGCTAATACTACAGAGACAAAAGCTTTCGAAACAAAAAACGCAATAAAAAATGGGGCAAAAGAAGTTGATATGGTGATGAATATAGGGGCATTTAAATCTGGTGCTTATGACCTTGTAAGATCAGATATTAAGGCTATCATAGATGCTACAAGATCTTCTGGGGTAACCTCTGATGTAATCGTCAAGGTTATCTTGGAGACCTGTTATTTAAATGATGAAGAGATAGTCAAAGCCTGTGAAATTGTTAAAGAAGCAGGAGGGGATTTTGTTAAAACTTCTACAGGATTTGGATCAGCTGGGGCAGAGGAAGAAAAAGTAAGTTTAATGAGGAAAGTTGTAGGCCGTGATATAGGAGTAAAGGCTTCAGGTGGTATTAAAAATTTTGAAGATGCTTTATCTATGCTTGATGCTGGAGCCAATAGAATTGGAGCAAGTTCTGGTGTTGAAATAGTAACTGATATTAAAGATTAGAAAGTGGGAAAGTTGAATGTCTTTGATACAAACAGAGGCTGTAGTATTAAAGCAATTTGATTTGGGTGAAGCAGACAAAATAATAACTTTCTATACAAAAGAAGAGGGAAAGATTAGAGCTGTAGCTAAGAAAGCAAGGAATTCCAATAATAATAGAGTTTCAGCTTTGGTATTACCGTATTGCTATAATTTAATTAAGGTCTATAAAAGTAAATCATTGGATCGATTAAATAGTGTAGACAATATCCACAGATTTGAAGATTTGAGGAATAATCTCAATAAAATGGCTTATGCCGCCTATTTTTCAGAAATGGTTGAAAAAGCTGGTATGGAATACCATTCCAATAAAAATCTATTTAAGTTGATATTAAAGACATTCTATAAAATGTCAAAAAACCCTATAGAAAAATTAGAAAATATAAATGTTGTATATAAATTACTTTTTTTAAAATATATAGGTGTGCAGCCCAGAATAAATTATTGTTATGAATGTGGTGGGAAACAAAAAACAGCAGATAGGCAGTTCTTTAATGTAAAAGAAGGTGGATTAATCTGTTCTGAATGTTTAAAGGAGAGGGATGAAAATTATCATTTATTAAAACAAAATGAATTAGATCTAATAAAAAGAGTATATAGATCTGAGATTAATTCTTTAGATGATTTAGACGTCAATATAGACTTGATTAGAAATTTAGATAAACTGATTGATCAATTTATATTATACCATCTAGACTTAAATTTAAAGTCAAATGATTTTTTGCAAATCATTAAAGCTTTTGATAAAAATTAACATATAGGTAGCAAGTCCTACCTCGTCTCTAGATGGGATGAGGTATTTGTATTATATTAAAAGATATTTTTATTGGGAGGAATGGTTTTGATGAATTTTCAGGATATGATACAGAATCTACACAAATTTTGGAGTGATTATAATTGTATAATTGAACAACCCTATGATACCGAAGTCGGGGCTGGAACAATGAGCCCCTCCACATTTTTAAGATCATTAGGCCCGGAACCGTGGAAAACAGGTTATGTTCAACCAAGTAGAAGGCCGGCAGATGGTAGGTATGGTGAAAACCCCTTTCGCCTGCAAAGATATCTACAGTATCAGGTTATTATAAAACCCTCGCCTGATGATATACAGAACATCTATTTAGACAGTTTGAAATCAATCGGGATTGAACCCCAAAAACATGATATAAGGTTTGTTGAAGATAATTGGGAAGCCCCAACTTTAGGTGCCTGGGGGCTGGGCTGGGAGGTCTGGCTGGATGGAATGGAAATTACCCAGTTTACATATTTTCAACAGGTGGGCGGCTTAGATTGTGAACCTGTTACAGCTGAGATAACCTATGGTTTGGAAAGAATAGCAATGTATCTACAGGATGTAGAAAATATATTTGATATTGAATGGGTTGAAGATATTAGCTATCGGGATGTTAACTTACAGATTGAAAAAGAAAATTCAGTATATAACTTTGAAGAAGCTGATAAAAAAAATTTAAATCGGCTTTTCAATATATATGAAGATGAAGCTCTTAAATTGGTAAAAAAAGAGTTGGTTTATCCCGCTTATGATTATACATTAAAGTGTTCTCATGTATTTAACTTACTTGAAGCTAGGGGGGCGATTAGTGTTTCAGAAAGAACGGGTTATATTGCCAGAGTAAGGGACCTGGCTCGCCAGTGTGCAAAAGCTTATGTTCAAAAACGTGATTCTCTGGGCTTTCCCCTGCTGAAAGGAAGTGATAAAAATGAATAATTGTAGTCTTTTAGAAATAGGAACTGAAGAAATACCAGCTAAATTGGTCAAGCAAATATATAATAACTTTCAAGGTAAAATTGATGAGCTTTTAGCTGAATATAGGATTGATTGTGAAGATATAGAAGTATATGGAGCGCCGAGGAGGATTGTAGTTAAATTAAATGGTCTGTCTAAATATCAAAAACAAGAAGTTAATGAAATCAAAGGACCTCCTAAAAATATTGCTTTTGATCAAGAGGGAAACCCTACTAAAGCGGCAAAAGGCTTTGCCCGGGGACTGAAAATGAAAGTTTCAGAACTCATAGAAAGAGATACTCAAAAAGGCGTTTATCTTTATGCAGTTATAGAAAAAGAAAGAAAGCAAACTAAAGAACTACTCAAAATAATTTATAAAAGGTTAATTAAAGAAGTTAACCTGCCAATTAAAATGAGGTGGGGTAGCCACAAGCTTAGTTTTATTCGACCAATTCATTGGTTATTAGCCTTATATAACGATGAGGTTATTGAATTTGAAATTGAACATCTGAAATCAGATAACTTTACAAGAGGACACAGGTTTTTGTTTGACAAAAAGCTTGTTGTAGATTCAGTTGATCAATATCAAGAATTATTAAAAAAAGCATATGTAATTGTAAGACCACAACAAAGAAGAGAGATAATATTAGAAGAAATTGAAACTATTATCTATGAAGAGGAATTGCTATTTAATATAGATAAAAAACTGCTAGATGAGGTAATACACTTAGTTGAATACCCCAGTCCCTTTTTAGCAACTTTTAATCAAAAATATTTAAAGTTACCTGAACCTGTTATAGTTACTCCGCTTAAAGAGCATCAAAAATACTTCCCACTCTGGAAGCAAAATGGAGAGTTAAGTAATAAATTTATAGTAGTTAAAGAAGGCAGCAAAAAAAATATAGATTTAGTTAGAAGTGGTAATGAAAATGTTTTAAAAGCAAGGTTGGAAGATGCAGAGTTTTATTATCAAAGAGATGTTAATAAAGATTTAGATTATTTTTTAGAAAATTTAAAAGGGTTAATTTTAAGAGAAGAATTAGGCAGTATGTATGATAAAACACAGCGCAATATAAGTTTAAGTAGCAAAATTGCTGAAAGCTTAAACTTCTCTGAAGAAAATCTTGCTAAAATAAAAAAAGCAGCCAAATATGCAAAGATAGATTTGGTTTCTCAAATGGTAAGAGAATTCCCCGAATTACAGGGAGTAATGGGAAGCATATATGTTGAAAACCACAACATAAATTCTGATATAGCTCTGGCTGTAAAAGAGCATTATTTACCCGATTCAGCTAAAAGCAAATTACCAAAAACCGAGCTGGGTAAAATAGTAAGTTTGAGTGATAAAATTGATACATTGACCGGGTTTTTTGGTATTAACCTAATTCCAAGCGGTTCTCAGGATCCCTATGGGTTAAGGAGAGCGGCTATCGGTATTTTAAGGTTGTTAGAAGATTTGAATTATGAGGTTGAAATTGATAGGCTTTTTCAATTCAGTTTAGATGTTTTTTCAGAATCTGAGCAGAATTTGCAGCTGAATTCAAAACAACTGCTTAATAAAATAAGAGTATTTATCTTAGATCGTATTCAATATACGTTTAGAGAGAGAGGATATGATGTTGATCTAATTAGGACGGTAATCTATGGATTACCCTTATCAATACCTCTTATTAAGAAAGTAATTAATCTTTTAGATGAATTAAAAGACAATGAGTTGTTTGAAGATTTTTTGACAGCCTTCAATAGGGTTGATAGTATAATAAAAGATATTGAACAAAAAGAAATAAATACTGATCTATTTAAAAAAGAGGAAGAAAAAGTATTATATAAAAAGTATAAAAAAACAAATAAAGAAGTAAAAAAATATATAGATAGAAGAGATTTCAAAAAAGCCTTCCACAGTTTGATAGAAATTATAGAACCAGTGCACGATTTTTTTGAAGAGGTTAGAGTTATGTCAGAAGATGAGAAAATTAAAGAAAATCGTTTGGCTTTATTAAATAAAATAAAGCTATTGATGAAAAGTTTAGGCGATTTTTCCTATAAACAATAAAATTAAAAATAAAGCAGGTATTTACATATTAGTATAGAATATTAATAATTGCATGTAAAATTAATTGTATATAATTACAAAAATATAGCCTATTACTGAAACCAAACCAGGAGGTGGTCTATAACTACAATTTTAAATTCTTTGTATAATAACAAAATCTATATTTATTTTATTAATAGCAATTTTTGTAACTTATTTTCGCAAAATTAGAGGAGGTATTAATTTAATGTCTGAAAACAAATATGTTTATTTTTTTGGTGGTGGAGAAGCAGATGGCAGGACAGGTTTAAAGAACCTACTTGGTGGTAAAGGTGCAAACTTGGCAGAAATGACCAACCTTGGCATCAATGTTCCACCTGGATTTACAATCACTACTGAAGTATGTACACTATATTATGAGAATGATGAAAATTATCCACGAGGTTTAGATGAGCAGGTAGAGAGAGCACTAGAAAGATTGGAAGAACTAATGGATCAAAAATTTGGAGAAATAGAAGATCCCCTTCTGGTTTCAGTTAGGTCCGGTGCACGTGAATCTATGCCTGGTATGATGGATACAGTTTTAAATCTTGGGCTTAATGATGAAACAGTCAAAGGTCTTGCAAAAAAAACAGGTAATGATAGGTTTGCCTATGATTCATACCGTAGATTTGTACAGATGTATGGAAATGTTGTATTAGGTATGGATGGTAGTGATTTTGAAAAAATAATAGAAGCAAAAAAAGAAGAATATGATGTTGAAATTGATACTGATTTGGGCGTAAAGGCCTTAAAAGAATTAGTAAAAGAGTTTAAAGATTTCATTAAAAAAGAAACAGGAGTTACTTTTCCTGAAGATCCTAAAGAACAGTTATGGAAAGCTATAACAGCTGTATTTGGTTCCTGGAATAATGAAAGGGCTATTAGTTATAGAAACCTTAATGATATCCCACATCACTGGGGTACAGCTGTTAATGTACAAACTATGGTCTATGGTAACATGGGTAAAAACTGTGGAACCGGTGTGGCCTTTACCCGTGACCCTTCTACAGGAGAAAAAAAATATTATGGAGAGTATCTAAAAAATGCACAGGGTGAAGATGTTGTATCAGGTGTAAGGACTCCTAAGGATATTTCAAAGCTGGAAGATGACATGCCTCATGCCTATGAACAGCTGGTTGAGATATTTGAAAAATTGGAGCAGCACTATAAAGATGTGCAGGATGTTGAATTTACAATTCAGCAGGGTGAACTTTATATGCTGCAGACCAGAACCGGTAAGAGAACAGCTCAGGCTGCTGTTAAAATAGCTGTAGATATGGAGACAGAAGGATTAATTGATAAAGAAACTGCTGTCATGAGAATTGAACCAAAAAAATTAGATGAATTACTGCATAAAAGAATAGATCCAGATGCAGAAGTTGATCTATTAGCAATGGGACTAGATGCGTCTCCAGGAGCAGCTTCCGGTACGGTTATCTTTAATTCAGATGAAGCAGCTGAAAGAGGGGATGCTGGTGAAAAGGTTATCTTAGTCAGGACTGAAACATCACCTGAAGATATCCATGGTATGGCTGCTGCTCAGGGTATTTTAACTTCCCGCGGCGGGATGACAAGTCATGCTGCTGTTGTAGCCCGTGGTATGGGTAAACCTGCCGTGGCAGGTTGTGAAGATATCAATGTTGATTATGAAAAAGAGGAATTTACAGTTGATGGTAGAACAATTAAAAAAGGAGAATACATTACTATAGATGGTGGAAACGGAGAAGTTTCTTATGGAATTGCCCCTACTATTGATCCGGAAATTGATGAAAACTTTAAAACCATTATGGAATGGGCCGATGAAATTAGAAAACTGGGAGTCAGAACTAATGCTGATACTCCCGAAGATGCTGCCAAAGCAATTGAATATGGGGCAGAGGGGATTGGTCTAACTAGAACAGAACATATGTTCTTTGCTGAAGACCGCTTACCCATTGTGCAGAAAATGATATTAACATCTGATAAGACAGTGAGAGAAGAAGCATTAGAGAAACTTCAACCCATGCAGAAAGAGGATTTTAAAGGTATTTTTGAGGCTATGGGAGCAAGACCTGTTACTATTAGATTGTTAGATCCACCCTTACATGAATTCTTACCTGACCATGACCAAGTATTGGTTGAGGTTACAGAATTAAGGCTTAAGGGTGATAATGAAGAAAAAATAAAAGAAAAAGAAAATATGCTGAAAGCACTAGAACGTATGGAAGAGATGAATCCAATGCTGGGTCACCGCGGTTGTAGGCTGGGAATAAGTTATCCTGAAATCTATAACATGCAGGTTAGAGCAATTTTTGAAGCAGCTGGAGAACTCGTACTTGAAGGGAAAGAAGTAACACCTGAAGTTATGATTCCTCTGGTATCTGATATAGCTGAGCTGGAAATAACAAAAGAAGCTGCTAAAAAAGCTGCTGAAGAAGTATTAGATGAAATGGGCGTTGAGCTGGACTATACAATTGGAACAATGATAGAATTGCCCAGAGCCTGTGTTACCGCTGATAAAATTGCTGAAGAGGCTGAATTCTTTTCATTTGGTACTAATGATTTAACACAAACCACTTATGGATTTAGTAGGGATGATGCAGAAGGGAAATTCCTTGCTAAATATATTGAAGATAATGTATTTAAAAACAACCCATTCCAGGTCTTAGACCAGGAGGGCGTTGGTCAATTAATGCAGATTGCAGTTGAAAAAGGAAGAGCTACTAGAAAAGATTTAAAAATTGGAATATGTGGAGAACATGGTGGAGAGCCGAGTTCTGTTAAGTTCTGTCATAGAACTGGTTTGAATTATGTATCTTGTTCGCCATTTAGAGTACCATTAGCGAGGTTATCTGCAGCTCAAGTCCAGATAGAAGATCAAAGCTAATATAAGTATTCAATAACAAAAATACTTGTTTAAAGAAGGGAATCCATACTTATTAGTATGGGTTTTCTTTCTTTTTACAAAAAGGGGTAAAGTTTTATGAGAAAACATATTGAAGAAAAAGAATTGAGAGAGCTCTCTCAATATGCTTCTTTTAGTCGAAAAAGTAAGGGGCGGGACTATGAGGAAAAAAAATGTCAGATAAGGACATGTTATCAAAGGGATAGAGATAGAATAATACATTCTAAGGCTTTTAGAAGGCTGAAACATAAAACTCAGGTTTTTATTGCTCCAGAAGGTGATCACTATCGCACAAGATTGACTCATACTCTGGAGGTCTCCCAGATTGCACGTACTATCGCCAGAAGTCTGCGCTTAAATGAAGATTTGACTGAAGCGATAGCCCTAGGACATGATTTAGGTCATACTCCCTTTGGACATGCGGGCGAAACTGCTTTAAATGAGGTCTCTGAAAAGAAATTTTCTCATAATCAGCAGAGCTTGAGAGTAGTTGAAATATTAGAAAAAAGAAAAGATGAAATACCTGGATTGAATCTGACAAAAGAAGTAAGAGATGGCATAGTGAACCATACTGGAGATCAGAAACCCAATACTCTAGAAGGGAATATTGTTAGGATTGCAGATCGTATTGCTTACATTAATCATGATATAGACGATGCATTAAGAGCGGGTTTGATTAATCAAAAGGACTTACCAAAAAAGGCTCTAAAAGTATTGGGTGAAACACATACTAAAAGAATTGATACAATGGTGCGTGATTTGATTAATGCAAGTAGAAATCAAGACCATATACAAAGAGGTAAAAAGGTGCTTGAGGCCACCAATATGTTGAGAGAGTATCTTTTTGAAAATATATATTTTGGTTCTTTAGCCAAAAAAGAAGAAAGTAAAGTTAAAAGGATGATCACCCTGCTTTACACATATTATAAAAATAATCCGAAGAGAATACCGAATGAATTTAGAAATAGAATAGAGGAGCACAATAAAGAACAGATTATTATCGATTATATAGCAGGCATGTCTGACCGTTATGCAATAAAAGTCACAAAAGATATTTATATACCAGAACCATGGTTTGTTGATTAATTTATATTTTAGGCAGGATTATTTCTTTGATTTTTGAATAATACATTATGGGTTAAGGTAATTAATAAAGGAATTTATCTATTTATAAAGAATATTAAATATATCAGGAATGATAATTATGAATCAATATAATGATAATCTCAGTAAAAAAGTTAAGGATAGAATAGATATAGTTGAAGTAGTTTCTGATTATGTTCAATTAAAGAAATCAGGCAAAAACTATAAGGGGCTATGTCCTTTTCATCAAGAAAAAACTCCATCTTTTACAGTTAATCCCGATAATCAATTTTATTATTGTTTTGGTTGTGGAAAAGGTGGAGATATTTTTAATTTTATGATGGAAATTGAAAATATTACTTTTTATGAAAGCCTTAAAATTTTGGCCAAAAGGGCCCATATAGAATTACCCAAAAAGAGTGATTATTCCAGTGATTATAAAAAAAAGAGAGAAAAGATATTTGCTATTAATAAGCTTGCTGCTAAGTTTTATAATTTTTTACTTCTAAATAAACAGATAGGTAATGAGGCTTATAAATATCTTACTAATAGAGGTTATACTGAAAAGGATATGGAAAGATATCATATTGGTTATGCCCCTGATAGCTGGCATAGTCTGTATAATTTCTTAACTAAAAGAGATTATGATAATAAAATTCTAATAGAGAGTGGAGTAATCGGCAGCAAAAATAATTATTATTATGATAAATTTCGTGATAGAGTGATGTTCCCCATTTTTAATTCCCAGAGTGAGGTTATCGGCTTTGGTGGTAGAAGATTAAATGATGAAGACAAAGAAAATCCGAAATATTTTAATTCTCCAGAGACACCAATTTTTCATAAAGGCAAGAGCCTCTATGGCATTAACTGGTCTCGAAGAGGATTTAGGGATAATAACAGCGCTGTCATCATGGAGGGATATACTGATGTAATAACCGCTCATAAATATGGTTTAAATACTGCAGTAGCTTCTCTAGGTACAGCTCTAACTTACGATCAGGCCAGATTATTAAAAAGATATGTAGATACCGTTTATATCGCTTTTGATCCTGATTTTGCAGGTGAAAATGCTACTATAAAGGGGTTGGATATATTAAAAAAGGCTGAACTTAATGTTAGAGTAATAGAGCTACCAGCACAAAAAGATCCGGATAATTTTATCAAAGAAAACGGTCTTGATAGGTTTAAAAGCCTAATGGATAATGCAGATAGCTTAATCGAATTTAAAATTAGAATGGTTGTTAATGAAGATGACAGCTATAGTATAAACCAGAGAATCAGCCGGTCTAAAAAAGTACTAGAAATACTTTCGCGAATCAAAGATCCAATTGAATTGGATGTTTATTTAAAAAAATCTGCTGAAATTTTAAATATTGATAAAAATGCTATGAAAGATGCATTAAAAACTTTTAATCAAAAAAATAAGCAGGAAAATACTAATAAGAACAGAATAAAAGAAAAGGGTTCTCAAAAAAATATTGATGTTTTGAATAAAAATGATTTATTAATTAAAACCTTGATTGACAATCCATCAAGAATCAAAATAGCTCGTCAAAATCTTAAATTAGAGTATTTTGAAGGTATTTATCATAAGGCTTATAAGTTTATTATTGATAAAGGTCAAGATATCATAAATATAAATATTGAGGATGAGGTTGAGAATGAAGAGCTGATCAAATATCTGATGATCTTAACAGTAAAAGAAAGTCAAGAAGTCAGTCAGGAAAAATTTTCAGCCCTATTGAATACTATAAAATCGGATTATAAACAAACTACGAAAAAAGGTCTTTATGATAGGTTAAAAAAAACAGAAGTACGGACAGATGAAATAAACAATCTCTTAAGAGATTATTTCGAAATAGAACAGATTTAGGGAAGGAGGTAATATACATGGTTAAAGAAAACACAAAACCCGAAAATTTAAAAGAAGTTCAGAAACTTATTAAAAGCGGCAAAAAAGAGGGAGAGTTAACCTATGAGGAGATAATGGATTCCTTAGAAGATATAGAATTAGATTCTGAAGATATCGCTGAGATTTATGATGTTTTCGATGAGTTGGATATAGATATTATAGATAATGAAAAAGAAGATGATGATGATGATGAAGAAGATGATTCTGAATTAGATTTAAGCATTCCTCAGGGTGTTGGAATAGATGATCCTGTTCGTATGTATTTAAAAGAAATTGGTAAAGTTGACTTATTAACTGCAGAAGAAGAGGTAAGCTTAGCCAAGAGAATGGAACAAGGTGATATGGAAGCTAAAAGACAACTAGTCGAAGCTAACCTGAGATTGGTGGTTAGTATTGCAAAAAAATATGTAGGGCGAGGTATGTTATTTCTTGATCTTATTCAGGAGGGCAATATGGGCCTTATGAAGGCTGTGGAAAAATTTGATTATACTAAGGGTTATAAATTTAGCACCTATGCTACCTGGTGGATAAGACAGGCGATAACACGTTCAATTGCTGATCAAGCTAGGACCATACGTATTCCTGTTCACATGGTAGAAACGATCAACAAATTGATTAGAGTTTCTCGTCAGCTTTTGCAGGAAAAGGGAAGAGAACCTACTCCAGAAGAAATTGGAGAAGAGATGGATATGAGTGCAGATAAGGTAAGGGAGATCAAAAAAATTGCCCAGGAACCAGTATCTCTAGAAACACCTATAGGCGAAGAAGAAGATAGTCATCTTGGAGACTTCATTGAAGATGAAGATGCACCTGCACCAGCTTCAGCAGCCTCCTATATGCTGCTTAGGGACCAGTTGGACAATGTATTAGATACGTTGACAGATAGAGAAAAAAGAGTACTGGAACTTAGATTTGGAATAGAGGATGGAAGGCCGAGAACTCTAGAAGAAGTAGGCAAAGAATTTGGTGTAACAAGAGAAAGAATCAGGCAGATAGAAGCAAAGGCTTTAAGAAAACTTAGACATCCAAGTCGTAGTAAAAAATTAAAAGATTATTTAAGTTAAATAGTATATAAGAGTAATAGAGATTATTTAGGAGCAATTATAAGATAATTTATCTAAAATCGTGATTAGAGGTCATATGCTGCTTTGACCTTCCGAGTTTTCTATCATATAATTACTTTTGTGTTAATAAATAAGCATAAAAGCTTAATATAAAAGGGCCTATAGCTCAGCTGGTCAGAGCAACCGGCTCATAACCGGTTAGTCCTAGGTTCGAATCCTAGTAGGCCCACCAAAGTAATTAAACCTTGTTCTTTAATCTGAACAGGGTTTTTTTGATTTAATTATTAAAATATACGAGGGGTGTATATAAATGAACAATTTACAACAGTTAATATCAACGTTAGCTAAACTAGCTCCCCATAGTGATGCTATGGAGTGGGATAATGTAGGATTACAGGTGGGAAATTATAATAGTAAGATCAGGAGAGTAATGGTCACTCTTGATATTAATGAAAAAGTATTAAAAGAGGCTATTCAAGCAGATATTGATCTTATCATAAGTCATCATCCGTTGATTTTTAATGGTCTAGATAATATACATAATCAGACTGCTAAAGGCAGGATTATAATAAAAGCCATCAAAAATAATATTGCTATATATTCAACTCATACCAACATGGATATGGCAAAGGGGGGATTAAATGATCTATTAGCTGAAAAACTTAGTATAACCAACACAGAAATACTTTCCCGCCAAAAAGAAACAAAGTTATATAAATTGGCTGTTTATGTTCCTATTAAATACAGTGAAAAAATCAAAAAGACTCTTTTTAAAAAAGGTGCTGGACATATTGGTGATTATAGTAATACATCTTTTTCTATTCAAGGTGAAGGGACTTTTTTACCGGGTGAAAATACCGATCCCTATACAGGTAAAAAAGGTAATTTAGAAAAAGTTAAAGAAGTAAAGATAGAAACAGTTGTTTTTGAAAACAAGATTGACAATGTTATAAAGGCAATGCTAAAGGTTCACCCCTATGAAGAAGTTGCTTATGATCTATACCGATTACCCCAACAATCAAAGTATAGAGGTATGGGGAGAATAGGTTTTTTACAAAGAAAAATAAATTTAGAAAAATACTGTGAAAAAATTAAAGATATCTTGGATATTAAAAAACTGAAAATCAGAGGAAATATGGATGATAATATTCATAAAGTAGCTTTATGTAGTGGGGCAGGTGCAGATTATATAAGTTTATCTAAAGCCAAAGGAGCAGATCTCTATATAACAGGTGATGTCAAGTACCATGAGGCTCAGCTGGCAGAAGAATTAGATTTAAATCTGATTGATGCCGGTCATTTTGAAACTGAAGAAATCTTTAAGGAGTTAGCTTTTAACTATTTACAAAAAGCAAAAAATAAAGATCGGCTCAAAATTGAAATCATCAAATCTAAGATCAAAACTAATCCTTGGACTTATTATTAAAATTTTCTTTTAAATGTACTTGACTTAATTTGTATATTGATTTAATATGAGTCATTGCTTAAAAGTTATGATTATAATGTCTAAAAATATAAAAAGGTCTTTGATGAAATTTTGACTAAGAAAAATTTAAAGCTACTTGAAATGAGCAGTTTTAAAAATTGTGAAAGTTTCGGTAGAAAGCAGGGATGTTAGATAAAAAAGAATAAAGACCTCATAACCCAAACAAAGGAGCGAGGTCTCTATGACAAATATTATACAACAAAGTAGTGATTTGTCAACAGTTTGGAGAATAAAAATAAAAAAACAAAGTTCAGAGTTCTTAATACTTGCAATTTTCTTTTTCGCAAAAAATACTGCTGGACTACTCTTTTTAGATACTAAAGCCCAATATATGAGGCTTTATATGAATCTCTAATTTAAAATCTGCACAAAAAGTATCATTTTGAAGTTTAATATATTTTTTATAAAATAATGATTTAGTAGGAAACCTATTAATATTATATAGTTAAAATATTATACTTTAAGAGTTCTGAAGTTAAGTATGCAAAAAGATCTAACGGATTTTAAAGAGCTTTTATTCGAAAGTAGCCTAGGTTGTTACTAACTTGACTAAACTATAAATGCTTGCTATACTGTTAATGCTAATTTAAAATAAGAGCAGTACAGATAATCACGGTAGAGTTTATTCTAACGAGGAAAGTCCGGGCTTTACAGGGTAGGATGCTGGCTAACTACCAGTGGAGGTAACTCCCAGGAAAGTGCCACAGAAAATATACCGCCATTAAATGGTAAGGGTGAAAAGGTGAGGTAAGAGCTCACCAATATTCAGGTGACTGAATAGTTTGGTAAACCCCATCTAAAGTAAGTCCAAATAGGGAGAAGAGAAAGTAGCCCGCTTTTTCTCCGGGTTGGACGCTTGAGATAACAAGTAATTGTTATCCTAGATAGATGATTATCTAATACAAAACCCGGCTTACAGTACTGCTCTTATATCAAACATATGTTTCTTTTCTTGCCTGCTAAATTGAAAATAATACGTAGTTATGTTAAAATAAAAAACAGAGTAAAGTTTTAGGAGGTAATATTATGGCCGGACATTCTAAGTGGGCTAATATCAAGCACAGAAAACAAAAACAAGACAAGAAAAGAGGCAAACTTTTTTCTAAATTATCTAAAAAAATTACCGTTGCTGCCCGAAATGGTGGTGGAGATCCAGAAATGAATGCGGATTTAGCTTTTGCTATTGATAAGGCCAAAGATAATGACATGCCCAAAGAAAACATTGAAAGGGCAATAAAAAGAGGCACTGGAGAATTAGAAGGTGTTGATTATAAAGAATTTTCATATGAAGGTTATGGACCAGGTGGGGTTGCCCTCTATTTGGATATAATGAGTGATAACAGGAATAGAACCGCTTCAGAAATTAGACATCTATTATCCGAACATTCAGGTAATTTGGGAGAAGAAGGTTGTGTGGCATGGATGTTTGACCGAAAAGGTCAAATTATTATCAATCTTGATTCAACTGATTTAAATGAAGAAGAAGTTATGATGGAAGCGATTGAAGCTGGGGCAGAAGATATAGAAACTGAAGATAATCTTGTTACTGTTTATACGGAAACCAAAAAGTTTCATGATGTTCAAAAGAAATTAAAAGAAAAAGGATTTGAATTTATAGAAGCTGATTTAGCGATGGTGCCTAATAATGTGATTGAATTAGATAAATCAGATGCTAAAAAAATGATAAGACTGATGGAAGATTTAGAGGATCATGATGATATTCAGGAGGTTTACTCTAATTTTGATATACCAGGTGATGTCATGAAAGAGATAGAGAATGAGGAATAACATTAATTGACTACTCATTTAATGACACTGGTTTTACAGTGTCATTTGTTACTTTATTAATATATTTTTTTTGTTTAAAGAGGTGATTATTTGCTAATTTTAGGTATAGATCCTGGATTGGCTACAACAGGTTATGGTGTGATCAAAAAGAATGGCAATTCTTTTAAAGTAATCGATTATGATATCATAACTACAAGTCCCAAAAACAATGATGTAGAAAGATTATCAGAGTTGTATAATAACCTGCTTTTATTAATAGACAAATATCAACCAGGTCAGATAGCTGTAGAAGAGCTTTTTTTTAATAAAAATGTTAAGACTGCTATCAGGGTTGGTCAGGCAAGAGGAGTAATTCTTCTGGCAGGTGCCCAGCAGGGAATAAATGTCGCTGAATATACACCACTACAGGTCAAACAGGCTGTAGTTGGTTATGGAAGGGCATCCAAAAAACAGGTTCAACAAATGGTGAAGACACTGCTTAATTTGTCTGAAGTTCCCAAACCAGATGATGCAGCAGATGCCCTGGCTATTTCGATCTGTCATGGGCATAGTTATAGTAATAAAAATAAATGGGGAGATCTTTTATGATAGGTTATTTGGAAGGCAAATTAATATTTCATAAAAATGACAGCATTATCATTGATGTAAATGGAGTTGGTTATCAGGTTCGAATTCCTGGTATTTATAGTAATAAAGATATTAATAAGAAACTAGAATTATTTATCTATACTTATATAAGAGAAGATGCGATGCAGCTTTATGGCTTTGAAACTTTTGAAGAGAAAAAGTTATTTAAAATACTTCTATCAGTTTCCAGAGTTGGTCCCAGTGCTGCTATGAATATTCTGTCTTTTCTTTCCTATGATAGGTTTATCAATGCAATTTTAACCGAAAATGTTACAGTACTTAAAGAAGTATCTGGAATTGGACCAAAAACTGCTCAGAGATTAATTCTGGAATTAAAATCAAAAATAGAGGATATGTTGCCTGAGCTACAGATTGAGAAAAGCCAATCAATGAAAAAATATGATGAAAATCTTTATGAAGCTTTAACACAACTCGGTTACAGTAAAAAAGAGGTTGACCAGGCTGTTGAATCTATGGATTTAGATAATGATCAAGGATTGGAAGAAAAGATCAAAGATGTATTGAGTTATTTGGGGAGGGATAAACATTAAATGGAAGATTCGGATAGAATTATATCTCCCGAAAGGAAATTTGATGAAAATCAGCTTGATAAAAAATTAAGACCAGAAAAATTACAATACTATATCGGCCAGGAAAAAACAAAAGAAAAACTCGATATATTTATCAAAGCAGCTAAAAAAAGAGGCGAAGCCCTTGATCATGTTTTGTTATATGGACCTCCAGGTTTGGGCAAGACCACACTTGCAACAATAATAGCAAATGAGTTGAATGTAAATATACATAAAACTTCAGGTCCGGCTATTGAGAGACCGGGAGATTTGGCTTCGATTTTAACTAATTTACAGGACAATGATGTATTATTTATAGATGAGATACATAGATTAAATATGATGGTTGAAGAAGTTTTATACCCAGCCCTGGAAGATTACTGTCTTGATATAATTATTGGTAAGGGACCAAGTGCAAGATCTGTGCGATTAGATTTAAATTCATTTACTATGGTTGGTGCAACCACCCGAGCAGGTCTGATAAGCTCACCTCTTCGGGATAGATTTGGGGTTATTAACAGGCTTGAGTTTTATAATAATCAAGAGTTAACCCGCATTGTTAAGAGGTCTGCTAGAATATTGAATATTGATATACATAAAAATGGAGCTAAAGAAATTGCCATGAGATCGCGCGGCACTCCTAGGATTAGTAACAGACTGCTTAAAAGGGTACGCGATTTTGCAGAAGTTAAAGCAGAAGGTATTATATCGGCTGAGGTTGTAAATGATGCTTTAAAGCTGTTGGAAATAGATGAAAAGGGATTGGACAGCATTGATCATAAATTATTAAGAGTTATTATTGAAAAATTTGATGGAGGGCCAGTAGGTCTAAATACACTGGCAGCCGCTATAAGTGAAGAAACAGAAACTATTGAGGATGTTTACGAACCATACTTACTTCAGATGGGTTTTATACAGAGAACACCAAGAGGGAGAGTGGCAACTTCATCTGCCTATAGTCATCTGGACATAGAGAATAAAAGTAAAAAAGGAGATTTATTTGATAGCAATGAATGAGAACGAATTGAAAGTTGATGATTTTGATTATGAATTACCTGAGAGGTTAATAGCTCAAAAACCGGTAGAAAATAGAGACGAATCACGTCTTATGCTGCTTAATAAAGAAAGTGGAGAAATAAAAGAGACTATATTTAATCAAATAACTGAATATATAAATAAAGATGATTTAATTGTGCTTAATAATAGCAAGGTAATTCCCGCTAGATTATATGGCAAAAAAATTCCAACCAATACTGAAATAGAGGTATTACTATTAAATAAAGTTAGTGAAAAACGCTGGGAGGTATTAGTAAAACCAGGCAGAAGAGTCAAAAAAGGTGTAGAAGTTAGTTTCGGTGATGGTCAACTGGTGGGAAAAGCTGTTGAATATACAGATTTTGGTGGCAGGATTATGGAATTTTCATTTCAAGGTAGTTTTTCCAAAATATTAGATGAATTAGGTAAGATGCCCTTACCGCCATATATAAAAAATGAACTAAAAGAGCCAGAAAGATATCAAACAGTCTATGCAAAAAAAGAAGGCTCAGTAGCTGCCCCCACGGCTGGATTGCACTTTACTCCTGAGTTGCTTACAAAGATTGAGGATAAAAAAATCAGTATCAGATATATTACCTTACATGTAGGATTGGGAACTTTTCGACCGGTGCGGACTGATGTTATCAAAGAACATGATATGCATGCAGAATATGTGGAAGTAGCGCAAGATGTTGTAGAAAAAATTAAAGAAACCAAGGCTAAAGATGGACGTATAATTTCAATAGGGACTACAGTTAGTCGGGCTTTAGAAACTGCGGCCCAGGGGGGTAAACTTACTGAATATAGAGGATGGACCGATATATTTATTTACCCACCCTATCAATTTAAAGTAATAGATGCTTTAATTACGAATTTTCATTTACCTAAGTCTACC
Organism: Halanaerobiales bacterium; assembly: GCA_018334565.1. Taxonomy (GTDB): domain Bacteria; phylum Bacillota; class Halanaerobiia; order Halanaerobiales; family M55B127; genus M55B127. The sequence goes on along the minus strand of JAGXLU010000005.1, from coordinate 20,440 downwards.
TTATTGATGATGGTTTCTGCTTTAGCAGGAAGAAAAAAAATCTTTAAGGCCTATCAAAAAGCTGTAGATGAAAAATATAGATTTTATAGTTTGGGAGATGCTATGTTTATATATTAGAGAGGATGTAAAGATTAATGGGTTTTAAATTTGACCTTTTAAAAGTGGATACAGATACAGAAGCAAGACGTGGAAAAATCAAAACTACACATGGTGAAATTAATACCCCCATTTTCATGCCGGTTGGAACTCAGGCAACGGTTAAAGCGGTGACACCTGATGAGTTAAAAGAAATACAAGCAGAAATAATTTTGGCTAATACCTATCATCTATATCTAAGGCCTGGTCATGATTTAATAAAAAAAGCCGGGGGCTTGCATCAATTTATGAATTGGGATAAACCAATCCTGACTGACAGTGGAGGATTTCAGGTATTTAGTTTATCAGACTTACGTGAAATTGAAGAAGAAGGCGTGTATTTCCAATCACATATTGATGGTTCCAGACATTTTATTTCACCAGAGAAGTCAATCGAGATACAGAATGCTCTTGGTTCTGATATAGTTATGGCCTTTGATGAATGTCCTCCCGAACCAAATAATTATAATTATGTAAAGAAATCACTTGAACGTACAATCCGATGGGCTGAACGTTCGAAAGAAGCAATGGATAACAACAAACAAAGTCTCTTTGGTATTATTCAGGGTGGGGTTTTTCGAGATTTAAGAGAAAAAAGCATTCAAAAGATGGTAGAGATTAATTTTCCGGGATATGCAATCGGAGGATTAAGTGTTGGTGAAGCAAAAAATGATATGTTGAAGACACTAGATTATACCGCGAGGCAGATGCCATCTGCCAAACCGAGGTATTTAATGGGAGTGGGAACCCCCCAAGATTTGATTGAGGGAGTTATGAGAGGCATTGATATGTTTGATTGTGTAATGCCAACCAGGATTGCCCGACATGGTTCTATTTATACATCTGAAGGTAGATTAACTATAAGAAATGCAACTTACAAAGATGATTTTAAAGCCCCGGATCCACATTGTGATTGCCAGGTTTGTCAAAATTATTCTCGGGCATATATCAGACATTTGTTGAAAAGAAAAGAAATTTTGGGAATCAGGTTAACCACTTACCATAATCTGTACTTTTTTATAAATCTAATGCAGCGGATTAGAGATTCTATTGACAATAATAATTTTTTGTCTTTTAGAGAAAAATTTTATCATAGATATTTGTAACACAACCTAAACAGATATTTAATTTATAAAAATTTAAAGGATATTTTAGTCCAGTATTGAAATTATTAGAGAGTAAAAAAAAAATAAGAAAAAACAAGGAGGTTCAAAAATGGAATATATTTACGCAATTTTACCATGGGTCTTAATTTTCGGTGTATTTTGGTTCTTTTTAATAAGACCACAAAGAAAACAACAAAAAGAACACAGTAATATGTTGAAAAATTTAAAAGTAGGAGATAGGATAGTCACTATAGGCGGATTAAGAGGTAAAATAGTTAAACTTAAGGAAGATAATATTAGATTAAGAATTTCTTCTGATGTTGATGTAGATGTTGTTCATAAGGCTATTGCAAGAATGGATAAGCCTAAAAAAGAAGAGGTAAAAGAAACCGATGAAGAGTCAGAAAAATAAGGTTTAAAATATTGGGAGTGACTAAAATTGGATAGCGGAGATGTAAAAGAAATCCTGCAGTCTGTTGTTATTGCAGGTATTTTAGCATTTTTTATAATTACATTTGTTGCCCAATCCTTTGTGGTTGATGGTAAGTCTATGGAGCCTAATCTTCATGATGGGGAGAGGTTATTTGTCAATAAATTTATTTATAGATTTAGAGAACCCCAGAGAGGAGAAGTTATTGTTTTTACTCCTCATGGAGCTCCTAATAAAAAATATATTAAACGTATTATAGGTCTACCAAAAGATACCATTTATATTAAAGATGGGGTAACCTATGTAAATGGCCAACCTCTGGAAGAGAATTATATAAATGAAGATATGATAGGTAACTTTGGCCCATATCAGGTACCTGATAAATCTGTGTTTGTTATGGGTGATAATCGCAATCACAGTGCTGACAGTAGATATCCTGGTTATGTCGGGTTCGTTTCCTATGACAGCATATCTGGTCTTGCTTTCTGGGTATATTGGCCTATTAATAAAATGAGGGTAATAGAACATGTAGATTATGAAGGCTTATAATATTTTATAATTGTTGAGAAACGGGAGGAAAAGTTCTATGAGATATAAAAAGAAAAGAATTTATAAACTTATTTTCATCATAGCTATAATTGCTTTTGCGGTATTTTTATATTCTTATTATAATATAAATCTCGGCCTTGATTTACAGGGTGGGTCTCATATTGTTTTACAGGCTCAACCTACAGAAGAAAGAGCAATTAATAATGAGGTTATGATAGGTATAGTAAGTGTTATTGAAAGACGTGTAAATCAACTTGGTCTAACTGAACCGATTATTCAAAGAGAAGGTAGTGACAGAATTATAGTTGAACTACCTGCAATTGATGATCCAAATGAAGCTATCGAAACCATTGGTAGGACAGCGGTCTTGACATTTAAAAACTCTGCTAAGCAGGTATTGTTGACAGGTGAATATATAAAAGATGCTCAGGCAGATTATGACCAGTATGGAAGACCTGTGGTAGCCTTTGAGATGAATAAAGAAGGTTCAGATAAGTTCGAAGAGATCACTAGTCAATATATTGGACAAAAGATCGGTATTTACTTAGATGATGAGCTTTTAACAAATCCTACTGTTCAGGATACAATTTCTGGAAAAGGTCAAATAACCGGTTATGAAACAGTAGAAGCGGCTCAAAAAGATGCGATTTTGATCAGAGAGGGCTCACTACCAGTTCCTGTTAAAGTAGTAGAAAGCAGGTCAGTAGGACCTACTTTGGGTGAAATATCAATTAGAAAGAGTCTGATAGCGGGCTCAATTGGTTTAATTCTGGTTGCCATTTATATGATGTTTTATTATAGATTCCCGGGTGTACTTGCTGCTGGGGTATTAATAATTTATGGAATATTGTTGATGGGCACTTTGGCAGGTTTACAAGCCACCTTAACTTTACCCGGTATTGCTGGTTTAATACTTTCAATCGGTATGGCCGTAGATGCCAATATCATTATTTTTGAACGAATAAAGGACGAAAGAAAGTCAGGCAAAACGCTGAGGGCTTCCATCGATGCAGGTTTTAAGAGGGCATATAAAACAATTATTGATGCTAATGTTACCACTCTGATAACTGCATTAATTTTGGCTTATTATACAAGTGGTACAGTTAGAGGATTTGCAGTTACTTTGGGTATAGGTGTATTAGTGAGTATGTTTACAGCTTTCTTTATAACCAGAAATGTCATAGACTTATTTACTCATTCTAACTTGCTACAAAGCGGTGCTGCATTTGGTGCACAGAGGAGGTAGAGAAAATGGATATACTGGGCAAAAGAAGACTCTGGTATACAATTTCTATAACGATAATTGTCATAGGATTGCTCTTTTTAGCAATGGGTGGTCTAAATTTTGGGATTGATTTTCAGGGTGGTACCATTTTAGAATTTAAATTTGACCAGAGTGTAACTAATGAAGAAGTAAGGAATATTCTGCAGGATATCAATATAACAGATGATAGTAAAATTCAACAATCTGACACACTTGATTTTCACGGTACAATTATTCGTACTAAAGAACTAACTCCAACACAGATCAATGATATAGAGGAGGGTCTAAAAAACAACTATCCTTCCACAGAAATGTTGAGAACTGAGACTGTATACCCGATAATAGGTCAGGAGTTAAGAACAAGAGCCTTGTTGGCATTGTTGATTGCCTCAGTGGCGATTGTACTATATATAAGTGTAAGGTTTGAATTTAGATTTGCAATTGTTTCTATTATAACCTTATTGCATGATGTGTTAATTACACTTGGTATATTTGCAATTTTGGGTAGAGAAATAAACACACCCTTTGTTGCTGCTTTATTAACTATAATAGGTTATTCTATAAATGACACTATAGTAATTTTTGATAGAATAAGAGAAAATATGAAGTTAATGCATAAAACACCGTTTGAAAAGTTGGCCAATCAGGCTGTCATTGATACATTACCGAGATCAATAAATACTTCTTTAACAACACTCATAACTATATTAGCGATATATTTATTCGGTGGGGCTTCCATTAAAGTATTTATGTTTGCATTATTTATAGGTATGTTTGCTGGTACTTATTCTTCTATATTTATAGCCAGCCCCCTGCTTGTAACCTGGACTAACAGGTTAGTTAATAAAAAATAGAAAGGGGTTTTAAATATGCAGGGAACTATTATTTTTGGATTGATATTTGCCATAATAGTTGCAATATTTGCTCTCCAGAATGCTACTATTGTAGCCTTAAATATTTTAATATGGAACTTTGAGATCTCACTTGCTGTTGTTGTGCTGGTATCGATTATCTTTGGTGCACTTGTGATTGGTATTTTTAGCTACTTTAAACAGTTTCAGCTCAAAAGAGAAAATAAGAAACTAAGATTGGAAAAGGAAGAATTACAACAGAAATTGAATAATCTTAGAGAAGAAACTCAAAAAGCACAATACTATAACACTTTAGATCAAAATAATGATGAACCTGATAAAGAAGCCGAAGAAAATCAGAAAGAAAAGAGAGGTTTTTTTAATAAAAGAAAGAAAAAAAGTGCAGATGATGATAAACAAGATATAGCATATGATTTAAAAGAAGATGATCAAGACGAAGATCTCGGAAATGGAAATGACAAATTTCAGGATGTAGATACTGAAAATGAAAAAGATAATAACAAAAGTAATTAAAAAGCTATAATTACCCCCTTAATAATAGGGGGTTTTATATTTAAAAAAGCAACAGGTGATAAATTTGAAAAATATGTGGTATCTAAAAGAAATAAAATTAAATAAAATCCACAAAAATAATATCTTGAATAAAATTTTACACAACAGAGGAATTAATACAAAAGTTGAGGCGCAGCGTTTCATAAAACCTAATTACTTAGATCTTAAAGATCCTTATCTTTTGAAAGATCTTAAAAATGCAGTTCAAATATTAATTAAAGTAATACAAGACAACAAAAAAATATTAATCTATGGCGATTATGATGTAGATGGGATTACTTCAACTGCTCTATTGATCAATTTTTTTAAAGATATTGGATTTAATAATTTTGATTATTATATTCCTAACCGGCTTAAAGAAGGCTATGGATTAAGTTTAGAGAGTTTACATAAGATTAAGCTTGATAAATTTGATCTAGTGATTACTGTAGATTGTGGAATAACTGCTGTAAAAGAAGTGGAGTATCTAAAGAAAAGAAATATCAAAGTAATCATTACTGACCACCATAAATTAAAAAGCCAATTACCTCCGGCCGATGCGGTTATAGATCCTCAAAGAAACGCGAATGATTACTTCAAGGTGTTAGCCGGAGTCGGTGTGGCATATAAATTGATCCAGGCTGTTGATCAAAAATTAGAGGCGGGATGTTGCAGAGATCATCTCGATTTAGTAGGACTGGGAACAGTTGCAGATATTGTTCCTTTAAAGAATGATAACAGGATCATGGTTAAAGAAGGCTTAGATAAACTAAAAAAGACCGATAAAATAGGCTTAAAAAAATTGTTGGAGGATCTGGGTTTATCTAATCAAGAAATTAATCCTGGTCAAATAGGCTATATAATTGCTCCACCAATCAATGCTATTGGTCGAATGGAAGAACCAGAAAAGGCTGTAGAACTGTTAACAACTAATCAAGAAGATACTGCTCTTAGGATAAGCAAAAAATTGATTGCAATTAATAAAGAGCGCCAGAGGAAAGAAAAAGAGATCCATAATCAGGCATTAAAAATGGTTAAGCCTGAAGATATAAAGGCACAAAATCCTATTGTGCTTGCTGCTAAAAATTGGCACAGGGGAGTTATTGGGATTGTAGCTTCTCGGCTGGTTGAAAGATATTACCTGCCTGTAATCTTAATTGCATTGGATGAAAATGGAATCGGACATGGTTCTGCCAGAAGTATTAATGGGTTTGATATAACAGAAGGCCTTGAGTACTGTAAAGAATTTTTAGAAAACTACGGTGGACATTCTATGGCAGCAGGTTTAACTGTTAAGGAGAAAAATATAAATAAATTCGTGGAAAAAATAAATACACATATCAAAGAAAATTTAGATCCAATAGATTTCATTCCCGGAATCAATTTGGATGAGATTCTTAAAATTGATCAAATAAATTTGCAACTATATAAAGATTTAAATAAACTACAGCCCTTTGGAATAGGCAACCCTAGGCCAAAATTTTTAATAAGTGATATAAATTTAAAAAATCATTATACAGTTGGCAGTCAAGCCAAACATTTAAAGATAGAGCTACATAATGGAATTACTGGGATTGCTTTTAATATGGGAGATATTAATTTAAAGATCAAAAATAAAAGACTTGACCTGGCAGCAAAGATATATTTGAACAACTGGATGGGAAAAAATAAAATAGAATTAAGGATTGAAGATATAAATGTGAGATCTGATCCTACTTATTTCCCCTTAACCTTTAAAAAATATGATTATACTATTTATGATAAAAGATATATTAATAATAAAATCAAATATATAAAAGGGTTAAAGAGGTATCAAAAAAATATTGCCATATATATAAATGGCAAAAATAAAATTAAGGAACTAAAAAAAAGCTTATTGGAAAAAAATATAGATATCCTTTTTAATAATTGGAAGGATTTCAAAAATAAAAAATCTGCGGTCATATTATTTGATAGAAAATTTGAAGAAGTTATAAAAAAAGATACACATCTGGTAATGTATTCTATTCCTTTTTCTTTAAAAGAATTATATTTATTTTTAATTAACTTTCAGACTAAACAAAAGGTAATTCATTTGATCTATAATCAATCAGATTTTGGATTAAATAAAAATTTAATAAAAGCTAGTTTACCAGATAAGAAAACCATCTTCAAAGCATATAATTTAATTAAGGATGAAATAGATCAATCTATTTATCAAAAAGATAAAATATATAAAACCATGTATGATAAATTAGATACTAATACTGATCAAGTCAATAAGATTATTGATATTTTATTAGAACAAAATCAACTGAAAGAAAAAGGGGAAAAACTAAAAATAGTTGATTCAAATAAGTCTAAATTGGACTTATCAAATTCAGTATATTATAATAATATTATTAAGGTTAAAAAAGAGTATAATGATTTAAAAGAGATGTTGAAAGTGAAGAATTTGTTTTTCTTGATTGACAACTTTAAAAAAATTAAGGAGGAGACCGATGAACTTTAATGATTATATTAGGAACATCCCTGACTTTCCTAAGGAGGGCATACTTTTTAAAGATATTACACCACTTCTAAAAAACAATAGAGCTTTTAAAGCAGCCATTGATGCACTGGTAGAAATCTATAAAGATGAGGATATTGATTATATAGTTGGAATAGAGGCCAGGGGGTTTATCATAGGTACTCCTATGGCTTATGCTTTAAACAAAGGTTTTATCCCAGTAAGAAAACCGGGCAAGTTACCCTATGATAAATATACTGCAAGTTATGATTTAGAATATGGAAGCAGCGAATTAGAAATACATAGTGATGCCTTTTCCAAAGGGGATAAAATACTACTGGTTGATGATCTTTTAGCTACAGGAGGGACCACGAAGGCTTCAGTAGATTTAATTGAAAAATTAGGTGGTGAGATTGTAGGCATAGCTTTCTTGTTAGAATTAATGGATTTAAATGGCAGAGATATGATCGAAGGCTATGATATATTTACTCTTTTACAGCATTAATTTTATATATATTTATGGAATGAAGTGATTTATATGGAAATAGAGACTTTATTAAAGAAAATCAGGTCTGATATGGATGATCCTGATCTTGATATTATTAAAAGAGCATATCGCATGGCTGATGAAGCACATCAGGATCAAAAAAGGGTATCTGGTGAGTCCTATATTGATCATCCTATTCATGTGGCATATATCCTGGCTGACTTAGGTCTTGATATAATCTCTATTACCGCCGCTTTATTACATGATGTTGTAGAGGATACGAAGTTTACCCGAAAAGATATTGAAGAAATCTTTGGAAACGAGGTGGCTCTATTAGTAGATGGGGTTACTAAGCTGACAAAGTTAAACTTTAAGTCAAAGGAAGAACATCAAGCTGAGAGTCTAAGAAAAATGTTTTTAGCTATGGCCAAAGACATCAGAGTGGTCTTAATTAAATTAGCTGATAGACTGCATAATATGCGTACCTTAGAATATCTCAACAGAGAAAAACAGATATTCAAATCGGAAGAAACTATAGAAATTTATGCGCCATTAGCTCATAGGTTAGGAATGTCACGCATGAAATCTGAGTTAGAAGACTTAAGTTTTTATTATCTTCAGACTGATGTATATAAAGAATTAAAGAAAAAAATAAAAGAAAATAGATTTTCTAGAAACAGAATTGTAAAAAATGCTATTAGCATTTTAAAAGAGAATATAAACGAACAAGATTTAAATGCAGAAATATATGGTCGTTCCAAACATTTACACAGTATTTATCAAAAGATGCAGAGAAAAGAAGTTGATTTCAGTGAAATATATGATCTTACTGCTGTCAGGATTTTGGTGGATAGTGTTAGAGATTGTTATCAGGTACTGGGCATTGTTCATGAAATATGGAAACCTATGCCCGGCCGCTTTAAAGATTATATTGCTATGCCGAAATCTAATATGTACCAGTCACTGCATACTACAGTTATAGGCCCAAGTGGAGATCCTCTGGAAGTCCAGATTAGGACTCATGAAATGCATCGTACCGCTGAATATGGTATTGCTGCTCATTGGAGATATAAAGAAGGTAAAACAACTGATAATGATTATGAAGAGAAACTTTCCTGGTTGAGACAGCTTTTGGAATGGCAAAAAGATTTACAGGAACCTCAGGAATTTATGAAGGCTTTAAAGATAGATCTATTTGAAGATGAGGTTTTTGTCTTTACACCTAAAGGTGATGTGATGTCTTTACCTCAAGGAGGAACACCTATTGATTTTGCCTACCATATTCATACAGAAGTTGGTCACAGCTGTGTGGGAGCAAAGGTTAATGGTAAAATTGTACCTTTAGAATATGAACTCAATAACGGGGACATTGTCAATATTATTACATCTAAAAAGAGTACAGGACCCAGTAGAGACTGGTTGAAGTATGTAAAGACATCTACTGCTAGAAGCAAAATAAAAAGATGGTTCAAAAAGCAGCAGCAGGATGAAATAATAAGAAGGGGCAAAGAATTATTAAAAAGAGAGTTTGCCCGAAATCATGTTGATTTATCTGGTAAAGAAAGAGAAAAGGAGTTAACAAGAATTGCGGATGAATTAGGAGAGGGCACGCGAGAAAACCTCTTAGAATCTATTGGATATAATAATATTTCGGTTAAACAGGTGATTAATAAGTTAGATATAAAAGAAGAAGAAATATCTATAGACGATCTTAAATCTGCACCTTCTACTAAAAGCTCTGATAAAGGAGTTACAGTAAAAGGAGTTAATAATTTGAAAGTTAGAACTGCTAAATGCTGTAATCCGGTTCCTGGGGATGACATTGTTGGATACATTACTAGGGGGAGAGGGATCTCTATACACCGCAGAGGATGTCCAAATTTAAAATCATTGATTGAAAAAGATGAAGAGAGGATTATTGAAGTTGAGTGGGATCAAAAACGTTCAGAATCTTATTCGGTTGATATTAATATCACAGCAGTTGACAAGACGGCTCTATTAAATGATGTGACCAGATTAATCAAAAATGAACAGATAAAACTTTTATCTGTCAATGCTAGAGTTGATAAATACGGCAAAGCTCATATCGAATTGTCTATTGAATTGGGCAGCAGGGAACACATGAAGGATATTATGAATAAAATAAAAGATATTTCTGGAGTTTTATCAGTTATGAGATCTAATCCAACTTGATAAGGAGTGGTTTTTTTGCGAGCAGTGATTCAGAGAGTTAAATCAAGCGAAGTGACCGTTCAAAATGAAAAGATAGCCGCTATCGATTCAGGTCTGCTTATCTTATTAGGTATTGGTAGAGAGGATGATGAGACTGATATCGATTATTTAATTAATAAGATAATTAATTTACGAATATTTGAAGATGCTGAAGGGAAAATGAACCTTTCTGCACTTAATTTAAATAAAAGTATAATGGTGGTTTCACAATTCACATTATATGGTGATTGTAAAAAAGGGAGAAGACCCAGTTTTTTTAATGCAGCCCCCCCTGATCGAGCAGAACAACTATATGATACATTTGTAGAAGAAATAAGAAAACAAAATTTAGTGGTAGCCACAGGAAAATTCCAGGCCATGATGGATATTAGTTTAGTTAATGATGGTCCAGTGACCTTACTGATAGACAGTGAAAAAGAATTTTAGCAGGAGGAATATTATGATTATTTCACAGACAGTTGGTGTGAATTTTACCAACTGTTATTTAATTGGAAAGAAGAATGGGAATGCTATTATAGTTGATCCAGGTGATGAGGTTAATAAGATAATGGATATGATTTTAAAAAGCAATGTCAAAGTTGATAAAATCATTAATACCCATGGTCATTTTGATCATATTGCTGCTAATTTAGAAATAAAAGAGGCAACCAATGCAGAAATATATATACATAAAGATGATCAAGCAGCTTTAATTGATCCGAAGAAAAACTTATCTGTAAAATTGGGTAAAAATAAATTGGTGAAACTTAAAAAGGCGGATAACCTTATAACAGAGGGGGAAATAATAGAAGTAGAGGATTATAAATTTAAGATAATTCATACACCAGGGCACAGTCCTGGTAGTATTTGTTTATATGATAAAAATAAAGGAGTATTGATCAGTGGAGATACGATTTTTAATATGGGTATAGGGAGAACAGATTTATTAGGATCTTCACATAAGATGTTGATGAAGTCAATTAAAAAAAAGATATTACCGCTCCCCGATGGAACAGAAGTATACCCTGGTCATGGCCAAACAACAACTATTAAGAAGTTTAAAAACAGTGTTTATAAGAGGTTCACATAATAGATTAAAGTCTTATTTGTGTTGACTTTTTAAAATCAATAAGATAAAATTATGAAAGATATCAACTCGCGTTTATAATATCTTTAAATATCTTAAGGAGTGACTTATTAATGTTTGATAATTTAAGGAATAATAGTAAAATTGTAGTTTACATCGTAGTAGCTGCATTTATAGTTACCGGTGGTTTGATGGGATTTGGATCTTATATGACCCAAAATAGTGGCAGCAACAGGGCTACCCAATCACAATATATAGCACAGGTAAATGATAAAGGCATTACACCAGAACAATATTTATCTGTGTTGAGAAGTAATGCTTCACAAGCAAGTAACTTGACACAAACTCAGGTGATTCCCTTTAGATTGAATGTGTTAAATGCTATGATTGAAAGGGAAATATTATTAACAGAAGCAGATGAAATGGATATAAATGTAGAAGTTACTGACCAGGAAATAGAAGAAGAAATTGATGAAATTTTAGAGCAAAATGACATGACAAAAGAAGAATTAGAAGAAAATTTAAGTAGTCAGGAATACACCTATGAACAATTTAAAAATGATATAAGATTAAATATGGTTAATTCTAAAAAAGTTAATAAAGTTAAACAGTCCACCTACAGTAATATAGAAGTCGGTGAAGAAGAAATTAAAAATCGGTATGAAGAATTGTACGGTGAATCTGAAGATAAACCCGAATTAGAGGAAGTAAGAACAAATATTAAAGAAAATCTTTTAAATGAAAAGCAGAATCAAGCCTACAATAATTGGTTAGAAAATAAAAAAACAGAAGCCAATGTTATCATAAATGACCCTATATTATTTGCATATAATGCCCTTGATAAAGGTAATTATCAGGTTGCCATTGATAGTTTTAAAAATTTAATAGATAGTGAGAATACTTCTGTAAGTATATACACTTATCTTGCCCAGGCTTATAGTGGTGCTGAACAATATGAACAGGCATCGGATATCTATGATACTGCTATAGAAGAATTTTCGGAAAACTGGGAATTAAGGTTAAATTATGGAGATTATTTGGCTGAAAGGGGTCAAAAAGAACAGGCAACTGAACAGTATCTAAATGCTTCAGAACAGGCGGGCAGTAATATTTATGCCCATTACCAGTTATTTATGGCATTTAATAATATCGGAGCTAATGATGAAGCGGAAAAAGAAATGGACAAAATTTCTGAAATACAACAAAAAAGTCAAGAAACTGAACAGCAAACAGAAGAAACTGAAGACACCCCAACTTCTATTGAAGAAGAGATTGAAAGTAATCAATAATTAAAATGATTTATTAAAGAATTAATAAATAATATAAGGGTGAAATAATATGATAAATGCTCCGCGTGGAACAAATGATATATTACCCCCTCAATCTTTTAAATGGAATTATATAGAGTCCAAAGCTAAATATATTTTTGATCTCTATAATTATGACGAGATTAGGACTCCTATTTTTGAATATACAGAACTATTTCAAAGGGGTATAGGTGAAGAAACCGATATCGTAGAAAAAGAAATGTACACCTTCGAAGATAAATCAAAAAGAAGTATAACTCTGAGGCCAGAAGGTACTGCTTCAGTTGTTAGATCGTTTTTAGAGAATAAGATTTACGGTAAAGCCCAGCCCACCAAATATTACTATATTGGTCCTATGTTTAGATATGAGCGTCCACAATCAGGCCGTTACAGACAATTTAATCAATTAGGTATTGAGGTTTTTGGGAGCCAAGATCCCCGGGTTGATGCTGAAGTTATTGCAGTGGGTATGCATTATATGGATATTTTGGGTTTAGAAGATTTATCACTTTATATCAATTCTATTGGTTGTCCGAAATGCAGACCTAAATATTTGAAGAGATTAAAAGATTATCTCAATAATAATATAGATAAATTATGTGAGGATTGTAAAAGACGCATTGATAAAAATCCTCTCAGGGTTTTAGACTGTAAAAATGACAGATGTCAAAAGGTAATAGACGGAGCCCCCAAAATCATTGATTATTTATGTGATGAGTGTGAGGTTCATTTTGATAACTTAAAAGAAAATTTGCATAATATTAATATTGATTTTATAATAGATCCCGGTTTGGTTAGAGGGCTTGATTATTATACAAAAACTGCTTTTGAGGTTAAGTATGAAGGGCTGGGAGCTCAGGACACTATCTTTGGCGGAGGCAGATATGATCGATTAGCGGAAGAAATAGGCAAAAGAGATGTGCCCGGAATTGGGTTTGCCCTTGGGGTAGAAAGGTTATTACTAACACTTAAAAAACAGGGTATTGAAATTCCTATAGATAAAAGTGTTGATATTTACTTAACAACTATCGGAAAAAAAGCAGAAATTGCATCCTTTAAATTACTTGAAGAATTTAGGAGAAGAGGCATTAAAGCAGAAATAGATTATATGGGCAGAAGCGTAGGAAGCCAAATGAAATCGGCTGATAGAATGAATGCCACCTATACTGTAATAATAGGTGAAAATGAGTTAGAAAACAAAAAAGCAACCGTTAGGAATATGAAAAGCGGAAAAGAACAAGAAATTGATATAGACAATTTAGTAAAGAGTATAGAAAAGATGATTTAGAGGGGGACATATAAGTGTTAGGAAAATTAGATGGCTTTAACCGAACACACCATTGTGGTGAGCTTGAAATTTCAGATATAAATAAAGATGTTACAATCATGGGTTGGGTACAGAAAAGACGAGATCACGGGGGAGTAATCTTTATAGATGTTAGAGACAGATCCGGCTTTATTCAGGTTGTTTTCAATCCCCACATAGAGAAGGAGGCCTTTAATAAGGCTGACCAATTAAGATCAGAGTATGTTATAGCTGTAAAAGGCTCAATTAGAAAGAGGCCCAAGGGAAATATTAATCAAGAACTTGCTACAGGAAAAATTGAAGTGGAGGGCAAACAACTTAAAATTTTAGATAAAGCTAACACTACTCCATTTTTAATAGAAGATGATGTTAATCCTGGTGAAAACCTGCGGTTAAAATATAGATATTTGGATTTAAGAAGGCCCATAATGCGTGAAATAATAAAGTTAAGGCATCGAGTTGTAAAGATTACCAGAGATTTTATGGATGACAGTGGATTTTTAGAAATAGAAACACCTCTTTTAACCAAAAGTACTCCAGAAGGGGCCAGAGATTATTTAGTTCCCAGTCGTATAAATGCTGGCCATTTTTATGCTTTACCTCAGTCACCACAGCTTTTCAAACAACTCCTCATGGTTTCCGGAATGGAAAGATATTTTCAAATAGCAAAGTGTTTTAGAGACGAAGATCTCAGAGCCAACCGGCAACCAGAATTCACTCAGATTGATATAGAAATGTCATTTATTACAAGGGAGAATATATTTGAATTGACTGAAAATCTTTTAAGAGATATCTTTGCTACTAAAAATATTGAATTGCCAAAAAAAATACCTGTTATGACATATCAAAAGGCAATTGATCAATATGGCTTAGATAAACCGGATTTGAGATTTGATATGAAGTTAAAAAATATTTCAGATATTGTAAAAGACTCTCAATTTAAAATTTTTAGTAACATTGTCCAAAATGATGGACAAGTGAAAGGTATAACAGTTAAAGCTGGTGCAAAATTTTCAAGAAGTGAAATTGATGATTTAGAAAAATATGTAAAATTGTATGAAGCTAAGGGATTAGCCTGGATCATGATTAAAGATGATAAAATAAAGTCTCCTATAGCTAAATTCTTTACTGAAGAAACTATTAACAAAATTATTGAGAGAATGGAAGCTAAAAATGGGGATTTGATGCTTTTTGTGGCTGATCAGCCTGATATAGTTGCTACTTCACTGGGAAAACTCAGAGTAAAATTGGCTGGAGAATTAGATTTAATAGATAAAAATAAGTATGAATTCACCTGGATTATTGATTTTCCCTTGTTTGAATACAAAAAAGAAGAGGGCAGGTATGTGGCCAAACATCATCCTTTTACAGCACCGTTATTGGATGATGTTGACGAACTTGATAATGATTTAGATAAAATCAAAGCTAATTCTTATGATATAGTTTTAAATGGTGAAGAATTGGGTGGGGGAAGTATCAGGATAAGTAACAAAGAACTTCAGCATAAAATATTTGATGTAATGAATTTTACTGAAGAAGAAATTGAAAATAAATTTGGATTTTTGATGGATGCTTTACAGTATGGGACACCACCTCATGGAGGCATTGCTTTGGGCTTGGATAGGATGATAATGATATTAGCTAATACAGATTCTATCAGAAATGTAATTGCCTTTCCAAAAACACAGAAAGCAACTTCACCTTTAACTAAGGCCCCCTCAAAAGTTGATAAGAAGCAGTTGGATGAACTTCATATTGATTTAGTTGATATAGATTGAATTTTGTAACAAGTTATGGTAATATAATATTAAATAAAAGGTCTGCTGTGTTTGCGAGGATTATAAAAAATTTTGACCAACACATATTGAAAGGGAGCCTGGTCTCTGTCTGCGGCATATAAGCCTTTAGAAGGACATATAAACCAGATAGGAGGGCACCCACCTTGCGGAAAGGGATCAAAATTAAATGATTCCAGCGGCAGAGCGGACATTTTTAATCCCCATTTTGGGGATTTTTTATTTAAATTATGCCTTTAATAATATATAATAGTTTTAAAGGATATCTTATAGAATAATAGGAATGAAAAGTAGACCAACTAAGCTGCTCTGAATTAAAAAGTATGGAATTTACATTTAGAAAATATGTCCCTATTTAGTAAAGAAAGGAGATGTATAATGTTCTGCCCTATGTTCGTTATACAAGGTGAATAAAATGAAAAGCAAAAATAATTTGAGAAAAGAATACCTTAGAAAAAGAGAAAATTTGTCTTTAGAGTTCATCAAAGAAAAAAGTAAAATTATTACTGAAAAATTAAAAAAATACATCGAAAAAAATAAATATAAAAATATAATGATTTTTGTATCATTTCGAAATGAAGTGCAAACACATAATCTGATTAAAGAATTATTGTCAGAAGAGGACAAGAATATCTATGTACCTTATATAGATAAAAGCGTAAATGATATGAGAATTTCTAAAATAGAAGACTTTGAAAAAGATCTACAAGCCGGTATGTTTAATATATTAGAGCCAAAGATTAAACTGAGAAAAGATGAGTTGTATAAAAACCTTGATATGATAGTTGTGCCTGGTTTGATCTTTTCAAAACAGGGTTATAGAATTGGTTATGGTGGAGGTTATTACGATAAATTCTTGAGTAAAATAACAGAAGATGTAAAAATAATAGGTATAACATTTTCTCCATTTATAGTTGATAAATTACCTATTGACAAATATGATCTACCCGTTGATTTAATAATTAATGAGAATAATGAAATAGAAGCAATGAGGTGATCTTTTGCCAAATCTTTTCAATAATGATAAAAAAAATAACAGAGAAGAACCTTTAGCCTATCGTATGAGACCTAAAAGTTTAGATGAGATATATGGTCAAGAAGATATTCTTAATCAAGATAGGATATTAAAAAGAGCTATAAAAGCTGATCAAATACAATCTTTAATTTTATATGGGCCACCGGGTACCGGCAAAACAAGTATCGCTTCTGTTATTGCAGAAAATACTGATTCTCAATTTAAAGTATTGAATGCAGTTACATCTGGAGTTAGTGATATAAGAAAGATAATAAAAGAAGCAAAAGAAGGAAGAGATCTATATGATAAGAGCACAATATTATTTATAGATGAGATTCATAGGTTTAATAAAGCCCAACAAGATGCCTTATTACCGGCTGTTGAAAAGGGAATAATTATCATGATTGGTGCCACTACCGAAAACCCATATTTTGAGATTAACTCCCCATTATTATCAAGGTCAAAAATATTTGAGTTGAAACCTCTATCTAAAAAAAATATTCTTCAGATAATTAAAGATGCACTTAACCAAAAAAGAGGTTTAAAAAATTATAATGTTAGAATCGATGAGGAGACTATTAATTATATTGCTGAGCTAGCGAATGGAGATGCAAGAGCTGCTCTTAATACTTTAGAAGCAGCTGTATTAACTACACCTGTTAATAAAGATGCTAAAATCACTTTAAATAAGGAGATTATAAGAAATTCTTTACAAAAAAAATCATTAAATTACGACAAAAATGGTGATAATCATTATGACAACATCTCTGCTTTGATTAAAAGTATGCGAGGTTCAGATCCAGATGCAGCATTATTTTGGTTGGCTAAAATGATTGAAGCTGGTGAAGACCCCAAATTTATAGCAAGAAGGCTAATTATACATGCTGCAGAAGATATCGGCCTGGCTGATCCCCAGGCTTTGCTCATCGCTAATGCTGCCTTTGATGCCGTACATGTTGTTGGCATGCCAGAAGGCCGCATACCACTTGCAGAAGCAGTTATATATATAGCTAGTGCACCTAAAAGCAATTCGGTGATTAAGGCGATTGATAGTGCTTTAGAATATGTTAAAAATAATAAAACAGGTACTGTGCCAGCTCATCTGAGGTCATCTAATTATAGTGGAGCAAAAAAATTAGGCAGGGGAGATTCTTATAAATATCCTCATAATTATGCAAAACATTATGTAAAGCAGAGATACTTTCCACAAGAGGTTGAAGAAAAGACTTTTTTACAGTTAGCTAACTCTGAACATGAGCAAAAGATAAAAAAATTTTTAGAAAATCTCAAAAATACAAAATATGATGATTAAGGTGATTAAATGAAGAGGAAAATCATGATACCCCAGTCATCAGTGGAGCTTAAAAACAAAGTGAAAGATAGTATTTTCTGGGGTAATATTAAATATGTAAAGACAATAGAAGAGGCGGAAAGATTCAAGAAATTTATTAAGGAAAAATACCATGATGCAACTCACAACGTAAGTGCTTATTTTTTAAATAATAAGATAAAAAAGAACCTTGAATACTATGATGACGACGGTGAACCCG
The DNA here is from genome assembly GCA_018334565.1 of Halanaerobiales bacterium. Lineage (GTDB taxonomy): Bacteria > Bacillota > Halanaerobiia > Halanaerobiales > M55B127 > M55B127. The sequence goes on along the minus strand of JAGXLU010000005.1, from coordinate 2,306 downwards.
CTAAATCAGCCGGGCCTCCTATTTTAGAAAGGATAAAAGGTATGGGATTGGTCAATACAATAATTGTTGTTACCAGATATTTTGGTGGTACACAACTTGGTATAGGTGGTTTGATAAGAGCTTATGGGGGAACTGCTCGAATGACAATTAATAAGGCCGGTATTAAAGAATTAAAACTATATTTTTATGTAAAAACAAGTGGGAATTACAATAACATTGGCACAATTTTGGGTCAGATAGAGTCCTTTAGTGGTGAAATTAAAAAGACTACTTATCGAGATGAGGGAGTCGATGTGTTTTATTATATTAAACCAGAGGTGTATAATCCTTTAAAAGGCAAGTTAATTGAAAAAACCGGGAATAAAGTAAGAGTTTCAACATTAAAGAAGATATATTTATAAATATAATTTTTAATTAATATATATTATAATAGATTGTTATATATAAGAAAATTTTCAATTTTCTTAATAACAAGAGGGGGATTAGATAATTGAAAGTTTCGACAAAAGGTAGATATGGATTAAGGGCAATGATTGAATTGGCAAAAAATAAAAATTCTGGAGCTATTCCTTTGAGAGTTATTTCTGAAAAGCAAAATATTTCAGAGCAGTATTTAGAACAATTATTTGTAAATTTAAGGAATTCTGGTTTGGTAAAAAGTGTTAGAGGAGCAAGTGGAGGATATTTATTAAAAAGACCTCCCTCTGAAATAACTGTAGAGGAAATACTGATTTCATTAGAGGGTCCATTAAATATAGTTGATTGTATAGCTGACGAATCTTTATGTGATTTTAGTGATAAATGTGCAACCCATGATTTGTGGGTTGAGTTGAAAGAAATAATTGTTGATTATATATCCAATATAACCTTAGAAGATTTAAAACAAAGAGCAATAAAATTAGAAGAATAAAAATAGAGGAGATTTTTCATGGATAAAGTTATTGTTGCTATGAGCGGTGGTGTAGATAGTTCGGTAGCTGCAGCATATTTGAAAGATAAAGGATTTGAAGTAATTGGCTTGACCTTTATTATGTTTTCTGAAGGTGGAAATTTAAGCAATAAAGATAAAAATGCCTTAAGTGATGCAAAAAAGGTGGCTGAACAATTAGAGATAAAACATTATGAAAAAAATATTACAAGAGAATTTCATAATACGATAATTAAGGATTTCATTAGGCAATACAAAAGGGCTAGAACTCCAAACCCCTGTGTGATATGTAATAGAAAAATAAAGTTCAGCTTTCTTTTAGATGAAGCAAAAAGATTAAATGCTGACTACGTAGCTACAGGCCACTATGCCCTTATAGAGCACAACAGTAAAATAAATAATAGAGATCTACTTAAAAAGGCAAAAGATTTAGATAAAGATCAAACATATATGTTGTATAGATTATCACAAAAACAACTTGGTAAAAGTCTTTTTCCCATGGGCCAATTTAGTAAAAAACAAATAAGGAAAATGGCTAAGTATTATGATTTAGTAATTCATGATAAACCAGACAGTCAGGATATATGTTTTATTGAAGATAATGATTATATAAAATTTTTAGAAGAACAATCAAAAAATATTAAAAAAACAGGACCGATTTTAGATTTGAGCGGTAATAAACTAGGAGAACATAATGGACTCTATAACTATACTATTGGGCAGAGAAAAGGACTTGGCATTTCTAAGTCATATCCTCTTTATGTGGTTAGATTGGATTACGATAAAAATGCCGTAATTGTTGGCATGAATAAAGATGTGTTTAAAAATTCTTTTTTTATCAAAAAACCGAACTGGATTTATTATAAGAATCTAATTAAGCCTCTTGTGGTTAGCTGTAAAATAAGGTATAATTCTCCAGCAAAATTGGCAGCAATTTATCCGGAAAAAAATAATTTATTTAAAGTTGTTTTTAAGGAAAAAGAAAGAGCTGTAACACCCGGTCAATCTGCTGTATTTTACAAGGATAATTATGTGTTGGGTGGAGGAATAATCAAATAAATAAAAAAAATGAAATAATTACTGTTTTCTTCTTGACATAGACTCTAAAAACTGATAATATATTTAACGTTGCTGATGAGATAATTATAGAAAAAGTATAATATTTTTAAGAGTTTTGAACCACTTAAAGAATCTATTTTTGACTAATAATTTTATCAGTGATATAATAATAATGCTACACCATAAATAATTTAGAACCTTGAAAAGTAAACAGCAGACCCTGACAGTTCTTATAAGTTTCAAGTTTAAGAATTTTCAATAGCGAGCAAAGTTTTTAGCTATGTAAAGGCTTTTCATTTATTAAATGGAGAGTTTGATC
>JAGXLU010000070.1 GCA_018334565.1 Halanaerobiales bacterium | reverse complement strand
GAGGAAGAAATAGTTTGAATCAAAGAAAATTTTTAGTCTATAATGTAACAAATGGTTATATTAGTTCCGAATAAAAACACATTATAATAGGTACTATATTTATATTGACCATTATATCTGTTTATATAAATTTTTGTTTTATGTATCATTCTTATATTTTTAAACATCAATTTAAAACACAATTTTATCGGTACTATATATTATATTGAGCTCAAAAAGCAATTTTATAATTTTTAAATTTGAATTGTTTTAAAAACCATAACCTCTGATAAAACAATGATAAGAGCCGATTCTGAAGTTTAAAAATGCTAACTTCATGTATCAATGTAATAAGTTCGCAAAATCACCATTTTACGAAAAATATTAAAAATTGACTAAATTCATGCAATTGCCCTCTATGGTTTACTGCAACTATAGAGGTTTTTCTATTTTTAAAATTTTAATATTTATTAAAAATATTACATATTTGCCTAACTATATTTTTATCATAAGATAATATTTATCATCATTATTTACTTATATATTCATTTTAATTATATTATGATAAATAATTGGTTGATTTATTTCTTTTGAAATAGTATAATAAACTTACAATATCAACAAGCAAATTTTGAAAGTAGTGATATAAGAATGGTAAAAGCAACAGTAAATGATATTGAAGATTTTTTAACTAAAGTTAGGGAAATAATAAAAACAAAAAATGGGTTTCACTTAGTAAATAGAAAAAAGAATATAAAAGCATTAACTAAATATAATATTCCTATCAATTCGGTAAAGTATTTTATTGAATATTTAAATGTTCAGCATTATAGCAAAGGACCTGAACCAGATGAGCAAGACCAATATGATCATGATTGGTGGTTTTTTGGAAGGAAATTAGATGATAAAATGTTTTATGTTAAAATAAGGATTAGAACTAAAGGCAGAAAACAGGTAGTTTGCCTATCTTTTCATCCAGCAAAATATCCAATTGAATTTCCTTATAAATAAAATTAACTATCATTTTTTAATGAACTGTTAAAAATAAAGGGGGTATACAAAATGGTAGATACTATCTACTGTGAAAAATGTGATGATTTTGTAGAATATAAACAAAAAAGTAAAGAAGAAACATATACTATTAAAAACGAAAAAATAAATATTGATGCAAAAGTAGCTTACTGTAAAGAGTGTGGGAAGGAAATATTTCATGAAGAATTAGACAAAAAAAATCAGCGCAAAGTTTTTGATATTTATAGAGAAAGACATAATCTATTATCACCCGAAGAAATAAAAGAAACAAGAATTAAATACGGCTTAAATCAAAAAGAAATGAGCCAATTATTAGGGTGGGGGGAAATAACCTATCACCGCTATGAAAACGGTGCTGTACCCGATTCCGCCCATAACAATCAACTATTACTAATTCAAGATCCTAAAAATATTAAATATTTATTAAAAAAAGGAAATACAAAGCTAGATCAAAATAAAGAAAACGAATTATTAGATAAGATTAATAAATTACTTGATAGTAAAAATAAATTAGAACTACACTTACCTAAAACTTTTTATAACGAATTAAAAAGAAAAGCAAGTAATAACGATATGGAATTGGATGATTATGCGAGCTTTTTAATTACACAAAAATATTATAATAGAGAAAATATGAATCTTAAAAATTATAAAAATACAATTAAAAGACAATTTTTGTGGAAACTACAAGAACAAGAAACTAAAAATAATTGGTTAGAGGATTTAAAAGAAGGACAGAAAAATATTGCTAATTTATCATCTAACGGAAAGAAAAATATTATTAATTACTAAAAGATAGGAGGTTCTTTCATGGGTTTGATTAATCAAAAAAGAGGTTATAAAATAAATTTATTAAATGTAAATTATGAATATATTGATTTTGATGAAGAAATAGCAGAAGATTTTGAATTTATAGTTTCAGATGATTATGAAATTGATAGTTTTAATGAAGATATGGTAAGTATAATTTTATCTAGAAAAGTATATTACAAACCGGAAATAATCTTTAATATTTCTGTTACACTACAAATTATATATAATATAAACAAAGATAGTGAACAAGAACTAAACAAAAACAATTTGGAAAAAGAATTAGAATCTAAAAAGAAACTATTATTAGAACCGTTGGTAAGCAAAGCTTCATTACTTATTGCCAATATTACGAATGCAGATGATGATTTGAATGTTATTACACCACCATTTTTACAGCAAACTAAATTAAATTTTAATTAAGTTCAAAGCAAAATATTTTCTTTTAAAATACATTATCTTAATAGATTATAATCATTGTGCTTATGAAGGATTTTTTTATAAAAAGTTACCTAGATGTTTATTTTGACTTCTTTCAGCACTTTTATATTACGAGATAATAACAGTAAATTTATGTCAGCATCATAATTCTATTTTTAGAAATAATAGACGACCAACATTACCTGAGTTCCTTTCTAGCAAAGTTTTCTATTTTTCTAAAAAAATAAATTAGTACCAAGGAAACCAAATTAAGGAACAATAAAATAAATATTTTTGATAAAGTAAAAAACAATTTACGTTTGTCTAAAATTTAATAATAAAAATTAAATTACAGAAAGGGTGTAGACAGCTAATGTATAAAAAAATGCCTACTGAATGCTGTTGGTGCGGAAATGATACGACTGATAGTGAAGTTTTTACAATTCCAGTTAAATTTAAAAAAGATACTGAACATCCAGAAGTTAAACTAAATGGATATATTACAAATTTAGAAGTTGGTGGTAAAAAAGTATGGGCTATTGTGACCGGATTAAATTCAGAAGCTAAACAAGCAGGAAATGATTTGATTTTTATGTTCTGCTCAAAAGATTGTGCATATGAGTTTAAAGATACTTTAGAAGAAGATATGAAATTTTATAATGAATTGTTTTAGAAGTAAGTGAAAATTATTCTTATATTGAATAGAAAAAAATGGCTAGACTATGAAATATATTATTTTATAATTATTTTGTTTTTGATTTAAAAATAGTTTAAAATGATATAAAAATTTAAAATTTTTACCCATTTAAAAACATAGAAAGACAAACATAAAAAACATTTCTAAATAAAGTTGTGTAGTAAACTTTGCAATCTTTAATAAGTGGAATTAAACATTAAAGAGCTTTTTCTTTTATAATTAATTGTGATATAATAATTTTAAGAGGTGAATAAATTGTCTTCACTAAATGTGATTTCCGAGAATGAAATTAAAATAGTTGCAAAAAAAATAGTGGAAAATGTTAATCCTCAAAAAATAATTCTCTTCGGATCTTATTGTTCTAATGATTTTAATGAACATAGTGATTTAGACTTATTGATTATAAAGGAAACAGTTTTACCCAGCCACCAACGAGGTCGAGAAGTATTTAAACATTTAAGAGGATTAAAAATCCCAGTAGATATAATAGTTTATACTCCTGATGAGATAAAAGAATGGAAAGATGAAAAACACTCATTTATTAGTAAAATTCTTGAGGAAGGAAAGGTTATATATGACAGAGAAACAAAAGAAATTAATTCAACAATGGTTTGAAAAAGCTACAAATGATATTAAAACAGCAAAAATATTACTTAATAATTCTCCAGAACTTACTGATATAATTACATTTCACTGCCAACAGGCAGTGGAAAAATATTTGAAATGTTATTTGATTAAACTGGATATTGTATTTAAGAAAACTCATGATCTAAATTATTTACTCGACTTAATGACTGAAAAAATTAATGTTCCTGAAAAAATGTATGGAATAGCAAAAGAATTAAATGATTATGCAGTTGAAATTAGATATCCTAGAGAAATAGGTGGGACCCCTACTAAAATAGAAGCTAAAAAGGCATATCAATTAGCTTTAGAAATCAAAAATTATATATCCGAAAAAATCTATAATTAAAGTCAAAAAGTAATTCCTAGAACAGACTTTAAAATTCATATAATTAATACATATACTGGATATTATATTAACTACCTAATAAATTTTAATTATGGAAAAAAATAATATATTTCCTATAAAATCATCTTTGAAATGTTAAGATATTATAGTAAAGAAAAAACTAATTTATTTTATATTGATTTGAATACTTGAAATGTTTAATATAAATGATGATATTTTTTACAACTACAAAAGGGGTTATCGGATAAAACATTAATTGCAATTATACTTCAGTACTTTTAGAAAATCATTGAAGCCTTTTCTATTTTATGATTATGTTATCTATCAATATATTTGTTATATATACCTTATAGTATTAGTATATGTTTAGTGGGTTAAACTTGTCATAAAATGGATAGAGAGTATATTTCAAATAATAATTTCCCAAAATTAAAAGTGATAATATCATGTACGTTCCAAAAAAGTCATTTATACAGTACTCTAGTTTCTTTAATTATTACATCTGATAAAGTACCAAAAATTTAGCAAATTACTGTAGATAAACACAGTAATCTTAAAAAATTGAGTTTAACTAAATGTAATAAATATAAAATAATATTTATTATTACTCCATCCACTAATCCGCTCACTGGAACTATTTGAATTCTAGTGGGATTTTTTATTGAAATATGATTTAAGTCTATAGATAAATGAATAATTAATAATAGAATAATATTCAAACTGCAATAAAATAAAAATTTTGATAAATACTATTAAACATGGTAAAATATAATTGTCATGTTAATAATGTTAACACATAATTATATATGCGGGCGCATTTAACAATGAGGTGTTTGTAGATGAACAAAGAAAAACATACTCAAATAAAAAAAATATTTATGAAAAATAATGGTTATGCTAGAACCAAAGATATTATTGAGGCTGAAATTCATACATCTTATTTATATCAACTTCTTGAAGAAGGAGTTATTAGTAAGATTAAACGCGGATTGTACTACTGGAAGGATTATAATAATAGTGCTAATGAACAATTTATTTCTGTGAGCAAAATAGTTCCCAAAGGAGTATTTTGTCTTCATTCAGCCCTTTCATATTATGATATAACAACAATAAATCCCTGGCAATATCATATAGCAATTTTTAGAAATGAACGTAAACCAGTATTACCAGATTACCCTCCAATAAAGGTCTATTATTTTTCAAAAAAACAATATGAAATTGGAATTCAGGAAATTAATATGGACAATCATCAAATTAAGATTTATGATATAGAAAAGACAATATGTGATTGTCTAAGATATAGAAATGAAATAGGTATGGATATAGTCAAAGAAGCATTAAAAGATTATGTTAAAAGGACGGATAGAAATATTGATAAGTTGCTAAGATATGCTGATATAACTAGTATTTATAATTTACTTAATAAATATCTGGAGGTATTACTATGAGGCATGATATAAAAAATATTGAAGCCTCAGTAAAAGCTCGGTTAAAAAACATTGCTAAAGATAAAAATATTAACTTTAATCAGATATTGTTACTATATTTTCAAGAAAGATTATTGTATAGATTATCAATTTCCAATTATAAAGAAAATTTCTTTCTAAAAGGTGGACTTTTAATATTATCTTTAACCGAATTCAAGACAAGACCAACAAAAGATATTGATTTTTTAGCTTGTGGGGTTTCAAATTATATTGGTAATATTGAAGAATTTTTTCGTGAAATTTGTAATGTTCAAGTAAATGATGGAGTAACTTTTGATTCTGAATCAATAGTAGCTGAAAGAATAGCAGAAGGTGCAGACTATAGAGGAGTAAGGATTAATGTAAAAAGTTATTTAGGTAATGCCAGAAGAAAGTTACAGTTAGATATTGGATTTAATGATATTATTATTCCAAAACCACAAAAAATGAATTATCCTGTTTTTCTCAATGATCAGAAAAGACCTAAAATAAAAACATACTCATTGGAATCAGTTATAGCAGAAAAATTTGAAGCTATGCTTAGACTTTCATTTATAAATAGTAGAATGAAAGATTTTTATGATATATACATTATTTCAGAAATTAGAAATTTTGATGGGATGATTCTTAAAGAAGCCATTTCTAGAACCATTCAAAAAAGGAAAACACCACTAGAAAAAAATCCAGCAATATTCACCAAAAAGTTTATTGAGGATACAAATAAAATAAGAATGTGGAATGGATATCTAAACAGAATTAGAAATGATCGTATGAAGTTTGCTATGGTAATAAAAAGAATAAAATCATTTTTAAATCCTATTTATATTTCTATTTTAGAAAAAAAAGATTTTTTAAAAACCTGGAATCATCAAAAATATTTTTGGGATTAGAAAACAGTAAATAGTATTAGAGAATTTTTTAAAAATTGAAGGATGAAGTAAATGCAAACTTTTTGTCTTGAGTGCCGAATGAATGCTGAGTACCATATTAAAACAGTTATTGAGAAAAAAGAGGTGTGGGGCCTAGAGTTT
>JAGXLU010000026.1 GCA_018334565.1 Halanaerobiales bacterium | reverse complement strand
CCATCAATAGGTACCTCATCAATTAATTTTGTAATTTCAAGTCCCATCTCTGAACTTTGAATTTGATTAATAGTGGTCAAACTCTTAATTGAAGCAACTCCTTTTAATTCTGCTAGCTCATTTGACAATTTATCTATTTTGTCAATAGTACTTTTTTTAAATATATTTTTTTCACTAATAGCTATCATAATATATTCTGCTGCCCCAAAAGTATCCTCAATTTTTTCATAGGTTTGAACCTGAAAATCATCTGAAGGGAAAAAATCTTTTATATTTGTCGTCATATTAACCTTACGAGCATGATACCCAAAAAATACAGTTAACACTATGACGATAATAATAATTAAAACTGAATATTTGTTTATGTATTTTGCTAATCTATTCATCTAAATAATCACTCCTAATCTTTTGAATGAATGTTCATTCATATAATATTAAATTTTTTTACACGCCTTCTTCAATAAAACGTATAACTTCTTGGTCTGCTGTATCTAGAAGTTTTATATCGTTTGTTCTGAGGGCTTTTTCTACAACTCCCTGTAATGCACCAAAAATTAAACCTGCTGTGATAGCAGTATCTTGTTTCTTTAATTCTCCATTTTTTACTGCTTTATCTAACATGTCTTCTATTAATAGGGGTATTTTATTTAAATAATTTAAAATTGCAGAAAACTCACTGGATTTGGGAAATTCCTTTTCTCTTACCAATATTTGGGCTGCATCTAAATTTTCCTTGATTTCTTTGAAGTGTTTTTCAATAAAAATTTTCAACTTTTCTTTGATGGGCATCTTTTTATTTTTTAATTCTTTTAATAGGTTAATCCTCTTTGTAAATTCCACATTAAAAATATACTCTAATATCTGATCTTTAGAATCAAAGTAATTATAAATAGTTCCGACAGCCACTCCTGCTTCTTCAGCAATTTTAAATGTCTTAGTATTATAGAAGCCCTCCTGTGCAATCACCTTTACTGCTGCCTCACGAATTAGTTCTTTTTTTTCTTTCATAAGAATTATCCTTTCCGAATTATGATTCATTATTCATGTTAACATTTTATACTTTCCTTGTCAAATAAAAAATAAGGATAGTATCAACTAATTAAATTGTAAGATTTAATGGACTCAATTAAGGTTTTGACCTTTATATTCTAATTAAATATCCGTAATTATAAATCATTGATCAAAATTTTAAATTTATATTCAAAAAAGATAAAGTCTAAATCAATTACTTAAAATCTCTAGATATAGATAGATGAGAAAACTCTTATTAATATTAATATAAAAGTATTTGAAACCCTGCAGCATTTTTCTCTTCCGGCTTATTCATTTTGATAATTATTATTAAAAATGAAAGATGGTTTTTGCTCAGATAGATGGTATAATATTTCAAATTATCTTCTGTCTTTCTTTATCACCTCATAAGCTTTTTGAATCTCTTTAAACTTTCTTTGAGCAAACTCCTTATACTCTTTTGGCAATCCTTTACCAATTACATTATCAGGATGAAAATCTTTTACTTTTTGTTTGTAACTCTTTTTAATTTTACTTATATCAGCATCTGAGGAAACTTCCAATATCTTATAATATTTATCTAAAGAATCTGTTTTATCATATCTGGCCAGAATACTTTCATATTTATTATCACTTATTTTAAATACTTTTTTTGCACTTTTTATATAATCTCTTTCCTTTTGATGAAAGCTATTGTCTGCAACAGCCACCTTTGTAAGCAAATCTAACATACTTATAAGTAAAGTTTGCTCATGACGAAAATAATTATAAAACTGCCTGGCAAAATCTTCAAAGCTATCATTGTTTTTTTTAGCTTGATCAAATATTTCTATAGCAAGCTTACGAGACCTTTCATCCAATTGTAAATCTTCTTTCACGAATCTATCTATGACATTGATCTCTGATTTTGTAACAGTTCCATCTGCCTGAGCAAATTTTGCTAACATAGAAAATGTTGTAGTAAAAAATATCATATTCGTTTTTTCTCTACGATTTAATCTGCTGCTGGTAGAACTTGGGTTTCCATTACTATCAAATTTATTTCCTACAACAGCTCCGAGAACAGCGCCCAGAGGACCACCTAACATAAAACCGATTCCGCCACCAACTATCTTTCCAGCCCAACTCATTTAAATCCTCCTTTTAATTTATAGCTATAATACAATGATTGTTTAATATTCTTCTCATTGTTATAATAAATTCAATATTTAATTAACCATTCCTCTAATAAATTATTTTTTCTCATAATATTGTTTATCTCTTATTAGGTTCTTAACTTAAAATTATTTATTAAAAAGAGAATTTTAAATTCATTCAACTTAAATAAATATTCATAAAACATTAAAAAAGACTCCCGGCATTTATCTCCCGGAAGCCTATTAATATTGTTTAATTTATTTATTGTTTATTCTCTCTATCTACCACGACTAACAGCTGTCCTCAGTTCATCTCTTAACTCATATGCCTTATGAAGAGCACGCAGAGCCTGGCCTGTAGAATAATTACTGAGAAATTCATTGGCTAATTCTTTGTCATTGCCATAAATTTCTAAAGCAGCCTTTTCAATATTTTCTTGTAGATTATATTGTTCTTGTTCAAATTCCTGCCATACTTCTCTAATCTGCTGGCCTTTACCCTCGTAATCCTGACTGGATATATTAGCAAGAGATCTAAATGCCCAATAGGCAGATTTATTATCATATTTATTTTCACCAATTTGATATACTTCTGGTACTTCCTGTATACCTACATAATAAGGTACATATGGGCTGGCAAGAGGTGTAGACATTGAGACCCATTGTACGCCACCTATAGAATTAGGTAACCAATTTCTTAACTGCATAACATGTGATTCTATTGTACTAAATGTACCAATACCTCTTTCTTCTTGATTAACATTGATCGAATCATATTCTGAGTCTTGGTAATGACATCTTAATAGACTGCCTGCATCAGCCACTGAAATTTTTTTGTCTGGTTTAACAAATAATGGATAATTCTTTGCCTCGGGTTCTACTTTTAGAGAGGGCGATAATAAATCAATTCCACCCCAGACTCTTCTGTAGTTTGATGAGCTATAATCTTTTGCAGTACCATATGCTTTGGCAAAATGAAAGGGCTCTCCACTATCAGGATCATATAGGCCATTTTCAACAGCAAAATCTATAAGGTCATCTGAGCCTAGATAATTTTTACTGTCTTCTAAGTCAACCTCACCAATCCTTAAGGCATTTGCACCTACAAAATATGAGTCATCAGGAACTCTCACAGCTACCCAGTGGTGGCCGCTCCCAACTTCGAGTAACCAGGCTTCATTATCATCAGCTATTGCCATACCAAAGGTCTCACTAGCTCCTTTTTCATCTACCATCTTACCGACTAGTTTTACACCCTCGCGAGCTGTTTTGGCCCTTTGAGCTACGATAGTTGTAACGATATTTTCACCCAGGCCATCTTTAACACGTGGATCAACTTCTTTTGCTTTTTCATTTTGCCCGGCAGTTGTAGTTGCCGTTACACCTACCTGTTCGGTATTAATAGCAGTTTCATGAAATCTACCCCATTCCGGAATCCAATCCTGGACAGAAAAATATTTAAGGGTTTTTTCAGGAAGTTCCCAAACAAATCCATTTTCAGATTCTATTGTGGCTCCTTCTTCATGTTCTTCAGCTTCATTTAAAATAAAATGCTTTGCCCAATTGCCTCCATAGTCTTCATTACGAGCAATTATTATTGAACCATCTTCAGTAGCATCTTTACCAGCAATTAACATAGTACATTCTGCAAAAACAGCGCTCGCTGACAAAAGTAAAACAAGTAAGATTACACCGACTATCAATGTTTTCCTATAAATCTTATTTTTACTTTTTTTCAATGGAACCCCTCCTTACTATATAATTTATTAAATATTAATAACTGTTTTCCTGCTGGAAATTGCACTAAAACTAAATATTTAGCCAATAAAATTTTAACCTTCATAAAACATTTTTAAGATTTGTTAAAAATAAAAATTTGCCCCTCTATCTGGGGGGATTGAGGGGCAAACTTGTTAACAATACTTTATATAATTTCAATTTATTTAACTTTTGGAATTATTGAAAATTATTTTTTACTCAAATTTAAAATATACGAATAGGTATATATATAAAATACATCAAATAATTTACAAAAATTAATTTATATAAGGAAACTATATCTATTTTTGAACATTCCAATATATAAATATATACAAATAATTTGAAAGTTCTACACTATAAAAAGTGAATTATTATCCTACATCTTAATGTCAAATTAAAAATGATGAAAGTGTTTAAATTCATCTTCTTATCAGTCAATTATAGATAAAAAAAGAGGTTTATTTTAATGATAAGAAATATTTATCAGGTTGAACTAATATTTGTTATTTCCATCCAGTATACTATTGATAAACCATTTTCTGTAAAACTTATTTTTTATTTCAAGTTTTTTGTTTTCATCGGTGATATTATTATCTCTAAAATACATTAAGATATTGAACATTGAGGTCACATAAATGTGGAATATAAAATCAATTTCTAAATCACTTTTAATTTTCCCATCTTTCTCAAGCTCCACAAGCTCATCCCAAACTATACTATTCATTTCCTTACTGTATTTCCCAAAATAGAATTTCATCATAACTTCTACTGGAACATTATACCAGGTACGATTAAATTTTATTTCTTTTGGTGTACATATGTTTTCGATAGCAACCAAGTTGTCATACATTAAAAATTGTCCGGAAATTTCTTTTTGCTGTGCATATATTTTTTTCTCTATTTCACTCAGTAAATACAAATATAAATTGTCTTTATCCTGAAAATATTGGTAAAAACTGCCTATAGATATATCTACTTTATTTGTGATCCTTCTAATGTTAACATCTTCATAATCATTTTCAATAAATAAATCATAAACAGCCTCTATGATTTTTTCTTTTTTTTCAGAAGGTAAATTAAAAAAAGTTTTTTTTGGCATTTTTAACCTCCAATCCTTCGATCTGATATAAATAAAAGACATTATGCAATTCAACATAATTTATCTAAAAGTTTAATTAGAACTTAGATAGGCTCCTCGTTTATTAAGATTAGTTATACATTAAAACATTTTATAATTATGTGTAATTATCATTATTATGATAAGAATTAATATATTAAAATCAATCCTTTAGTCTCTATAATTCTAACAATCAAAAGTAAATTTATCTTTTTCTATATCAAATACCTTTCCATTTATAATAGTATACTTAGCTGTAGCATCTGTATCAAGGGCAGGAGTACCGTCAAACAATACTAAATCTGCGTCCTTACCAACTTCTATGGAGCCAACTCTGTCATCAACACCTATAATTTTGGCTGCATTAATGGTAAGCATATTGATAACTCTTTTAATATCCCCTCCAAATCTTATTACTTCACCGGCCTGAACTATAATAACATCTGGATTTGATATTGGACCATCTGTCATTATTGCACATTCTACTCCCCGTCTGTCGAGTTCTATGAGACTTTCTATATCAATTTTCCCACATTCTCCCGGTAAAAGTAATACTCCTATCGGCCCATAAATTACACCTTTACAATTTGAATTTACAATATCATCATAATAATCACTGGCTCCCCAGGCATGATCAATAGTGAAGTTTATATCAAATTCTTCCGCTATGTGAATTGTAGTTAACATATCAAACTGTTCACAGTGAACTTTCAAAGGTATCTCCTTTTTGAGTACTTTCGCTACATTTTCCAATCCCAGGTCTGTTGATATATCTTTTTTCTGCTTTTTTTCCATATATTCTCTAGCTTTTGTAAAAGTCTCTCTAATTACACTGGCAATACCCATCCGGGTCATTGGCATTTGATTTCTTTTTCCGTAAACCCCCTTAGGATTACCACCTAATGCCATTTTAAGCGCTACGGGATTTTTTATACACATATCTTCTATGTTATGCCCATGAGATTTAACAGCACATACAAGTCCTCCTATCACATTGCCACTACCGGGCGCAATTGCAGAAGTAGTAATACCTGCTTTAAGTGATCGTTTAAACATTGGTGATTTAGTATCAATAGAATAAACAGCCTCAACTTCTGGAGTAATATTGTTAGTCATTTCATTTAAATCCTGATCATTCATATCCAAACCGAACCCACCAATATGACTGTGAGCATCAACTATCCCGGGAATTGTTACCAAACCTTGAGCATCGATTACTTCTCGATTTTTGCAGCCTATTGAATTCCCAACTTCAGAGATTTTTCCATCTTCGATTAAGATATCTCCTTTTTCATACACCTTGTCAGCTGAAGTATATATTTTAGTATTCTTTATGACCAACATGTATTTTCCCTCCTGGAATTGAGTATGTTTTTCCCATCAATAAAAGTGGCTTCAATTTGAGCATTGTAGGTTTTTATAGGATTATCAGACCATATTACAATATCTGCATCTTTGCCTACTTCTATGGATCCAACTCTATCATCTACTCCCAAAATCTTAGCGGGAATAGAGGTAATCATCTTGATTACTTCATTTTCATCTAGACCATATTTATAATATAATATAGCATTCCATAAAAGTGATTCCTTACCTGAAGCCGTATAATCTCCACAGGAACTTATAGCCACGTCTACTTTTTTATTTATCATTTTTTTTACTGCCTCGAAGTCCACTTTGCTATTTTCATAAGAAATAGCAGCGGTTAGATCTCCTAATATTATACTAAAATTATCTTTAAAAATTTGACCGAGATTATCATGTACACCGAAAGCACCTGTAAAAACAATATCTACGGGAAAATCTTTTAATGCTAACTCCACTGCATCCATTTCAGCTTTAGTGCTGCAGTTTATAAGTAAAGGGAGTTTTCTTTTGATAACTTTTTGTAGTGCTTCTGATTTAGGATCATATTCTTTCTCATCTTTATCTTTGTACTCTTGTGCTTTTATCAAAGCTTCCCTTAAGAGGGCAATAGCTCCCATTTTAGTCATAGGACTCTCATTTCGACTTCCATATACCTTTTTTATAGTTTTTGTAACAGAAGATACCATACCCACCTGTTTTTTTACCAACATTTCATAAGGATGTTGCCCATAAGTTTTAAAAACTGCTGCATGTCCACCCAAAACATTGGATGTAGAAGGTGTAATTCCGGCACTAGTGACCCCATATTCAAATACTCTTTGAAATAACATACTATCATGATCAAAAGAATACATAACATCTAATTGAGGGGTCACAGGATTTGAGTGTTCACTTAAATCATCGTCTTCCCAGCCTGGTCCCTTACATCCCCATACATTAAGAGAATCTATAAAGCCAGGCATTATTACCTTCTCTTCTACATCAAATATTTCCATATCCTTCTTTGCTTCAATTGACTTAGCTATATTTTTTATCTTTCCATTCTCTATTAATATATCAGCACCTTCTAAAATATCACCTTTTCCATCATAGATTTTTCCGTTTTTTAATAAAATCATGGGACACCCCTTAATTTCTATTGAGATAATCAGCCATCAATAAACCACATTCTAGTTGAATACTGATCAATTTCTTAATAGGTACTACTTCATAGTTGATCTTTGCTTCGAGTTCTTGACTGAGTTTCTTCAATTTATCTTCAGATAATTCAAATTCTTCTTTTAATGCCTTCCCTTTGGTTGGATTATCTTCACCATTTTCCTTCATTTCAAGCAGTTCTGATTCATTCGCCCTGACTAATAGTCCATAAGAAAGCATCTTATAAAACTTTGCTATTAAAAGATTATCGAATTTTTCAGCAACCGTTGCCTTTTTAACAAAGTCCGGGTTTTCATTAACCATTTTTCTGGTAGCCTTATTGTTATCCTCAGTTTTAGTAAAAGCCTCTAAAGCTAGTCTAAAAGGATTATCTTCTTTCATATATTCAGCCGTCTTCTTTAAGCTATCTTTGATAAATTGATCAGCTTTTTCCGAAAATTTTATTTTTTTTAAAACCGCTTCTTTTCTGCTTATATCTGACTCTGATAGGTCATTTATTCTTTTGTCATAAAAATATGGTAATTCTGTAAGTAGTGTAAAAGTATTATAACTCTCTTCAGAATAGTCAGCACTGTTAGTTCCAACCCTTATCGAATCTGCCGGATTATCGATCCCATATTTTTCTAAGTAATCATAATTTTGCCGAATTCCCAGGGCTTTATAGATAGCTGGATCGATTTCCTCGCAAAAGGGTGCTTCTGGTTCTCCTAAATTAAGAGGGATGTTCTGCTTTTCTGCTGCAAGCCTCATATCATCATATATCTCGGGAGTTTCCCTGGTTATATACCAGTAAACTCCACCAAATCCAGCATTATGAAGAGAATATATAAATTTTGGTTTAATTTCATCTATTAAATCCATCATTGCCTTAGTTTCAGGTATTGTATCATGGAAATGCAAGTTCTTATAATCAATTGGGAAAGTCCAATCAACCTGCTGATGACCGGCTGGTCTGAAAAAGTTTCTGGAATAATTATATAGGGTATAAGGTCCTTTAAACCAATCTTCATTAAGTTTTGTCCCATCTGCATCCCAGGCTTTAACTATATACCAGGTATAATCTAGTTCTCGTCTCAATTTATCATTTTCTGCAAGTTCCCTCGTGAAGTATTCAAGCAGCATAGCGCCAATCGGTTCATTAGGGTGAGGACAACCCAGCATTAGAGCATTATTTGAACCGTTACCAATTTTTAAAGAATCAAGTGGATTACTATCCCTGGTTTTGCCTATTTCAAATATATCAACTATATCAGGAAATTCATCGGCTAATTGTTGACTGTTTGAGTCCATTTCATCTACAGTTAAAAATTCTTTATAATCAGGTATATTATCTATTACATCTTCAAAAATCTTTTTCAATTTAAAACCCTCCCTCATGATCTTGTGATAGATTTGTAATTATTTATTGATAAAACCAACTATAATTAATTTTAATATCAAATAAACTGTTTTTAAAAAAAGTATAATAAAAATAATTATGACTATTTCTATAATTAAACTATTTATCCCTCTGTGGTTATCTTCTATAACTTTATTAATTCATAAAATTCCCTAGGAGGAAAACTACAAATAATAAAGATTATAAAGCTAATTGCACATTTTAAAATATGCAATTAGCCATTATATCAACAAATTACTATTTTAGATCGGTAAATGTATATTCCTGCCAACCCCATTTGCCCGCACCATCTATGGGTAGATTCTTAAACCTAGCATTGTTAGCATCATAGGCAGCATATGCAACTATGGGGAGATAGGGTAGATCTTCTGCAAGTATCGTTTGAGCTTCTTTATAATATTTTGCTCTTTCTTCTCGATCACCTGTAGAAACACCTTTTGCCAATAATTCATCATATTCTTTATTGCTGTATTCACCAAAATTACTTGGTGCACCTGTTCCAAATCTCTTCTGTAAAGCGGCTGGATCAGGACCCATAAAGCCGCCCTGTAATTCTAACATGAAGTCTTTTTGAATAGCTACTTTTTCATTCCATGCATTAAACTCATGAACCTGAACTATTAACTCTATACCAACTTCTTCTAAAGTAGATGACATCAATTTAGCAGCATCTGGATATCCATAACCTTCAAAAACATCGATGGTTAAACCAGAAATATAAAAACCATCTTCATCTTTTTCATATCCGGCATCCTCTAAAATTTGAACTGCCTTTTCTGGGTCATAATGTGGTGCTGTATCTTCACTGTTTGAAGCCCATTCAATTAAGGCAGGATACATGTTATACTCAGGTGGTTGTATACCAGCAAAAATCTTTTGTGATATCTCTTCTCTATTAATAGCAGTCGCAATTGCCCTTCTAACATTAACATCGGCTAATGTTTCGTGGTTTAAATTAAATAAAATTCTCATGGGAGAAGGATATTCATTTAATACTAATCTAATATCATCATTAGCTTTTAATTCAGGGACATTTGCTGAAGGTACACCTTCTAATACATCTATACTACCATTAACCAGTGCCTGAACAGCTGTTGCATCATCAGGAATAATTGAGAAGATTATCCTGTCCATTTTAGGTGCTCCTTCATGATAATCTTCATTGGCGATTAAGGTTATGCTTTGACCCTGTTTGAATTCAGATAATTTAAAAGGACCTGAACCTACTGGATCCATAGTTGCTGGATTATCTTCCCAATCCTGTCCATTATTGAAAACATGTTCAGGTAATACAAAGGTAGCATACCAGCCTAAATCAGCTATAAAGGAAACATCAGATTTATTTAGATTAAATATAACGGTATAATCATCCGGAGTTTCAATAGAATCAACAATTTGCAGTCTTGATGAAAAATAATATGAGGAATTTTCTTTAATTGTATCAAAAGTATATTTTACATCTTCACTTGTAACCGGTTCTCCATCATGCCAGTGAGCATCATCTCTCAAATGAAAAATTATTCTTTTTCCTTCCTCTTCAACATCCCATTCGGTAGCCAAATCAGGTATTACCTGTTTACTGGCATCCAATTTTACAATCCTATTATAAATATTCTGTACAATAGCATAAGCAAAATCGTCTGCTAGTGTATCTGGGTTAAAAGACATCGGATCTCCCATTGCCCTAACTATCAATGTCTTATCTCCAGACTGAGCATTAACACTAAAACTGCTTCCTAAAACAACAACGCCTACCAAAATAAAAATTACCATCGATAAAAAAAGTTTTCTCTTCATCTTGTTCCTCCTTTAATTATTTTTATAATCTATCACAAGTTACCTTATGACCATTACCTAAATCATATGTGTCTGGGTACTTATTGAAGCATTTTTCTGTGCTTTTATAACAACGAGGGGCAAAATAACATCCAGGACCCGGATCAATAGGTGTAGGAGGTTCTCCTTTAACCTCTATCTTATTCATTACATATTCCGGATCAATAGAACCACAATATGAGATCAAAGTTTGCGTATAAGGATGTTGTGGATCATTAATAATTGTATTCACATCACCATATTCAACTATCCTGCCCAAATACATGACAGCTATATTATTAGCGACGTATCTTGTTAAAGGAATATCATGACTAATAAATACTACCGCAGCATCATTTTCTCTACTTAATTTCAAAAGCATATCTATAATTTCTAACCTAACAGAAACATCCAGCATTGATACAGGTTCATCTGCTATAATGAATTGAGGATCGACAGACATAGCCCTTAATATAGAAATTCTCTGCAATTGACCTCCAGATAGTTCGTGGGGATATCTCTTCATTATATCTTCAGCAGGACGTAATTCTCCATATTCGAGAGCTTCTAATGTTTTTTTTCTTCTCTCTTTTTTAGAATTACCGATAGAATGAATATTTAATGGTCTCATTAAAATTTTTTCAATAGTATCCCGAGGTGTAAAAGAATCATAGGGGTTTTGAAAAATAATCTGTACTACCCTTCTGAACTGTTTGTAATTATCTTTTAGAAGATTACCGGTGGAATTACCATCTATATATATGTCTCCATCTGTCGGTTCTTCCAGCCTAACTAAGACTCTACCTAAAGTTGATTTACCACAACCAGATTCACCAATTACTCCCAGTACTTCTCCTTTCTGCAGTTTTAATGATACATCATCAACTGCTTTCACATATTTGTTCTGATTAAAGATTCCTTTTTTAACTGGATACCACTTTGAAACATTATCAATTTTTATATAAGAACTACTCTCTACCATTTAATTCCCACCTCCATACAGGTGACAATTTAAGAGCCTTCCCTCTTCTTCTACCTGTTTGGGTTTCTGTTTTTTACAAATATCCATAACATGTTCACACCTCGAACTAAAAATGCACCCTGCATATTTTTTAGATAAATCAGGTAAAAAACCACTTATACCCTGCAGCTCTTTATTTTTACCCTTAAGAGATGGAAAAGAGTTTAACAAACCTTTCGTATAAGGATGAAGTGGGTTTTTTAAGACATCTTTAACTAAGCCAACCTCCATAAGCTCTCCCGCATATATAACAGCAACCTTATTACAGGAAGTGGCAACTACTGACATATCATGAGTAATCATAATCCGGGTCATATCGAGTTCTTTTTCCATCTTAACGACTTCATCAAGTATTTCTCCCTGGGTTACAACATCTAAAGCTGTTGTGGCTTCATCCATAACTAAAAGTTCAGGATCATTAATGAGACTTACAGCTATAGATACCCTCTGTAACATACCGCCTGATAGTTCATGCGGATAAGAGCTATAAACCCGATCAGATAATTTAACGAGTTCGAGAAGATAAGAGAACTTCTCAAATATTTCCTTTTTTTTGGCACCAGGCTCATGTACCCTGTAAATATCTTCAACCTGAGTTCCTATTTTATGGACCGGGGAAAATGAGTTCATTGATTTCTGAAAAACTGCAGATAATTCTTTCCATCTGATTTTTCTTAATTCTTTTTCAGATAACTTAACAAGGTCTTTCCCTATAAAATTTGCGGCCCCAGATATTTCAGTGGTTTTTAGTGGTAAAAGCCTGAGTAATGCCATAGCCAATGTTGACTTCCCAGAACCTGATTCCCCCACAAGACCTAATGAATCTCCTTTATTTATCTTAAAGCTTGCATTTTTAACAGCATGTACTCTTTGATGCTTATTTAAATATGTAACATTGAAATTTTTTAAGTCTAAAACTGTTTTGCCCATCAACTACACTCCTTTTCCAACGGAATGCTTGGGATTCATAACGTGATTCAAACCATCACCAAGTAGATAAAATATAGTAACTGTAATTACAATGGCTATCCCTGCGAAAAATGCTATCCACCAGGCACTGGTTAAATAAGATTTTCCCTCATATATCATCTGTCCCCAACTTATTATATTGGGATCCCCCAAACCTAAAAAACTTAAACTTGCTTCAGTTAATATAGCGTTAGCCATGCCAACTGTTGTATTAGCTATAACGGGAAATAAACCGTTAGGAATTATATACTTAAAAAGCAGCTGGGGTTTATTTTCACCCATGGCTGTAGCGGCTTTAACAAATGTTCTTTCTCTTAATGATAGGGCTTCCCCCCTCATCAATTTTGCATTTCTCGGCCAGGTAGTAAGACCTATTACAATCATTACATTGTAAATACTATTGCCAAATAATGAGATAATCAACAATATTAAAAAAAAGGTAGGGAGCATCATAAATATATTTATTATCTCTGAAAGAATTTCATCTACAATACCACCAAAAAAACCGGCAATACCTCCGATTATTATTCCGATCAAACCAGATATCAGAGCAGAAATAACAGCCACCTGTAGGGAAGTCCGTGCCCCATATATAATCATACTAAATATATCCTGACCCATTTTATTAGTACCTAATAGGTGGCCATTTTCACCTATTCCATTTAATATATCTGGTCCATAATTATATGGATTTTGAGGAGCAATAACCGGCGCCAGGGCAAAAACTGATAACAAAAATATTATTCCTAAGATTCCAAAAAAAAGTTGTTTGTCATTTAAAATAGTTTCTATCATTTACAGTTAGTCCTCCTTAATATCTAATTCTTGGATCTAACATTGCATATAATATATCAATTATCATCATCATAACTGCAATTGATACCGACATTATAAGGTAAATACCCATTAATGTCGGATAGTCTCTTTGATTAATAGCAGTAAGAACAAGTCGGCCTGTTCCAGGCCATGCAAATACTATTTCTATTAGTACTACACCTGTGATTAAATAAGCTAAAGATATACCAAAAGTTGTAACTGTAGGTAAAATAGCATTTTTGAAAACATATTTGTTAAATATTTTTTTCTCTCTCATACCGGTTGCCCTCAATGTAAGAATGAAATCCTCGTTTATTACCTGAAGCACCGAAGATTTGGCAATTCTAAAATATAAGGGAATCTGTATTAAAACTAAAGTACTAACAGGCAATACCATGTGTTTTATAACATCCCAAACATAGGCCAAACCAGTATATGAAGTCCTGACATTTGTCATCCCATATGTAGGAAGTATTTTCAAAACAGTAGAAAATAAAATAATAAAGAGCAGTCCCAACCAAAAAGAAGGAACAGAATTTAATATGTAAGAAAACCCTGAAAATATTAAGTCTATAATGCTGTCTTCTTTCCGTGCGGCAATAATACCCATTATTGTACCGATTAGAAGTGAAAGTATTGCAGATGTTAAGACTAAGAGAATCGTCGCGGAAAGTTTTTCGGTGATCATTTTAATAACAGGACGATTATAAATGATTGATATTCCCAAATCACCCTTTAATGCATTTTTTAGATAAGTAAGATACTGCACAGGTAACGGTTCATCCAAACCATATTTTTCTTCCAATGCAGCCCTTAATTCAGGATCATCAGTTTCCTGACCCATAAGAGTCTTTACGGGATCACCTGGAGCTATATTTATTATTACAAAATTGATAGAAAAAACTATTAATATTGTTATTATCCCTGTTAAAACCCTCTTTCCTATGTACCTCTTCAACTATCCTTACCTCCTTTTAGTATTAAAAATTTAAGAAATTATTAACCTAAAAATAGATAAAATTTATATTCTGTCTAATTTATTAAAAAAATTATATAGTTGAATCATAATTAGTCAGCTTAATATTAACAGCTTTAACAACTTTTAATATCCTTTTTTCAAACAGGCTAAGTTATAATTCAAAAATATAATTTTTGATAACTGATAGATATACTTAATAATATCATTGTTTTTATAGTTCATTTAAGATTATTGAAAATTATTATCTTGTTTTTAATAAAAAAAATATACCCATTATATATAGATTGCAAATAAACTTTATTATGTATAATTATTGATATTATCTTAAAACTCTCTATTATTAATAAAAATAATTCAATGATAGATTACATGGGCTAAAAACCATTTTCTGCCTTATCAAAATAAGTATATAAAAATATTGATAAAAGTAAATTTGATATTAAAAAATGTCTCTTAACTATTTCTATATTAACTTAAGCGGAAATTTTATGTGCTATATGAACATGTTCACATAATATCACAATATTCATGCCAAATCAATACCATTGCTATAATTTTTAATTCTTTTAAGTTTTTACTAAAATTATTTTATGTTGGTAATATTTTCAATTATTCCCATCTTATATATAATTATTTTCTCTTTACAAAAATGCCATACAACCTACATTCAATTAATTTTAACTTAATAAATAGAATTAAACCTCTGTTAAAACAGCAATCTTGCCGCAAATATGTGTTTTATTTTATATGTAAAAAATTTGATTAATTCTATATAATTTCCTGAGCAAATATTAATAATTATCTTCATTTTGTGAATATAATATGCAGAAATAATTCATATTTTTTTATATAAATATAATGTATATGCATAAATAATTGCTTAAAGACAAAAAAATGATAAATGTGTTGTTGTCAATAATTTTGGGCTTATTAAATTCGATCTCTGACCAACCGGCATCTGTTTGATTAAATAAAACCTGATATTCTTTTTCTAAATAATCAGCTTCCATACGATAAAAATAATAAAAGCTATTTAATAACAATCATCAAAATGGATAGATCATTTTGATAGTTTTTTCTCACTCAGCAATTCTTCTAGTTAATGTTTGTCCACCATATATTTTTAATAAAATAAATACAATGCCCCAGGTTACTAGAGCTGGAATTATACCCATTATTGGATTATCTATTGTTATATTGCCTAATATAAAGGTTGTAGAAGTGTTTAGCCAGGCATGTAACAGTATGGAAATGAATATACTCTTCGTATTGTTATAAAACCAGGTCATGATAAAAGTCTGGCCAATAATCGCCATTGAAAATCCAATTAAAGAAAACAATAGGGTGATTATACCCGTATCCGAATATAATGATATTACATAAGGATAATGCCAGATAGCCCAAATAATGCCCAAAATCCAGCTGGCCTTTTCAGCAGAATATGTATTCTGTAATCTTTCTAATACAAAGCCTCTCCAGCCTGGTTCTTCCAATCCACTTGTCAATATCTCATAGATAAAGAATAAAAATAAATAGTTAAATGAGATATTGCTCTTAAAGAAAGATTGTAGTCTGATACCAAACATTAAACCTATTATAACTACTATTAAATTTAAAAACAAAGGAAGCAAAAATAAATATAAATACCATTTAAAACCAACCTGCACCTTAAATATCTTCTTAATTAGTTCTTTTATTCCCCTTTGCTTTGAGTAAATATATGTTGTCATAAAAGCTGCAATCAGTGGACCATAGACTGCTATTCTGAAAACTATATGAGCTAATATTTGGCCAGGGCTTTCAAAATCCCATCTCAAATACTTTAAAAAAGAAATGTCTTCATACCCCATTGTTAAAGCCGTAATCCATAATATCCAGCTAAAACTAAAAGAAATAATTATATACGTTGTTAATGATCTTTTGTTCTTTTTTTCCATATTTATTCCCCTTCTACATAAAATTTCAAACACAAATTTACTTCTGCCAAAGATATTGACATTCAAATTAAAAATTCTCATTTAATTTTATACTTGATCTAAATATTAAGTCCCAACTCTGCAGATATCAAATCTATCTTCGCAGAGTTGGGACTTCAAAAAATATTTTTAAATTATTTTTTAGACTTTTACCTTAATTACTCTTGCTAGGTAATTGAAGCCTTATATATTTGATTAATTGATTTTTTAAGGGTCTCATTGAATTCTTCATCTGATTGATCTACATTTAAACCTTCCAGTAAAGCTCTGGAATAACTGGCGATCATTTTTTTGTTACGAGATAATAGATCAACTGCTTCTTTACGGCTGTATCCTCCAGATAAAGCCGCAACACGCATAACACGCTGATGATTTATTAAATCAGAATAAAGACCATCCTGACTGGGTAATGAAAGTTTCAACATTATTGTTTCATCTTCTGATAAATCTTCTAAGTGTTTTAAAATTTCCGCTTTCATTAGATGTTCTGATTCATCTTTGTCATCAATAAATATATTAACTTCTGGTTCTAAAATTGGAATAAAACCAGCTTCAACAATTTTTTTACCATATTTAAATTGCTGATCAACAATTTTTTTAATTCCTTCAAAATTAGCACTTTTAATAACAGAACGCATCTTTGTGCCAAAAATATTTCTTTGTTTAGCCCTCTTTAATTTTTCATCTAGGTCTGTAATTGGATTCATAAGTTGAACCCCATCCTCTAATTCAGACAGCCCTTTATCAATCTTAAGGATAGGAATAATACCCTTTTTCTGCCATAGATAATCACCGGTGTACATACCCTCCATTTTACCATCCATAGTTTTCTCAAATAAAATTGCTGCTAAAATATGCTCGGAAGTAAAAGAAGGACTTGTTATAATTCTTGTCCTCATTTCATGAACTAAATCGAACATTTTTTCTTCACTATCATACTGATCTTTTGTAACCCCATAATTTTTTAAAGCCTTAGGTGTGCTTCCACCACTCTGATCAAGAGCGGCTATAAATCCTTTCCCCTCTTTCATTCTTTCAAATTGCTTTTTATTCACTTTATACACCTCACTTTTTGGTATTATAAAATCGGAAAATTTATTCTGCCTTGTTTATTATAATATATATTAAAATGCAAATATTATCAATATATTTAATACCATATTTTATCATTTAATAGGGATATACATTACCACTTTCGACTATATACCAGCTATTACCTTTTTTACCTAATACAAGATAAACAGACCAGCCTTCCTGGGCCAACGAACTTATTCTTTTTGATACTTTTACAGGTCCAACTTTTTTATTTTCTTTCATATATGACTCCAACCACAATTTCCCTTCTTCAACTTTTGTTATTAAAAAATTATCTTCTTCATATTGATTATATTGATAAAAAATATTTTTACTTCCATGATCATATAAAAGATCAGCTAATTCTTCTACTTTGGGCAAATCATTTTTATTTTCATTTACTGTACTATATAACATATCAAATTTTTTATTATTTATATAAGAATTTTCTTTTAACCATTTTATGAACCTTCTCAATACTGTACCGGTGTTTTTCATTAATTCTTTGCTACCCATTACTTTTCTAATCATAAAATAAGTCATAAATTCGTCTATTTCTATTCCACTGATTTTATCAATAGAAAACATTTCGCAGTATTCTGTGCCACAACTATACATTTCATCTTCATATAATTCATAATCTTCTTCATCTAAATATTGATAAGCATAACTATCTAAATAACTTTCAAATAAATAAATTACATCTTTGTATTTAGTAAAAGTTCTTTTTGCGACTCTTTCTTTTTGCTCTTTTAAAAACTTTTCAAAAGTTTGTTTTAAGCTTTCCATTTTTCTAATCACTCCGTTTTGTTTACTACCCTTTTTATTTAAAAAGGAAGTTCCATATCTTGATCATCTATATCATTATCTTGCTTTTTAATACCATAAGGGACACCTCCCGAAGTATTCCCCGCAATAAATTCAAATTGGCTTTCCATATAAGATTGAGGTTTCTGGCCTCCGTCAAATATATTATCGTTTACCTCATCAGTTTCAAAATAATCTAAAGTATTTAATTCTTCGTAGGCAGTAAAAACATCTACTCCATACCTCTTACAATAAGCTCTTTTTAAATCATTTCCCTGGTAGTTAGTTATCCAATTTTTAGCATCCTTTAATCTTTCTTCTTCATCGTATTCTGTTAACTTTGATTTATTAGTCATTATTTACTTTCCTTCAATATATTTTATTCCGTGATTATTACACCACTGCTTGGCAATTTCCATATAGACATTTTCCTGAAAATCATACCAATCATCTATAATACCATACTTATGAACATTATCTTCAAATCTTCTAAAAGCCCCTCTTCCCTGGATGGAATTATACATTATTTTTCTTAACTTATCATCATCAATAGAAAGACAAAAATCTTCCATTATCTCATAATAATCGATATCAATCAGGTAATTCAATATAATCCATTGAATATAGGATCTCTTCTGCAAGTTTTATATTATCCCACTGCCATTCAGGAAAATCTTCTATATCATAATTATCCTCAGCAGCTGCCAATTCATCCTCTGTGACAAAGTATACCTCACCATCTTTTTTAGAATAAAAATATTTGTTTTGAAAGGTATGGAGTTCAATTGCCTCCAAAACTTCTTCTAATTTAACAGTTAGTTCCATTTCTTTACTCACCACTTCTTTAATTTATTCTCATTTTTAATATTAATGTTTAAAACGGAATATCCTGCTTGAAAATAATTTCTTTTTTCCAATCAAAGCATAAAATAATTTCATAACAATAAACGAAATAGAAATTATTCTCTGTATAAAATTAATATTTACAACCTTAATGATACAACCCATCATGAGATTCAGTCAAACTGGTGCTCTTGTTAGAAATAATCTTAACTTCTTTGACTTTTATTAAATAGTTTGTCAAACATCAAATTATTTTTGTTTTATTCAGCTGACGCACACCTGTAAATATGAAAAATCTTTTAAGTATTTTAACTGAGTTGTATATTTTTTGTCTTTTAAATTATTTTGTAACTATAATTTCTCAGTTACAACAGCCAGAGTTTTAGAACTAGGATCATATTTTTTACCTTTTAAATCAGAATAAAAGGAATGGTTTATAAATCCAAAATTATCAAGTACTTTAGTTATTGTTTCTTTATTATAGAAATGATCAAATATCCTATATAAAGATATCTCATCTTTTTCATTAATCACAATAATTTGATTTAAATATGTATCTGCTTCAGAATAATAAAATGTTTCGGTTAAAGATAAATAGGGCTTTGCATCCCAAAACCCTTTCTGCACTAAATCCCAACTCCTACCTACATCATTTTCATCTCTATTATTTGCTGTAAATACATCAAATAAAAATTTACCACCGGGTTTTAAGGCTTTATTAACAATATTTAATAGTCTATCACGTTCTCGATTTGTCAAAGCACCCAGTTCACAGTACACCAATGAAACAACATCAAACTCTTTTTCAAAATCGAGAGTAAGAAAGTTCTGCACTTTATATTCAATATTCAACTCTTTTTTTTGCACCTGAGCTTTTGCATACTCTATTGATCTTTTTGATAAATCTATACCAGTAACTGAATACCCTTTCTTAGCTAATTCTTTAGAATAAAAACCCGGACCACAACCCAAATCTAGTATCTTCTGATCTTGCTCGGTAAAAATACTATCGACAAGCCAACTAAGGGATTTTTTAATAAATTCATGAGTCCGGCTGGCAGCGTCAAATTCAGGGTCGAGATGAATTTCCAACATCTTTTTGGAAATATGTGGGTCATCCCAGAATTTTTGCTCACTTCTTTCAAATAACTTTGGTTTTTGAGAAAGGTTAATCAACTTTTTTATGTCCATAGTTTTCTCCTTTTATCAAAATAAACTTTAATAATTAATATACATATTCCTTAAACACTGGTGTCATTTTATACAATCAAGAAAATCCCGATTATTTTTAATTATTAGGAAATTTCATATAAATAAACCCTGAATAAAAAGTCTTGATAAACATATAATAAAGGATTCACCCCATTTTTATTTTATATAGCTAATAGCAAAACAGAAAAAAGAGTGACACCTATTAATAATTATATTCTACAAACAAAACTGTTTTCCTTGGAGGCTTTATTTGATCTTTAAGAAAAATCAAAATTAGGACTTCTCTTTGAAAATTTAGACTTAAGTCCTGTTGTTAATTTATTGAGAAAGGATTCTTATAAAAAAAGCAAAAAACTATAACATCAGACCAATTATTAGGGCTTTTTTAGCTCAAAGAATAGAAAATATACCTACCTGACCTGCCCTAGTTCGCAGGCTTAAGAAAGATCCTGAAGCTATTGCAATAGATGATTCAAAACTTGCTTACCATGTACGGATATAACCTTGATCACTGGTTGATGAAAATAATCCTAATACCCCTGATTATGCAGTGAACTTCCCGATTTTTGAGTGATGGATTCTGCTTACGACAGCGAAAATATCTATGAGAATATTTTATCTGATTACAACGGACAGGCTATCATTTCTATTAATATAAGAAATCCTAAACAACCACCAACAGGATATTATGATTATAACGGTATACCAATTTGTGGCGCTGGCCATAAAATGGTCTACTGGGGTCACTATAATTAAGATAACAAACTTAGATGTCTTCATGTGTGTGGTAAAGTAGACTGTGTTCATGGTTCTGTTTGGTGTTCTTACTTCAACTACACTCATGTGACTAAAACAAGACCGAAACAAGGTCCCCGATATATCTCGATTTTTCATCGAGGATCGAGTACCTGAAAAAATATTTATAATAAAAGGATTAGTATTGAACGAATCCTTTCCAGGTTAAAAGAAAATCTCAGCCTTAAAAATGTAAGGGTTAAAGGTAAAAATAAAGTGAAGTCTCTTGTTCTATTAGACTGTATTGAGGTTCAATTACAGCTGAAAAACTTAAGACCAATAAGAAAAACCCCCGAATTACTCGAGGGCTTAAGTATAAATGTAATTTAATAAATTAATATTTTTTAAAATTGATATTAACCATCAAATAATCAATAATTTATTATATTAAACTAATTAAACCTTTATGCCTCTCTCTGCCTTAATATACCATTTATTCAATCTTTTTGATAATTCTAATCTGTCTTCTGCGAACATTTTAGCCGCTTTACATGTTGTAATATCATTACTTTGAGCTATTTCAATGACTTTTTTCATAGTATCACCAATTTTAGCTACTTTTTGATATGCAGCCTCTTTATTATATCCACATGGATTATACTGTTGAGAATTATTAATAACTCCTCCGGCACTCAATATATAATCTACACCATAAACTATATTTCTTTTTTTAAGCATTTCGCTATGCTTTTCAACATCTTTGAGTTGATTATTCGCAGAACCTGCTATTAGTTCACATTTTAATTTTGGAATTGTCTCATCATTAAGAATAGCTCCTAATGCACAGGGAGCAAATATATCAACATCTAGCTCATAAATACTTTCTGGTTCAACTATTTTTACATCAAGATTTTCTGAGGCCTTCTGTAAGGCTGACTCATCTATATCAGTAATATACACTTCAGCTCCTTCTTGAGTTAAAAAATCTGCCAGTCTATAACCAATATTACCCGCACCTTGAATTGAAACAGATTTATCTGTCAGGTTAGGATTATCAAATACAATTTCAGCAGCCTTTTTCATGCCCTGATATACTCCATAAGCTGTGGCACCCGAGGTCGAACCTGCTCCCCCATAATAGGTAGGTAATGCAGTAACATGATCTGTTTCCTGTTGAACTATAACCATGTCATTTTCATCGGTTCCCACATCTACCCCAGCAATAAAACGACCAGCTAGACCATCAATAAAACGGCCATAAGCCCTTAACAAAGCTTCATCTTTTTGTGTTTTTGAATCGGCAATTATTACTGCTTTGCCTCCACCAAAATTAATATTTGCTGCAGCATTTTTATAAGTCATGGCTCTTGCTAGCTTTAAACAATCCTTTAGAGCATCCTCCTCATTATCATATAACATCATTCTAGTACCACCAAAGGCAGGACCTAAAGTAGTATCATGTATTGCAACAATTGATTTTAATCCTGTTTTCTTATCATATCCATATGCTATTTCTTCAAATTCATCCTTTTCAATTAACTTAAATACATTGCTCATGACATTCACCTCTTTATATTATTTGTGCTTTTTTAAATAACTTTGTCCTTGAAAACCTAAACTATGGAACATTGTATAATTAAATGCACGAAAATCTAAACTATTTTATTTCCATCTTTGCTTTATTCTTTTTATATGATATAATAGCTACAATCACAATTGTTTAGTCCCAAGCTAAAGATTATAATCTTTAGCTTGGGGCTATTTTTTTGTCAGCTCTTCTATAAGAGCACCTCCTCTTTTTAAATATAAAGTTTTTTCTTTAAATATTTTAAGATATTATTTTTTACCATTTGCCATTAACTTTGCTTGCTTAGTATTTCTTAACAAAATAGCCGCAATTGGTGCTAATAATGCTCCCAAACCTAAAGTTACAAATGGTAAAATCCAGTTATTAGCATATGTAACATTTTTTACATCATTAAAATATTCTAATACATAGCCAAATATAGCGGGCGAAATTACTGTAATTAAGAATCCTGCTGAGTTTTGTACACCTAATGAAGTTGCCCTTATTTTCGGACACACCATTTCAGTTAGACCAGTAGAAAAGGAAGCTGAGTCTGCTATAACCCAAAAACCAATCCACAATCCAATAACCAATGTGATAATTAATGATTTCCCATGCATAAATCCAAAAATGAATTGTGCTATAAGGCTAAAAGAAGAACAAATAATAATTGTTTTAGTACGCCCTATCTTATCAGATATGTATCCCATTAACCAAACAGCTGGAGCCCCAATTAATATAATAAGTGAAGCCAGTTGCCCACCGAGAACAGATGCTCGAACATACCCAAAACCTGTCGCTGCCACCACTGATACCATATAGGGCCCAATCCAACCCCAGAAACCATAAAGCTCCCACATGTGGCCAATATAACTAACAGTAATCAAGCTTGACCCTTTATATCCACCTTCTGGAGCCGGCTTTATATTTTCTTCTTTTTCTATTCCGTTTATATGTTCTTTTTCTTCTTTTTTTACACCCTCTGGAACCTCTTTTACATAAAAATAAACTAAAAATACCGCAATAAAAGCCGGCAAAGAAGTTGATAGTATACTAATTTTCCAGTTATAATGACTTGCTAATAACGGTGCAATAAAATAAGAAGCAGCATATGAAAATGTTAATCCACTTATGTAAGCTCCTAATGATTTTCCTCTTTGTTTAGAAGTAAACCAATTTGACAATAAGGACATTCCGGGTACATAGATACCTCCACAAAATATACCTGCAAATAATCTAAGAATTAAAACACTCAAAAAACTTTTTGCAAAAAAAGCAAATAAAGTAGAAAAAATTGCCGTTCCAAGAGTTGAATATAAAACAACTTTTTTTTCGCCCATAAAATCAGCTAACCAACCTGTGAATAATACCGCTATTACATATCCTCCTTGAAAGACTGATAAAATTATTCCTACTTCACCGGGAGTAAGATTTATGTCTTCTATTATAAAATTCAATAATGCTGAAAAATTATACCATGTAAGATAACTTAAAAACATAGCAATTACCATAACAAAAAGTACCCTGTTTTTTTCTTGAAGTTTTGCTATCATAATATGAACTTTACCCCCAAATTTATGTGCTGAATTATAGTAAAATTGCTTTTTATAAATTATCTTCTATTTCTTTTAAATACTTTTGAATTTCATTGTATTTTTTTTCTGATAATTTCGCATTGTTTTCACTATTAAGTATTGTATCCACTTTTTCTCGGGCGCGCTCATTCATAGATTTCTCCCCTTTTTTTAACCAATTATCATAATTATACCTACAAATAAGCTCTGGATCCCAGTGTTTGGAAAAGTTTTTATAAGTATGTTCATGGGATAAAAATTCACCGCATGGTCCTATTTCTTCTATAACATCTATGGGAATAGTATTATCATTTATTTCATAACCCTCCAATAATCTTTTTACCATATATATAGCTTCATTATTTATTGCTAAAGAAGTTAATGATTGTGTCAATCCATTATTAACATAACCTACATCATGAATCAAATTAGCACCACTGAGTCCAGCTAAAAGCAGAGAATACATATCTTCTAAACCCGCCTGTAAATCTAAAATAGGAGAATCAGTGCAACCTGCTGTACTAAACATAGGTAGTTGATATTTTTTTGATAGTTGAGTAAGTACTACACTATTCATGTGAAACTCAGGCTTTGCATAGGTTTGTATCATCGTTTTCATATCCATAAAAGAAGCACATCCACCATATATAAACGGCGCACCTTTTCTTTTTAATTGATGAATCACAAGCCCACTAAGTAATTCAGCATTTGCCACCACTAATGCCCCTGCTAGAGTAACGGGTGCCACAGCTCCCCCCATAAGTCCCGGAGTATACATAACAGGAATACCAAATTCTGCACATGTTAATAATTTTTGTGTTCCTTCTTCAGTATGGTAAAGAGGGGATATCGGCTCTGCATAACACGCCAGGAAAGGATTACGCTTTAATTTTTCTTTGCCACCTGTAATTATAGAGGCCATTTTTATGATATTCAATAAATTTTTTCGATGATGAGTAGTAAATACAATTGGTTTCTTAGAATTGCTTACCATAGCAGCAAACTGATGTAAATCAGAAATTTCTTGAGGGGTATCTGTAGCTATTGCCATCGACATTATAAAATCAATATTATCTAAATTTTCTGCCACCCAGGCAGAATTTATTACATCTTCTTTTTTAGATTTCCTTCTTTTATTAGTATAGTGATCATAAGTATATGGTAAATCTGAACCGGTACCAAAATAGGGTTGGTTTTTTTCTAGATATAAACTTCTTTTTCCCTCTCTATTTGATAAAACAATTCTTGGGGGAGCAGATCGTATAGCTTCTTCTATCAAATAACTAGGAAAGCGAACTCTTTTATTATCAACATAAGCCCCTGCATTTTCTAATAATTTTAGGGCTTCTTTTTCTTCAATTTTAACACCAACTCTTTCTAAGACTTCCAATGTTTTTAGATGTAATTCATTTAGTTGATCATCTGATATCAGTTTGAATTGAGGAGAAGCAAAATCATTACGATTAGGTTTCATCTATTTCACTTCCTTTCTAAATAGAAATCCTTAATTATAAAAAGGATCGTGAACTACTCGGCATTGAAATACCGAGCTTCATAGTCGCTTGATCTTATGGGACATAAGATGAATTTCACCCGTAACATCGATCAAGTTACCTATTCGGGTAGTCCATACCCACTACTCCTATCCTTTTACAGACTCGGAGATACTTTTAGTT
>JAGXLU010000069.1 GCA_018334565.1 Halanaerobiales bacterium | reverse complement strand
TTAAAAGGTATTAATTTAATTAAAAAAAATGAAGGTTATACTAGCCAATGTAGTCCTTACACCAAAAAAGTAACTAAAAAATATGCTGAAGGTTCTAATCGTAAAAAACGAGGGTTATATGTAGATGATAAAAAAGCCTTTAATGCTGATGTCGTAGGTGCTTTCAATATTTTAAGAAAGTATCTAGATCAAAGGCGTACAGGACCTGATATTGATCTTAAGGTTGAAGGTTTAAACAATTTAACCAAATATTCTTGGAATAAAGATAAATTTGTAGCTTAAAATATAAACTAAAAGTATCTCCGAGTCTGTAAAAGGATAGGAGTAGTGGGTATGGACTACCCGAATAGGTAACTTGATCGATGTTACGGGTGAAATTCATCTTATGTCCCATAAGATCAAACGACTATGAAGCTCGGTATTTCAATGCCGAATAGTTCACGTCTCTATTTTTTGTGTATTAATGTTTTTTATGATTGCATTATATAGTCAAATTGTTTTGATAAATAAAAAATGGTGCCGAAGGTGGGATTCGAACCCGCACAGGCAAATTGCCCACAGCGCCCTCAACGCTGCGCGTCTGCCAATTCCGCCACTTCGGCACGTTCTATATACTATCATAAAATGATTTTGAATGTCAAATAATTTACATACATATTACAATCTATAATATATTATATACATAAAACATCAATTTGACAAGATAAAGAGTTATTAAATATCTAAAATATTGGTTTAGAACTTAAAAAGGGAGGTAATAATAATGAGTCTTAATCATAAAATAATTGCTTTATTTGTAGCAGAAGATTATGAAGATTTAGAGGTGTGGTACCCTTATTTACGATTAAAGGAGGCGGGAGTTGATATCAGTGTTCTTGCTTCTGACAATGTAAAAGGTGATATTGTATATAGCAAACATGATTATCCGATAAAGGTAAATAAAAAAGCCAAAGACGTTAATCCTGAAAAGTTTGATGGTGTTATTATTCCAGGAGGATGGGCCCCTGATAAGCTGAGAAGATGTAATAATACATTAAATTTCGTAAAATATATGGAGGAAAATAATAAACTAATAGCTTCAATATGTCACGGTGGTTGGGTATTAGCTTCTGCTGATGTAATTGAGGGTAAATCATTAACTTCGACTATAGCAATAAAGGATGATTTGATCAATGCAGGCGCTGTATGGTTGGATAAAGAAGTAGTTATTGATGGTAATTTTATAAGTTCTAGATCACCTAAAGATTTAACTGCATTTCTTGAAGCCATAATTAAGAAATTGAAAGACTAGTGTTACTAAAATAATAAATTGACAAAAAAATTATTTAAAAGAGTGGAGAATTCTCTCTTTTTTCTAATTACTGGTTTGTTTTGTAAGTTTGAGTTTAATAGGTATAGGACTTGTTGTCGGTTTGATGATGATGAAATTAATAACAGGATGTTTAATACTTTATAAAGGGTCTAAGGTAAACTGTTAATAAATAAATTTACAAATTAAAAAAGTAGATGACAGCTGGCATTGTTTCTTATAAATAAGTGGGTGTGCTTCAGGTTAAAATGATTAAAAAAACTTTATATAAAGCGGTAAGCTCTGCAATTAATATCAGCAAACCAGATAAAATCAAACGTTTTAAAAAGAATTGGGCTAAATCTGTTATAAAAATCTAATTAATAATTATTTTGATAGTTATTCTGTTGTTATTTAGATAGCTGATAGAATAATAAAGATAACTAAAATGTGAAATATTTGTATTATTATAGGTTTAAAAAAGATCTTATTTACTACTTTATTATCACCAATAATTTACTTATTCTACTATTTTTAACAGATAAATATGGTATATAATGCAGGAATATTTTAAATGTTTATAGAATAAATATATTAAGTTAGTAAATTATTATCTTTGTTATTGGAGGACTTAATATAAAATGGATGATAAAAAAGAAGGTAGTAAAAATATTAAAATATGGATCTTACTTTTAATATTATTATTTATAGCTTTGATGGGTTTTTATCTTTATAATAATTATGGCTTTTTGTTTTTAAAAGAACAAAAAGAAGATTCTGATATGAACACTGATCAAGAAAAAAACGAAGAAGATATTGATGAGAATACTCCTGATGAAAATATTTTTATTGAAAATGAAGATAAGGAAGGATTACAAGGTGACACCAAAGCGGAACCAACAGTTGAGGATAAGTCAAACCAAATAAGTCAACAAGTAGCAGAAGATCAGGCAACCCAAGATGGCCAGTTACCAGGAGAAGATTTGGCAACTCAAAATAACCAAGAAAAAGACACGAAAGGAATTGTTCAGGAAAAGGTAGATGATACAAAACAGCAGAATAACGTTCAAGAAAACGATGTAAATATAGAGCAGGAAGTATCAGAAGAAGAAGTAGACAAAGTTTCAAAGGTAACTGATCAACAAGAAAAGAAAAAAAGTGATAATGAAAATATCAAGGAAAATGAGCAAGAAAGTACAGAGCAAGTTAAAAAAGACATCCATAATGGAGAGAATAAAGAAAATCTCTTAGATGATAAAGACAATATAATCCAAGAAGATGGATTTAAAAAAGAAATATATTTGCTATTAATTGGACAGGACCAAGAAAGCAATGTTAAAGAAGGGAAAGTTCAATCTGATTCCATTATTTTAGCAAATTTAATATCTGATCAAAAAAAACTTGTTATCAATGCAATTTCTTCACATGATGAATATAAAGGGAACCGTTTGTTGGAGTTTAATAAAGATCAATTGTTAAATATCATAAATGATATAATAGGGATTGTACCTGGATATTATTTTGTCATAGATTACGAAGGCTTTCAAAATATTGTTAATTTTATTGGGGGAGTTGAAGTTAAACTAGAGGAAGATTTTACAGTACCTGAATTAGGTTTGTTCTTAAAGGAAGGAGCCAATTTATTGTCGGGGCAGGAAGCACTAAATTACGTAAGATATTATGATCCCAATGAAAATGAACTGACAAGAATCAATAGGCAACAGCAAGTCACAAAAAGTCTTGTTAATAAAGTATTTAAAAGGAATACCTTATTAAATATTCCAACACTATATAGGACTGTATTAGAAACTATTAAAAGTGTCCAAACGAATTTGGATTATAAACTCGCCGTTGAAGCCTATAATTTTATTAGAAATAGTGATGATTTTGATATAGAGTATGAAGTGTTGGTAATCAATGATAATTCAAAGTAAAAATATAAATCAAAGCATATAAAAGTATAGAGAAGTATGATATAATAAAAAGGAGCTAATAATAAATAATTATATTAAAACACTTTGACTTAATAATATCTATTGTGTATACTATTTATTACTGGATGAAGTTATTTTTAACATATTATTTAAATCATATAGGGCGAATAGCTCAGCTGGGAGAGCACCTGCCTTACAAGCAGGGGGTCACAGGTTCGAGCCCTGTTTCGCCCACCATTATTACGGAGGTGTAGCGAAGTGGTTGAACGCGCCGGCCTGTCACGCCGGAGATCGCGGGTTCAAATCCCGTCGCCTCCGCCATTTTTTGCGGTGGGATAGCTCAGGCGGTAGAGCAGTGGACTGAAAATCCTCGTGTCGCCAGTTCGACTCTGGCTCCCACCACCATTTTTTAATTAATATAATAATATAAAATGCGGAAGTAGCTCAGTTGGTAGAGCATCTCGTTGCCAACGAGAAGGTCGCGGGTTCGAGTCCCGTTTTCCGCTCCATTATGGCGGCATAGCCAAGTGGTAAGGCAGAGGACTGCAAATCCTTCAGCGACGGTTCAAATCCGTCTGCCGCCTCCATATGTTTTTTGATTAAGTACTATGGATGCTGACATGATAGGGTTTATTACCTAGAAATGACTTTTGAGTAATTAAATTTATATTTTGTAAAAGACGGAAGCAGAGCATAGGATTTTT
This sequence comes from Halanaerobiales bacterium, assembly GCA_018334565.1. GTDB lineage: Bacteria > Bacillota > Halanaerobiia > Halanaerobiales > M55B127 > M55B127. The sequence goes on along the minus strand of JAGXLU010000069.1, from coordinate 2,525 downwards.
ACCCATATATTGGGTAGTCCTGTGCCCTGCTTTTTTGTGTTTTTTGGGTTACTTTTTGAAATAATTTAGAGGAGATATTAAGATGAAAAGGTTAAAAATTATTAAAGATAACTCACTAACATTGAAAAGATTGTTTGAAAAATTTATTAGAAACTGTAAAATTAAAGACCTTTATAAATATACTATAACCTATTATAAAAAATCATTTAATTATTTTATCAGATATCTAAAAATTGAGTATGATAATCCGGAGGATATTGTAATAAAATATATTAATAGAGAGGTTGTTGATGATTTCATCTATTGGCTAAAGGATACCTATAATATGAAAAATATCACTGTAAATACCCGTATAAGAGGGGCGAGAGCTTTTTTATATTATCTTATTAAACGAAAATATCTATATCTTATAAAAATAAATTATTAGATAAAGGATTTTTTTAATACATCTCTAATTTATAATTATAAAAGATAAGTATAAATACAATATTAGAAAGGAGGTATTTAAACATTTTAACACTAAAAGATACCCATCTTTTAGTTTATTTCCTATTTTAATGCTGATAGATCGCCGTATGCGGTAAAAGCCGCCTGTACGATGAAGGCCGGCCGAAACCCGAGAGGATAGGCACGGAATGAAATTGAACGATATATGGTAATGGTAAAAGCGGGGACAACAAGTTCAGATAATGGAAGTATAACCTTAGACTCTGATATAGAAATGGGTAAGTATGAAGTAACTCAAGCAGAGTTTGCAGCAGTAATGGGTTTTAATCCTTCTTACTTTAGTGGAGGTAATAAACCAGTAGAGATGGTTACTTGGTATGATGCAGTAATGTATTGTAACAAATTAAGTGAAGCAGAAGGATTGGCTAAGTATTATAATATAACAAATATAACTTATTATGGGACAGATGGAGCAAGTAATATAAACGCTGCAACAGTAACTGAAAATAGTAATGCTAATGGCTATCGTTTACCGACAGAAACTGAATGGGAGTATGCAGCTCGTGGTGGTAAAGATGGAAACAATACCACTTATGCAGGCAGTGATAATATTGATGAGGTAGCCTGGTATTATGATAATTCTGGAGGCCAGACTTATCCAGTGGGAGAAAAGCAGGCCAACGAGCTAGGTATATATGATATGTCAGGAAGTGTAATTGAGTGGACTAATACCCCCAGTGGCTCTGCCCGGATTAGACGCGGCGGTAGCTGGAGCAGCAGCGGTAAAACTTGTGAGGTGGACTACGGGGTCTGCAGCAGTCCGAACAGCTGGGGCAGCGTTCTCGGTTTTCGCCTCACCAAAACGAATTAGGAGTTTGGATGCTTGTGATTTGGAATTTGGCATGTTTTGAATTTGAACTATCAGGATAAATAAACAGATTATTGTAGCTAGGAGTAAGGGGCTAGCGTAAGCTAAACCCCCGTCTCCTAAGCGGAAATGATTTTTTTGGATTATAAGCACTTAGGTTAAATTTAACAAATAAAAAGAGGGGGCGGGGAATATATCCCTCAGAGAACTAATTTTCAAAAGCGAGTGATAATTTATGGAGATAAAAATATTAACAGTCCCTTTTGACAAAGAATTAAATGGTTTCGATAGTGAAATGATAGAAGATTTTATTTATCGGTATAATATAAGAGGAGGTAGGTAAATAATTGGGCTCTAAGAATATTGTACATCATTTTTCCTTGTCAGAAAGAACTTAAGTATTAAAACCAAATAATCAACCAAAGTCCGTTAAACTTTTATATAGGGTTAGCGGATTTCTTTTATGCCAAAAAATATTTAATCAATCCATGACCCTAACTATTGATAATTATCAAGCAAATAACAATTTTTCGATGCCCCACCTTTCTTAAAAAATATAATGGTTATATAGAAGGATATTTATTGTGTACATTCAAATAGACAACAAGATGAAAACATTTAATTTAAGTGTATAGGGGAGATATGATGGATAAAAATAAGGAAAATTCATCTAATAAAAAGATAGCAACAATAGATTCCTGGAAAACCTTTGATATGCCAGAAGATAAAGTAATTTTACCTATTAATCAAAAGTATTCAAAAGAAGAATATAATAAGATAAAGCAAGGATTTATTCCTGAAGTAATGGAAGAAAAATGGTTTATTTACTTTAAAGAGCAAAAACTTTATATTCATAGAAGTTGGACCGGTTATTGTATATATCAAATAAATTTTAGTAAAAAAGATGAAAATATTATAATTACAAGGGGTTATCTTAATGGTAAAATAGCAGAACAAAGAGATAGAAAAAATTTGAAAGATGAAGCAAATACAGTTTTATTTTTAATAGACATGCTTTTATTAGACAAAGATGATTTTCAAACAGATTGGGGTAAATTATTTGTTTAGTAGAATTATTCTAAAATATATTAAAACATTTTGCTTATTATCTATTTTACCTTATCTTTACGAAATAAGTTTTTACTTGCAGATCAGGAAAAACTAATTTTATATAACATTTTATTAAGAGAAGAAATTATATAATTTGGAT
>JAGXLU010000068.1 GCA_018334565.1 Halanaerobiales bacterium | reverse complement strand
TTTATTTCATTTTTAATCTCTACTAAATTACTTTTAAACTCTTCTTCATTTAATTTTTCAAAGTCCTTATTCAATCTTTTTATTTTACTAGATATTTTTAGTAACATCTTTACACCTCCTCTCTAAAATAAAAAAACTCTTCCCATAAGAGAAGAGGCATGAAGTTAAATCTCTTCCCTTATCTTTCAGCATTAAGCTGCGGAATTTAGCACCTTCCTCTTTAAAGGGGTTGCCAGGCTTCATAGGGTCCGTTCCCTCCACCTATCTTGATAAGAGATTTTTATTTAGTTTTTATCTTGAATTTATATTATCATATTGACATACTTTTTTCAATTTTAAGTTTTTTCAAAAATATTTTGCGTAAAAAACTAATATTTTCATCAATAAACATTCCATGAACTTGTTTCTGAATTAATCACCCATAAAATTTGGGTTTTTTTCAAACTGAATACCATTATCATCAGGATGAGGTTCATGGTGGTCAAAATCACCTTTCAGAATAGCAATTGGAATTTCATCGGGAAATGCCTTACAAGTCACCCCATCTTCATTAACATGGATACACTTGTGACAAATGCCTCCTATAAAATGCATACTTCCCATGCCTTTGCTAATGAATTTTTCACTTATTCTTTCCTTGTCCTCTTTAGTCCAATTTTCCGGATTTTTGTCCATCAAATCACCTCCACTGCTTTCGCAATTGGAATGTTATCCTTTGTTGGTATTGTGTAAAAATATCATTGATCATCTGCAATATTAGACTATTAATTTTTTGTCTTATCATAATATTAAGCTCTAACTCATTTTCTGTATTTTTATATTAAACTTTTGATAAACCCGTTTAATTTTTCCTGGCTGATATTTAATTTCGGTTTCTATTGCAATTTCTATATCTCTTTATAATTTAAACCTTATTCCACCAAAATAAAAATTTATATATTTATTCTTTATTTTTCAACTGACAATCTTCTCCTCTTTAATCTTTAATTAAGAAATAGGAGGCAACTTGTCCCATCTTTCTTTATATTTTTTAGTATTCAAATCAGTTTGTTTTATCCCTTGCCTAGTTTTCCAAGCAGTTATTAGATTGTTATCAATTATTTCTTTTCCAGTAACAATAAAGTAAACCGGGGGAATGTTATTCTCAATATCTTCTTTTGTTTTCAAATAAACAAATATATAATATTGTCTTTTGTTTATGTTTTCTTTTTTAATGGGGAAATTGGATTTTGTGCGCCCTGCTTTAGCATCAATAACAACTGGCCCTGATTTAGTATCAGCATAAATATCAACTGATTTTGCATTTCCAAAAGTTATAGAAACAGGATACCCTCTCCTCGATAATTCTCCCGCAACTAAAAATTCACCTGCCAAATGGGTTGTGTTTTTACTGGGCATTATATCTTCTCACTCCTTTTTTTGATACTTATTTTTTCTTTTTTTCCATCTCTTCCATAATTTCTTTAATCTTTTTTTCTTCCCACTTTTCTCCTAATAGTCTACTAACTCCAAAAACTTGTACCCAATGAACAATTAATCCAATACCCCAACCTATCAAAACCCAATAAAACCAATAAGCTCCGGGTGAAACTATATAATTTATTATAAATATACCTATATTTACAACTATATATACTAATAGATGACCATAGAAATCTTTTATTTCCTTTACTCGTTCTTTTGCTTTTTCATACTTCTTTTCTTTATCCATAAAAAATTCTCCCTTCTTATATATTCTATCCCAGATTATTCATATTATTTTAAAAAGACTGTTTTTGGATTTGAAAAAACTCTGGAAACTCTACTTGTCTTATATTTTTTGTTGTATACTAATATATGTCTTGCATAGTTTTAACCTATATAATGCCCATACGACAGTCTTTAGTGTCTATTTATAGGAAGTCTTAAAAGTTAAGTCCATTAACCTAATTAAATTTACTTTTTCTCCAAAATTATTCAATAAATAATACCTCCATACTAAATAGCTAATATTTTATTTTTCAACATTTCCCATTTTTTCATAACATGTCTCACAAACAACCTTCCCCTCAAATTCAAAAGTGTCCTCCATCTCACCACAAAAAATACACCCCGGCTGATATCTCTCAAAAATAATCCTTCCCTCTTCAACAAATATCTCCATTGACGTCCCTTCATTTAAATCCTTTGTCTTTCTCAATTCTTTCGGTATCACAATTCTCCCTAACCCGTCAATTTTTCTAACTATTCCTGTACTTTTCACTTTAACCACTCCTTTGATTAATTATTATATATATTATAGCAAATTATGGTAAATATTGCAATAATTATATTTTTAGTTATTTTGTAGGTTTTTATCGGTTTGTGTTATAAATACAATATAATTAACATATCTTCATTTTTATTAATATCTCATTATACTTTAATTTATTCACTTTGTTAGACAGCAAAAACTCCACCCTATTAAGATGGAGTCATAATTATTATTCGATTAACATTACTTTTTGCATATACATTAGTTGATCTCTTATTTTTATTATTATCTCTAAGCTTGCAAGATAGGAATATGATAAATATTCTAGTGATAAAGTTAACTACTATTTTCCTATATTATTTCCTTCTTGTCAGAAAACTTTCATTTTTTAATAGGTAAATTCTAAACTAAACATTATCTTAAAAATATATATACCTACCTCATATTCATTTCAATATATTCACCTTGATCGACTATGTTTTCTAAAGGATTAAATCTATCATAATCCTTTTTGAGATCCTGTGAATAAAGATTTACATACCTTTTTACCATCCGCATACTTTTATGTCCTAATAACTTTTGTAATTTAAGAGGATTACCACCTGCCATAATATATTTTTTTGCAAATGTATGTCTTAATAGATGCAGCGATGTTTTATTAACTCCACGTCTCTTATTATAGATATAGATTGCTTTTTTGATCCAATCCTTATGCAATTTTTTGCCGTGTTCGTTACAAAATAATGCATCAGATTTTTCTCCTTTTCTTATTGACATGTATTCTTCTAATATATTAATTAAGCTAGTCGGTAATGGAATAATCTGTTGGCTTCTATTTTTAGTATGCCTTAAATCAGCCATTCCTGTATCCAATAAGATATCTCGGTTCTTTAAATTATTTAAAGTAGATAATCTAACTCCTGTGCCTAATACAAAATTAATAATCACCCAATTACGATATACCGAAAATCTAGTCTCATTCAAATTGGGCTTAACTAATAACTTTTTTAATTCTTGATCAGTATAAGGTTGTTTTTGTTTTATCTGTACCCTTAGTAATTCTATCTTGAAACTATCTATATATCCTTTTTCCATATAATAATAAAGAAATGCTCTAATAGACCTTAGTCTGGTGTTTATTGTAATATCCTTTATAGTATCTTTACCTTTTAATTTTAATATAAGAGATTCTATATGTTCTAGTGTAATATTCGAAACAAGAAAATCACCCCCTAGGTAATTTTCTAAATTATCATAACCCTGTCGATATGATTTAATTGTAACCTCAGCTAAATTTTTAACTTTACAATATCTAACATAATTTTTCCATCCATCTTTAAGTGTTAATTGACTTTTTTTAGGTATGATTATTTTCTTCATATTACCCTCCTTTTTTAGTCCCCAAAATATAAAAAATAGACACCAGGATTGTTAATAAAAAAGCCAATTAATCCCAGTGTCCGTCTAATATTTTTAGTATAAATTTTATTTAAGCAATATGCCACCATAGTTGCCATAACAGGAAACTAAATAAAGAAAAGCAAAATAGACATAAAAATGGCACGGGCAGGAGGACTTGAACCCCCAACACCAAGATTTGGAGTCTTGTGCTCTACCAGATTGAGCTATACCCGTGTGTTAGAAAATTAATATTTATTTTTGGTGGAGGTGGTGGGAATCGAACCCACGTACTATATAACTCACCCCTCTAGCGACTACGATCGTAGTTTGTTTTTTAATTTCATTATATAAACCCCAACAAACAGGGTCTTATATAACTAAGCTGTTATTTTCCCATTTTCCTACAACTATCAGAAAATGGTGAGCCTGCTAATTATGGCACTTGAACACCTTCACAGACAAAAGGCGAACAAGCGTTAACAGCCTACGCGGCTGCTAAGGCGTAACTATTATCTTCGTTTGCAGATAATTTTATTTATCCAGTGTTTTACGAGTGAAAGGATATCCTCGGACCGCTCTAAAAGGATTCGCCATACAGGCGAAACCAGAACACCCCCATTAAGGGTTTGTTTTTTACAGCAATTAATATTATAAACTATATTAATACAATTGTCAAACCACATATGAAAATAATAAATTCTCAAGAATCCTTTAATAACAAGGTTCTTAATATATATTTGAAATTTAAGTTTTTATATTTAACAATCGACTTTTTCTCTTAAGTCTCTATTGATATTATAACACATATTACTGGTTTTTTCTATAATATGCCATTAACTTCTCCGCAAATTCTGCTTTAAATTTTATAACACTATCTTTACTCATCTCTTTTAAATTCTCTTTATTTAACTTTATTTCAACAGAATTATATGGGAGCCAGATAATCTGCAGCCATTTTCTATATATTTTCATCTCAAAATTGGTATTATCTAATTCAAACATAGAATAGCCGGGAGCAAAAGTACTATCTTTTGTAGAATCAAAAGAAACTTCAATCTTATATCCAGGATTAATACTGGCCATTTGTAAATTAACCTTATCTTTTTCTAAATTATGATAAACATTTATTAAAACAATTTCATTTTTAAACTCACTCTGATCAACTATTATTTCATCTCCACCTTTATATGTGATGGCAAAACTCACCACTAAAACTGCAATAAGCAGTGTAAATATAATATAATTAAAATGCTTAGGCATATATTCTCAACTCCTTTTTATAAATTTATTAACCTGATAACCATCTTTTTATAATTATCTTCACCATATTGATATTTTAATTTACTAATATCTAAATTTATGTCTGGCATGACACCCCGCCCGTCATCAAAACCGGCAGGTCTTAAAAAGTACTTGTATGAAATACCAAATGATAATTTAGAATTAGGTAATTGATCAGTAATTATATCTCCATAACAGGAAGCCAAGCCGCCTGTTTCTTCACCAATTATAATGCCTGCATTATGATCTTTAATAATTGCAGCAAAATCTACAGCAGTTGAAAAAGTAAAGTTTGAAGTAATCAGATAAATATCACCATCAAATCTTAAATCGTTTTCTTTTGTTTCTTCTTTTGTAGAAGTAAATACTATTATATCATCTCTATCCTTTCTAAAATGATAATACAAATTTGTAAAAAAATTAAACCTATTATGAAAGGCATAATCAGAATATTTCATTCTTACTTCCTTAAATAAACGATAAGAACCGTCATATATATATTCAAAGAGATATTTAGCTAAATCTGTATTTCCTCCTCCGTTTTCACTTATATCTATGAACAAGTTATTTATTTCTCTTTCATTTATTTCTTTAAAATATTTTTTTATATCTCTTTTAAAAGTCTTTTTCAATGATCCATTAAAAGTATTTATAGTCAAATAAGCATTACCCTTAATTGGAAAATCTAATCTCCAATTTTTATTTGTATCTTTCTTGGTGTTATCAATACGAACATCTTTAGAAATTCCTTTTACATTGATTGGAAACTCTTTTCCTATATTATTTCTTAATAATAGATCATATTCATGCTCAAAATCAAATAATGCCCATAAATAAACGGGAAATGTCTTTTCCAAAACTGCAAATGCATAGATTTCATTTTCACTGCTTATACTATCCAACATCTCATCAATAATTTCATTAATTTTTATTCCGTTGATAGTAATAATCTCAGCATTTTTTTCTATCTCTACTTCAGAATAATTATTTTCTATCATTATTTTATCATCGATTAGCTTGATATCTAAGGGGAATATCTTTAACTCTTTATCATAAGCATCATTAAATTGTTTCTTTATACTAATATAAGTATGAGCGTCCTTAAAAGAACCAACAAAGGGAGATAATATTCCATACATCTCAAGGCTACTCCATCTGTCTTTTTCAGTTAGTCTGTCTGTTATTTTTGTAATTTTTTCTTCACTTATATTTTTGCTGGTGTGAAAATAAATGTTGGGATGCACTTCTTCCAATCTTTTTACTAAATAATCTAGATCTTGCAAAGCTTCATCCTGAGTAATAACCTGTGCAGAAATATTTAATGAAAACAGTATAATTATAATGACTATTAAAATTAAAAATAAATATCTTTTTTTCAATCTTATTCACCCACGCTATTTTGTGAACCTCTCCACCAAATCAAAAACAAGATTTTAAAAGGAGCTTCTATTACTTCATATATACCATAGTGGCTATATATTACTAGATAGATTTAAACGAAGTTTTGTAATTAAGTTTCCACCTGTTAGGCTAAACAACACTTATTCGTCACCCCATTATCCCTAGCTAGTTTAATGAGTTCAGGAATACATTTATCA
>JAGXLU010000025.1 GCA_018334565.1 Halanaerobiales bacterium | reverse complement strand
AAAAAACTTATTAGAGTTATTTTTTATTTGTTGAAAAACAATACTACTTTTGTTCCACAAAATTAAGTTTTTGTGAAAATATATATTTTTTATTTTAAGCAACTTAGTTGCTCTATTTGTCATGCCTATATATTTTTAGTAATTATTTTTCTAAAGACTACTTGACTTCATATAGTTAGTCTCTTTTAAATTATTGTTGTAAAAATATATAAATAAAACATACCTAAAAATACTGTAGTAAAAATACTCTTTGTTAAATATGCTGTTAAAAAAGTCGGTACTGCTGCTATTAAATAGATATTATTAAAAGAAATATCAACTGCACCATCAGAAATAAATATAGCTGGAGCTAAAAGTGAAGCTAAAATAGCTGGCCCTACAAACTTTAAAATCCTTATTAAAAGATCAGGTATTTTGATTCTGGATAGTAAAGTTACGGGCAGCATTCTGGGAATATAGGTAACCAAGGCCATCCCGATAACCATCAACAAGTATTTATATTGCATCTTCTAAAATCACCCCTATTACGGCTGCCAAAACGGTAGCTATTATGATATTCCAATTACCCGGGCATATAAAAAAGAAAATAATAGAAAGAACAGCGGCTATTATCGATACAGCTATATCCATTTTATCTCTAATCTGCATAATTAAAAGAATTATAAACATAGCTGGTAAAACAAAATCTATGACCGGAATTTTAAAGTTTATAACATATCTTCCTATTAAAACACCAATCAAACTACTTAAAACCCATCCCATATAGGCACTAAAACCCATTACTAAAAAATATAATCCTCTATTTTCTTTTTTATCTTGCAAAAGGGTATTACCAACCGCAAAAGATTCATCGGTAATTAAAAAACCAATTAATGGGAGCAATCTGGAGGGTGTTTTTTTAAAATGCAAACTTAAAGTGGCACTCATCAAGATATGCCTTAAATTAACTAAAAAAGTAGTCATGATTATTGGGATAACAGTGGCTTGAGCAGTTAACATATTTACCGCTATCAGTTGAGAAGAACCAGCAAATACAAATATCGACATACCAACAATAAGGTAGGGGGATAAGTCAGTACTTAATGCTAGAATGCCATAACTAATTCCAATTGGAATATAGCCCATAATAATTGGTAATGCAGATTTAAATGCGGATTTAATAACGCTTTTGTAACTCAAAATAAAAAACTCCCTTCCCATTTATTTTATATTTCGGGAAGGGCTATCTCAATTCCTCTTGTATTTTGATTTATTTTTATATCAATATCATAAGCCGACCCCAGGTTAGTACATGTCATGGTCTCCTCTGTAGCACCATCAGCCATAATATTGCCATTTTTAACTATGATTACACGATCACAGTATTTCAAGGCTAAGTTAGGGTCATGTAAAGCCATAATAACACCAGTAGGACTATTTTTGGTTAACTTTCTAATCTCTCTCATCAATAAGTTCTTATTTTTGAAATCCAGATGAGCCGTAGGTTCATCCATAATCAAATAGCCTGTGTCTTGCATCAAAGCTCTGGCAATTAAGACCAGCTGTTTTTCTCCTCCACTCAATTGATTATACTGTCTATCAGAAAGATGCTCTATATTTAGCTGTTCTAATACTGAAAATGCCTTCTCAAAATCACTGCTTTTAGGCATCTTACCAAATTTTAAGTAGGGTGTAACTCCCATCGTAACAAAATCTAAAACCTTATAAGAAAAAACAACTGAATGTTCTTGAGGAACCATACTAATATATCTCGCTATCTCACTTTGAGTTAAATTATCTATATCAACCTCATCTATTTTGATTTGTCCCTTATCTTTATGGAAAACTTTATTTAAACATTTTAAAATTGTTGTTTTCCCTGATCCATTTGCCCCCAAAAGACAGGAAAATTCTTGTTTATGGATGCTAAAATTGATATTTTTAATAGTCCATTCCTTATTATAAGAGAAACTAAGGTTCTTTACTTCTAACATAGGCTTCACCTTCTCTATTAAAGATTTGATCCCCCCAATTCAGAATAACTCTTATCATAAAGGGTATCATAATATTTTTCAACAACCTGTTCTATATCTAAATCGGTATATTTTTCAGGGTACAATTTTTTAGCCAACCAGACAATTCCTAAATAAGAAGAAGGGCTGGGAAAATCCCAGGGTTCTACCTTAGAAGGAAACCTGTAGATGTTCTTATTTTTAACAGCTTTTAAGGCCTGCAGTTCGGGTCTATTTAACAACACTTCTATTGTTCCACTGTAATACTGAGATATTATTATATAATCTGGATTCCAGTTCATCAATTCTTCCAAAGATGTTTTAATAAATCCATCTTTTACTTCTTTGGCAGGATTGATTCCGCCAGCCAATTCGATCATACTGGTCTGGAGCATATTTTTGCCAACTGTGTCAAATAAATCGGAATTAGCAAAATACACAGATTTTTTTTCTTCTATTTTATCTCTATCTGCAACAAGGGCAGTAATCCTATCATATTGGTTTAATACATCGAAGGCCCTATTTTCAACTCCAAAAGCGCTACCCAGTATTTGAGTAGCTTCACGTATTTTTTGATAACTCTCTGGTTCTATTATAATTGAGGCTACATTAAATTTCTCCAATTTATCAGCCACCTTAGGTCCATCATTATGCGGAAATAATATGACAAGATCTGGATCAACCTCTAAAATCTGTTCTAAATTCAATCCATGCCTCTTAGAACCCACATTGGGCAATTTTTCACCATGATAAAGTTTTTGAAATAATGATATCTTCTCAAAACTAAGATCAGAAGCAACCAACTTATCCTGAACGCCCAAGCAAAATACAAATTGTGTAGCTGAACGGTAAGATGTTACAATTCTATTGACTTCTTCTGGTAATTTTACTTCTCTGCCTGCCATATCTGTTATTACTTCACCTGCCAATACAGACAAAGAAAAAAACATAGATATTAGAACATATAATACAAAAATAGTGATTAACTTTTTATTGAATACTTCCATTTTTTTATTCCTCCCAATTATTTTTCGTTATATGTGACCACATATAACGAAAAGAAAAAAATTATTCTTTTAGTTTTTCTTTAAAACTTTTTGTGAAGTGTTTGACTTCCAATTTAGACATTTGTCGCCTGGCTTCGCTGCGGAACTTTAAAAAGGTCTTCATTAATAAACGACCTTTAAAAGTTAGTGTAGAACCGCCACCACTTCGACCTCCAGCTTTTTTTTCCAAAAGCTTAAAATCTAATTTATGCTCTAACTTGTCAATCAACTGCCAGGCTTGACTGTAAGACATATTGATTTTTGCAGCAGCCTTTCTTAAAGAGCCATATTTATCAACCAGCCTTAATATATCAGCTGGACCATCTCCAAATAATCTGTTGTTACCTTCTTCCAACCAGAGCTTATAATTAAGCTTCATAAATATCATTCCTATTCATATTTATTTTTATAATAAAGATAATCATCATAATAATCCAAATCTATAATAATCTTTTTATTATCAATAGGAAAATAATAAACTTCCTTAGAATATTTTTCTAATAAAGGCTTTAACCCCATAGGCCCTTTTAATTTTTTAATTTTAGAAAGATAATCAATGCTGATTAACACAGGATGCCCCAGTTTTTCATTATAAACCGGCTGTATGATATCTAAAGATGATTTTTCAAACTCTTTAATAATATTATCAAAAACATCTGCAGTAATCAATGGTTGATCTGCCAAAAATACAAGAAGGGTCTTTGTATTTTTTGACAATTCTTCTACTCCTTTTTTTATACTGCTGCTCATACCCTCTTCGTAATCAGGGTTTTCTTTGATTCTAAAGCGAGCATCTGAGTAATTTGTTAACTTCTTTTTAATTCTCTCTGCTTCAGCCCCCAAGACGACCCTAACTTCATCATCAATATAATCACTATCTAATACATTATCAATTACAGTCTCGAGAACCGTTTTCTCTTTCCAGGGTAATAACTGTTTAAGTTTGCCCATTCTATCTGCTTCACCTGCTGCCAAAATAACTGCTGTATACATTATTTACACCCCATTATTAATAAGAGGGGAGTAAATACCCCCCTCTATTTTAATATTTATTTTATACCCATATGAAATATGCAACAAATACTATACCTAATACATATACCAACCAGTGAACTTTGTCTCCCTTGCCTGTAAATAGTTTGACCAAAGGATAAATAATAAAACCGAGAGCAATACCATTTGAAATTGAGTAAGTTAAAGGCATAGCAATCATAGCTACAAAAGCCGGCAGAATTTCTGTGAAGTCATTCCAATCTAGCTTTGTAATATTAGTCATCATCATTGTACCAACAATAATTAAAGCCGGAGCAGTCGCTGCACCAGGCACAAGACCAATTAATGGCCTGAAAAATAAGGATAAAAAGAAGAGAATAGCTACAACTACACCAGTTAAACCGGTTCTACCACCTTCAGCTACCCCGGAAGCAGATTCAATATATGTAGTTACTGTACTGGTACCAAAAACCGCACCACCTGTTGTCCCAACAGCGTCAGCCAATAATGCATTGCTAGCCTTAGGTAAATTTCCCTCTTCATCCAAATAACCAGCCTGTTGGCTTACTCCTACCAGAGTACCTGCTGTATCAAATAAATCGACAAATAAGAATGATAATAATACACCAAACATACTTAATTTAAATGCACCAGCAATATCAAGTTCAAATAAAACCTGATTCCAATCTCCCATACTGGGCATTGCAATCACACCATTAAAAGCTGGGGTTACTCCATTTGTCCAACCAAATGCAGTTCCAATTAAAATTCCCCAAAGTAATGCTCCCTTAATCTTAAGTGCATATAAAATACCTGTCACTATCAAGCCTACCAGAGCTACTAAAGCCGGTCCTGAAAAAATATCTCCCATAGCAACTAAAGTAGCCTGATCGGCCACAACAATACCAGCATTTTGTAATCCAATAAAGGCAATAAATAAACCAATACCCGTGCTGATACCAGTTTTTAGCCCCATAGGAATTGCATTAACTATCATCTTACGAACAGGCGTCACACTTAAAATTATAAATATAACCCCTTCCAAAAAAATTATACCTAAAGCAACCTGCCAGGTTACCCCCATACCTATTACTACAGAATATGCAAAGAATGCATTCAGACCCATACCTGAAGCAAGAGCAAATGGATAGTTAGTTAAAAAAGCCATAGCTAAAGTACCTAAAATAATACCAGCAATTGTAGCAATAAAAACACCATTAAAAGGCATCCCTGCATCACTTAAAATAGTCGGATTTACAAATATAATATAGGCCATGGTCATAAAAGTAGTAAAACCCGCAATAATCTCAGTTTTCACATTAGTATTATTTTCTTTAAGATCAAACATGTTTTCCAAAAAACCTGCATTATTCATTTCGTTCATCAAATTCCCTCCTTATATTTGTTTGCTTAAATAATCAAAAAATAAAGAATATAATAGTATTCTTCTTACAAACACCTCCCCTTTATTAATTTACACCCACTTTAACAAATTTATTTTCTTCGACATCAAATAAGCCCTGATCAGTTATTTTCAAAGAAGGTATTACGGTTAAAGCCATGAAAGATAAGGTCATAAAAGGATTTCTATGTACTACCCCCATAGAAGATATTATCCTTTTCATTTGTTCTAACCTTTTAGCCGTCTCGGGAATGGATTTCTTCGACATCAGTCCTGCTATCTCCAGAGGGAGGTAATTAATTATTTCTCCCTGTTTGGCTATTACTATACCTCCCTGTAACTCATCAATTTTTTGAACTGCTTTATACATATCAAAAGAATTGAGTCCAACCACAATAATATTATGAGAATCATGCCCAATCGATAAAGCAAGAGCTCCTTTTTGTAATCCAAACCCCTTTAACAAACCCAAACCTACATTACCGGTTTTTTTATGTCTTTCCACAACAGCAATCTTTACTAGGTTTTGAGCAATAAGATCACTGCTTTTAACTTTGTTTTTAAAAACAATTTCCTCCTGACCGGTTATTACTTTATCCTTGATAAGAACCATTGCCCGATATTTATTATAATTAGGCAAATCAAATTTTTCTTTATTTAAACTACCAATATTAACAGACTTAAATATTTTTTCCGCTTTTCCTGCTTTTTTTTCTGGTAAATCTACAATTAATCTCTCATTTTCTGCCACCAATTTCCCATCTTTAAATACCTTTTTTACATTAAAATCATTTAAGTTATCTAATATTACAAGGTCAGCTTTATAACCAGGTACAATAGCGCCAACATTATCCAATCTTAATGCATTAGCTGTGTTAATAGTAGCAAGTTTTATAGCACGTATACTAGACATACCACTATGAACAGCTTTTTTTATTAAAAAATTCATATGACCATCTTTATAAAGATCCCCCGGATTACGATCATCAGTTGCGAACATAAATCGTGCCAAATTACAGTTATTAACAGCCGGCAAGAGGTTAATTAAATCTCTGGTGACAGACCCTTCTCGAATCATTACATACATCCCTTTAGAAACTTTTTCTATCGCCTCACTCTCTACTGTACATTCATGATCAGCTCTAATGCCTGCTAATAAGTATGTGTTTAAATCTTTACCACTCAGCCCAGGCGCATGTCCGTCGATAAACCTGTCTTTCATTAAATCAATCTTGTCCCATAAACCTTGTTCTCCATTTATAACAGCAACAAAATCCATTACTTCTCCCAGTCCAAATACACCTTCTTCATCAACTAATACAGCCAAATTTTCTGCTGATAAACTAGCTCCCGAAGTCTCATTAGAAGTAGCCGGTACACAGGAAGGCAGCATCAGATTAAAGTTCCAAGGCAGTTGATTGCCACTTTCTAGAATGTATTTTATACCTTCTATACCTGCTACGTTAGAAATTTCATGTGGATCGGCAAAAATTGTAGTAGTACCCCTGGATATAACCCAAGCAGCAAATTCTTCAACTTTAACCATTGCGCTTTCCAGATGAAGATGTCCGTCTATAAAACCTGGGGAAATTATATTATCTTCTATATCTACTTCCTTAAGACCCTGATAATCTCCAATTCCAAGTATTTTTCCTTTAGCTATTGCAATATCACTTTTGATCAATCTTTCATTAAAGACATCAACTATACTACCGTTCTTTAAGACTAACTCAGCAGGAATTGCACCCCTTGCCATTTTTAATATCTTCTTATTAAACACTTAAATACCTCCTTCCCCGATAAATTTTTTTCTATAAAGATCACTCCAACTTTAATGCATTAAAGTTACAGCGGGTAATACAAAGTCCACAGCCTTCACATTTTTGTGAGTCTATCACAATATAGTCATTGCTTTCATTGAGTGAAATAGCCTGATATACACAGCTGGTAACACACAGTCCACAGGTTGTACAATTTTCTTTGATTACAGTTGGTACAATTGTATCGTAATTAGCTTCTTTTTGCATAACCTTTGCTGTTAGGTTTTGAATATCTTTTAAACTTTGATAGTTATTTTTATCTAAAAAATTATTTAACTCATTATTGATTTTTTCATATACATGTGGACCATTCACAATAGCTTCAGTACAAACCTGTACAGCTGAAGCACCGGCCATGAACATCTTTGCGACCTTTATCCCGCTGTCAATTCCGCCTACCCCTATTACTGGTATATTAACATTGTTGGCGGCCTGATATACTGCTCTTAAAGCCAAGGGGAATATTGCTTCACCTGATAACCAGCCAAATCCATTTTCACTGCCCATTAAAGGTTTCCCGGTTTCAGGATTAATATCCAGAGTAGGTCCAAATGAATTAATCAATACTATACCATCTGCTCCAGCTTTCTCTGCTGCCTCAGCGAATTCAGGTATATCAATCTGAGGACTCAACTTCACAAAAACAGGAATTTCTACCTCATCTTTGGCTGCTTTGATACTTTCTTCCATGGGAGTCGTATCATTCCCTAAATAATGAGTAGATAATTCTAAGGCATCTGCATATTTTTCTACTTTTTTAGCCAAACTTTTGATTTGATCCTTTGTGTAACCTATCCCAGCTATCACGGGCAACCCTAACCTCCTAATTTTGGGATATTCCTCGTTAAGCCATTTCTCTGGGGGCAACTCAGACCAGAGCTCTGTATTAAGAAATCCGCTCTTTACTCGGGCCATATTGGGACGGGGAACTTTTGCAGCAGTTGTTGAAATTGTTTTTGTAACAATAGCGCCTGCTCCACCTTCCTTGGCTTTTACAGCAGCCCGTGCATCTTTGATCGGTGGTCCGGCAGCAGGCATCACAGGATTTTTGAGCTTTAAACCAGCAAATTCAGTTTTTAAATTAGCCATTCATATCACTCCTTTTTTGTCTTAGCCCCATAATAATATTTTTCAGGTCATGATGAACATCATGAAAAATTTTATCTCGATTCTGCTTTGTTAACCTATAAATCTTTTTATCTTCTCTATCTCTCAACCTGTCTAAAAATACATTGTGCTCATCTTTGATAATAGCCAAGACAGGTTTGCTGCTGTCCAGTGTTGCAAACACACTGGCTTGAAACTTCATGGCTTCGCGCTCGAATCTGCCCAATTCATCCATGACTACAATATCTCTGAAGTTTTGGGCGGTTTCTAAAAAATCGACCCCCTTGTCATCAAATACTTCTTTATAAATAGTCCATTTATCCTCAGGGCTTGCCCTTTCTGCAAAAACCTGACACTTCTTTTTGTAATTAGAGGACTTTTCTCCCTGCCAGTGGTAATAATAGTCAATGGGGTCAACTAGATAAAAACTTAACCATTTATTGATATTACCCGTTCTACCCACTACAAATCCGCCGGGTTTTAAATTTAATTTCTCTATATGATTTTTTAAAAAAGTACTTTTACCAACATACTTATCACCAGTTATAAAAATGTTATTAATCATTAATTATTATTCTCCTCTAAAGAATTCAATATTATTTCAGGTGTGATGGGGAGACTTGTAATTCTAATACCTATTGCATCATAGACAGCATTAGCAACGGCCGGACAGGCTGCAATAAGTGTTGGCTCGCCGATTCCCTTTGCACCAAAGGGTCCATCTGAATCTTCATTTTCAATTAAAGTGCTTTCAAATTCAGGTATATCCTGAATACTGGGCACTAAGTAATTTGTCATATCAGGATTGATAGTAATACCTTTTTCCATTACCTGCTCTTCCATTAAAGCCATCCCTAGACCCTGAACTGTTCCGCCTTCAATTTGGCCATGTACATTCTGAGGATTTATAGCCTTACCCACATCAAGTGCAGTATATACATTCATTACTTCGATAATCCCGGTATCTATATCAACCTCTATATCAATAACTTGTGTCATAAAAGTATAAGCTACATAGTTTTTTTCTGACTGCCCACTCTTCTCATCTGGTGCATAAGTTTCGGGAAAAAAAGAAGCTTCTGCCTGCAGGTTATCACCTTTTTGTTTCACAATTTCAGCTAACTCCCAGTAACTGATCTTTCCGTTTTTATTATCACAAGCGTATATTTCTCCATCCTTTACAGTTAATTCTGGATAGTTGCTGTTAAAATATATGCTGCCATGATGATAAATCATGCCCATAACTTCTTCAGCTGCTTCCCTTACGGCATTTCCTGAAAAAAAAGTCTGTCGGGTAGCTGAAGTTGACCCAGAATTTTTTGCTTGATGTGTATCCTGGCCTACAATCTCTATGTAAGAAGAATCAATCTTTAAAACTTCAGCAGCAATTTGGACCATAGTAGTTAAAAATCCCTGACCTACATCTGCCCCTGCTGTCCTTAACTTTATTTTCTGATCTGTGGTAATTTCAATTTCGGCTATTGAATGGTCTGGAAAACCTTCTCCATAACCAAAGCCAAACATTATTGTTGCCATTCCTCTACCTTTTTTTCTCATTTGTTGATCTCCCCCTCCCATTTAGCTAAATCTATAACAGACTCGATGGTCCTTTTCGTATTTACACTTTTACCCAATTTTTGTCCGTTTGGGGTAACTGATCCCGTAATATATGCATTTTGATATCTGAATTGGGCGGGGTCGATATTCAGTTCATGTGCTAAAATATCCATCTGAGACTCGTAAGCAAAAGCCATTTGCGTTGTCCCAAATCCTCTCATAGCACCACCATAGGTATTGTTCGTATATACAGCATAAGAGGTCCCTTCTATATTTTCTACATTATAAGGACCCGTACAGTGATACATTCCTTTATGAACAACTGCAGGACCACTCGAAGCATATGCACCCGTATCTCCAATTACTTCCACCGACCAGGCTGTTAAATACCCGTTGCTGCTGACACCAGTCTTTGCTTTAATAATAAGGGGATGTCTTTTAGATTGTGCAATCATTGACTCTTCTCTTGTATACACCAATTTTACAGGCCTTTTTGTGTGCAAGGCTGCTAGAGCAAGGTGAATATGGACTGAAACATCTTCTTTTTTTCCAAAAGCTCCTCCAATAGCTGTTTGTATTATCCTAATTTTTTCTTTGGACATATTTATAGATTGTGCAACATCAGCCTGAGTATCATGCAACCATTGTGAAGCTGCCCAGATTTTTATTTCATCTTTTTTATCATCATATAAAGCATAACCTGATTCATTCTGTAAGGGAAGTTGGTCGATATGCTGTGTTCTATATTCATTTTCTACTATCAAATCAGCTTCTCTAAAACCTTTTTTTACATCACCTTTTTTAAGGTAGTGATCGGCAAGTATGTTTTTTTGATTTAAATTGGGCTCGAGATAATCAGTACATAATCCACTGAAATCTTCATGAATAGCAGGTGCGTCCTTTTCAATTGCCCGAAGTGGATCAGTAATTACTTCTAATTTTTCTATCTCAACCCTGATTTTATTACGAGCTTTTAAAGCAATTTCTTCTGTTTCCGCAATAACAATAGCAAGGGCATCTCCCATAAATTTCATCTTTTCTCCAATTTTTATCAAAACTTCTTGATCTTTAATAATAAGGCCAAATGTATTAAGATCTGGAAAATCTTTTGCAGTTATAATATCTACTACACCATCTATTTTTTTCGCTCCACTAATATCCAAATCTTTTAAAATTGCATGCGGATAAGTTGCTCTTTTTATCTTGATATGTAAGCAGTTATCAAATTTTAAGTCTGAAGGGTATTGAGCTTGTCCAGTCACTTTAGACTCTGCATCTATTTTAAGCGTATTTTTTCCTACATATCTTTTAGTCATCATCTTCACCCCTACTTTTCATCTTATGAGCTGCTTCTTTGACGGCATCAATTATCTTGACATATCCAGTGCATCTACATATATTACCGGAAAGTCCTCTTTTTATCTCTGCCTCTGTCGGATTAATATTTTCATCCAAAAGTTGTTTACTCGACATAATCATACCGGGTATACAAAAACCGCATTGTACAGCCCCCTTATTAATAAAGGCTTTTTGGATAGGATGAAGCTCATCCTGACAGTTTAAACCTTCTATTGTTATTATTTCAGATTGATCAGCCTGAATAGCTAATACTAGACAAGAAGCAACCAGCTCATTATTCATAATAACAGTACAGGCTCCACATTCTCCTTTACCACAGCCCTCTTTGGTACCAGTTAAATCCAGGTCTTCTCTCAGCAAATCTAAAAGCCTAGTCTGAGGCTTGACTTCAACTTCTCTTTTTTCTCCATTGACTGTTAAATTAATCTTCACTGATTCATCACCTCACTTAAAGCCTTCCTAGTAATGTTTAGAGCAACCTGCCTGCGGTACTTAGCAGTTCCCCTGATATCATCAATAGGAGATATCTTTTCAGAAACAATTTGGGCAACCTCTTCTATATTAATTTTAGTAAGTTCTTCTTTTAAAATTGCCTGTTCTGCTGTTTTTATTCTAAGGGGTACAGGGGCAGCAGAACCTATACAGATTCTTGCTTTTTTAATTAGATTAGATCTATCCATACTAAGGTTCAAAGCAAGGCTGATAGAAGAAATTATAAGAGCCTTCCTCTTGCCGACTTTGATCCAGGCCCCTTTGTATATATCTTCTTTTAAAGGTATTATAATTTTTTCTAATATTTCACCTTTTTTTAAAATATTTTTTTTGGGACCTGTAAAAAATTCATTAGCATCGACTACCCTACTACCCTCTCCTGAAATTATCTTAAGTTTTGCATCATATATTAAAAGAGGTGGGAGTAAATCTCCAGCAGGTGAAGATGTAACAATGTTACCACCGATAGTTCCTCGACTTCTAATTTGAGGTGAACCTACATCTGCTGCGGCTTGATGTAGGACAGGAAATAGTTCTTTTATCTGATCTAATTTACTTAATCTTTGATGAGTTACCATTGAACCAATTTCTACTTTATCATCAAACATCTTTATATTTTTCAGCTCATCTAATAGATTCAGATCAAGCCAGTTTTTGATTTCATATAGTTTTTGATAATTTGCTACTAAAAGATCAGTCCCACCTGCGATAATTGTTAGATCTTCTTGAAAACCATTTATGATTCTGATAAGCTCTTTTTTTGATTTCGGTCTGAAATATTTATATTGATTAAAATCTTTTCCAGAAATCCTTGGCCTGTCTTTTACACCTTTTGATTGTTTTTTCATAATCTAAAATTTTCACCTCCCGATTTTCCATCAAGACCTGTCCA
Source organism: Halanaerobiales bacterium (assembly GCA_018334565.1). Classification (GTDB taxonomy): domain Bacteria; phylum Bacillota; class Halanaerobiia; order Halanaerobiales; family M55B127; genus M55B127. Next base: position 14,718 of record JAGXLU010000025.1, on the reverse strand, counting down.
TTAACTATTGTTGTATCAATCATTCCACCATTAAATCCAAATAAGATGTGAAAAAAGTAGTTTTCCTTCGTAATCGGAGTAGGAGATTTATAATCAACTACAATAAGATCAGCCGGTACATCTTTTTCTATTATACCTAGCCTTTTTTTGAAGTACTTCTGAGCAATCTCTCGATTATTTTCAAATACCAATTTTTTTATATCAAGTTCTCCCACAGTGGGATTTGAACTATCATGTTTTTGCAATAGATCAGCTACTTTGAGCTCATTGAACATATCTGTTGTATATCCATCAGTTCCCAATCCTACTTTCAGATTCTTATCTAAGGCTTTCTTGAGATTAATAGCACCAACTGCATTACCCATATTAGATTCCGGATTGTGAATTAAATATACATTATTTTCTTTTAAAATTTGCAGTTCCTCGGTTGACAGATGAACCCCATGAATAGCAAGAGAATTCTCTTTGAGTATATTTAACTTCTTTAACCGCTCTGTAATATTTTTATAACCTCGTTTTTGACTATCTTTTTGATCAATTTTCCCTTCTGCTATATGAAAATGAGTTGGAGTATCAGTTGTTTCAGCCAGCTCAGCTATTTCTAAAAGAGTTTTATCTTCTACTGTGAAAGAGGCATGTATTCCAATATTGGGAGTTAGAAAGTCATTATTTAGCTTTTCAGACCTCTCAATAAATCTTCTATTTTCTTTTAAGGCTTTCTCTGATTTCAGGCTTCCATGTCGGTCAGATATTTCAAAAGAAAGGTTAGCCCTCAATTTAGATTTTATGACCGCTTCTGATATTATGTCCAGACTGTTTTCTATATAACCATAACTGGCATGATGGTCAAAGATAGTAGTGGTTCCACTTCTAATACTCTCTATTAAGGCATAAAGTGTACTGTAATATATATCTTCACTATTTAAAGCTTGATCCAGACGCCACCAAAGTTTTTCTAAAATTTCTGAAAAATTTGCTGGTGGATTGTCTGATTTTAAATTCATACCACGGGCGAAAGTACTGTAAAAATGCATGTGGGTATTAATCATGCCGGGCATTATTATCTTATCTTTTACATTAAAATAATCGGCCTCCTGATATCTTTGTTTTAATAAATTAGTCTTACCATAATCTTTTATAATACCTTGCTCAATTAAAACTGCTCCATTTTTAATAACAGGATCCTTTGAATTTAATGTAAATAAAATTCCATTCCCATAAATCTTCAATTCCAATCCCCCTTTAACTATTTATTAATTTCTGAGCAATTTGATTATGCTTTCTTATTGTATTATATTCTTTAATAGTAGTTAATTCTCCTTTACGAACCACCACATTCCCATTAACTATTGTATAGTCAACTGTCTGTGTAATACCTGTGTTTACAAGCGCTTCTACAGGATCACTTAATCCTCCAGCAAAACCTAATCTATCAATATTAATCATAAATAAATCAGCAGCTTTGTTCTCTTCAATACTGCCTATCTCGGGCTGATTTAAAACATCTCGGCCCCCATTTGTAGCTATAGATAGTACCTGTTCAGAAGTTATACTGCCAATCCCATGAAATAATTTATGGAGTAGATAACCCAGTCTTAATTCCATGATCATATTGGATGCATCATTACTGGCACTACCATCAACCGCCAGAGAAACAGGTACATTCTTTTTAATCATGAGAGGTATCTTAGCAACACCGGATGATAATTTCATATTTGAAGCTGGACAATGGGCAACTCCAGTTTTAGTTTCGGCTAATTTTGCTATTTCAAATTCATTAAAATGAACTCCATGAGCATACCACACATCATCACCTAGCCAGTCTAATTCTTCCATAAACATTAATGGCCTTTTCTTGAATTTATCTAAGCAATATTGGTTTTCATCAACAGTTTCAGCCAGGTGAGTATGATTTAATACATCATATTGTCTGGCTAGTTTGATCGATTCTCTGAGAAGTTCTTTGGAAACAGAAAAGGGAGAGCAGGGTGCCAAGACAACCCTTTGCATTGAAAATTTGCTATTATCATGAAATTCTTCTATAACCCTCTGTGAATCCTGTAAAATTTTATCTTCACTCTGAACGATAGAAGCTGGAGGTAAACCACCATCTTCTTCACTTAATGACATACTTCCCCTGCTACCATAAAACCTTATACCTATCTCGCGGGCAGCTTTAAACTGATAGTCCATTAATTTATCGCTTTGGCTTTCAGGAAATACATAAAAATGGTCAACACTAGTAGTGCAGCCTGTTTTCAATAATTCAGCCGAAGCTAAGAGTGTACTATAATATACAGCCTCTGGAGTCAGGTTCGCCCAAATTGGATATAAATACTTAAGCCAATCAAATAGTTCAACACCTTGAGCCTTAAAAATATTCCTCGTAAGGGTTTGATAAAAGTGGTGATGAGTGTTTATCAAACCTGGAAAAACAAAATATCTTTTACCTTCGATGATTTCACTAACTTCATCTTGATCTATCTTTATATTTTGCTCAATCTGTTTAATCTGTTCATCCTCAATTAATATGTCAACATTTTTATACCTGTTATTACCTTTGTCCATTGTAATTAATTCTTTAATATCTTTGATTAATATTCTAGACATTTTATTCACTTCCATCCTTTTTAACAACAGCTTCAATTGCCTCAATAATCTGCTGATAGCCGGTACAGCGGCATAAATTGCCTTCAATGGCTGTTTTGATTGCTTCTTTATCGGGATTAGGATTTTTGTTTAAGAGGGCTTTAGCTGACATTAGCATACCCGGTGTGCAAAATCCACATTGAACTGCCTGATGTTCAATAAATGACAACTGTAAAGGATCCAGACGACCATCAATCTCTAATCCTTCCACTGTTAAAACATGGCTCCCATCGATCTGAAAGGTGTAAACCATACATGAGTTGACGGCTTTACCATCTATAATTACAGTACAAGCTCCACATTCTCCAATACTACATCCTTCTTTAACCCCGGTTAAATGCAGCCTGTCTCTCAGGCTATCAAGTAATCTTTCATCAGGGTCAACCTCAAGATTATATTTCTTTCTATTAACAGTTAAACTTACTTTTACTTTCTGCATTACTGCACCTCCCTAATTATTTCTTGAAGTGCTCTTATTAAAAGATTGCCCACAACAGGTTTTTTATAAGGGGTAGACCATCTTTCTCCTGCTATTTCCACCATCTCTTGACCTGTTTGCTCTATAATAGAATCAAAATTCAGTTCATTAATTTGAGTTTGTTTTAACTTTTTCTCCATTTTTAAAAACCGAATAGCGGTGGGAGTTGCCGAACCAAAAGCAATTCTTATATCATTAAACCTCATCTCTTTTATATCTGTAACCACTGCTAAATTAATTCGAGAAATAGCAACTGCCTGCCTCCTCTTTACTTTTTGAAAGCTACTCTGATAATCAGAATTAATCTTTGGTATTTTGATTTTAGTCAAGATCTCGTCTTCTTTTCGATCAGTTTTATATGGCCCAGTAATGAAGTCCTGTAAAGGCAGTTCCCTTTTTTTATTTTTTGATTTTAGTATTACAGAACTTTTGAGAGCAAGGAGAGGAGTAATTAAATCAGCAGCCGGTGAACCATTATTGATATTTCCACCAATCGTGCCTCTATTCCTTATTTGAGTGGAACCAATAGTTTTAGCACCCCTAACCAATATCGGGAATTTACCCTCAATTAATTTAGATTCGATGATCTGAGTGTGAGTACAAAGTGCTCCTATTATTAGATGTTTTTTTTCATTCTCAATTTCATCCAGTCCTTTTATCGAACTGATGTCCATCAAGTACTTAAAATTGCCTAATCTATCACTATTATTATTAATTTCCACTAAAAGATCTGTTCCCCCTGCCAGTAACTTTATATCTATGCCTCTTTCTTTTAGGACAGCTAAAGCCTCTTTTAAGTTTTGCGGTTTTAATGCTTCAAATTCTATCATTTTTGCCCCCCTCCTTTAGACAATTTTCTACCTACTATAATTTGTTCAAGATTAATGGGAAGGGATCTTATTCTTTTATCCGCAGCATTTGCTACAGCATTAGCAATGGCAGCAGCTCCTAATTCAAGGGTTGGTTCTCCTATAGATTTTGCTCCAAAAGGACCATCTGGATCGGGGTTCTCAACAATTATAGGATCTATATCAGGCATATCTTTAACAGTTGGTATGAGATATTCATCAAAATTGGTGTTTTGAATATATCCCTGATTTGTTTTTAACTCTTCCATTATCCCGTAACCGAGTCCCATCATGACTCCCCCGTAAATCTGCCCTTTAACATTAGCTGGGTTTATTGCGCGCCCCACATCATGAGCGGCCGTCATCTTTAAGACATTGATCTCTCCTGTTTTAATATCAACTTCAACCTCAGCTACCTGACATCCATATACATATGTGAAATACGGATTACCTTGTCCAATTTCTTCATCCCATGAGATTTCGGGTGAAACATACCAACCATAAGAGGTTAAACAAACACCTTCCATAGCAGCCATAGATGACATCTTTGCAATACTCATTATTTCAATACTTTTTTTGCCGTAAATTTTACCATCTTTTAAAACAATATCATCTTCAGTTTGCTCATAGCTCTCTGCTATAAATTTCTTTATCCGATTTTTTAGGTTATTGGCTGCTTTTTTTACAGCATTACCCCCAATTAAAGTTGCACGCGAAGCTACAGTGGATCCACTATCAGGTGATATTAACGTGTCTACTTCCATAAAATTTATTCTATCTATATCCAAGCCCAGTATCTCACCTGCTATTTGACAGTAAACAGTTTTTAGGCCCTGCCCATTTTCCGCTAATCCGCTGTAAAGATTGACACTACCATCTTTTTTAAGAGATAAAATAATACCTGCTGCATCGATCGCCTCAGCGCCTAAACTGCAGCCTCTGAAACTGATGGAAAGCCCTATACCTCTTTTTTTATCTCCGGTTTGCTCTTTTTTATATCTATTATATTTTTCAATAAAATCACTCTTTTCAACTGCTTTTGTCAGGACTTCTTCCAAACTTACTTGATGGCTGTCCAGCTTTTGTCCACTGGCTGTAATTGAATTATTATGGTAAATATTTTTTAATCTGAGTTCAACAGGGTCCATATCCAGTTCTTCTGCCAATTCATCCATCAGTGATTCCTGAGCAAAAATTACTTGTGGTGAGCCATAACCCCTCATCGCTCCTGTATAGATGTTATTTGTATAAAAACCATAAGTATCGGTTTTTACATTTGCTACCTCGTATGGGCCCGTAGCCTGTACAACTGATCTCCAGGTAACAAAAGGAGTCTGGCAGGCATAAGCTCCACTATCAGCAACTGCTTCAATCTGCATGGCTTTAAGCTGACCATCATGAGTAGCCCCTATTTTATATTTCATTTTATAGGGATGCCTCTTATAGCTTTCCTTTATAGATTGATCTCTAGTATTAACCAGTCTCACGGGCTTCTTAGTCTTTAAAGCTAAGATAGCCGCCCTGGCTGCCATAGAAGAAACTACTTCATCTTTACCTCCAAAGGATCCACCCATATGGTTTTGAACTATTCTTATCTTATTTAATTTTTCTTTTAAAACTGATGCCACAGCTCCTTGGGTGGCAAAAGGATTTTGAATAGATCCATATACCGTTATAGTAGAGTTTTCTTGATAGGGAACAGCCACAACTGCTTCCGGTTCAATATAAGATTGTTCAATAAAGGGAGTATCATATTCTCTTTTTATAATTACATCAGATTCTAAAAATCCCTGTTTAATATTACCTTTTCTGAGAGGATGATGGATAACCTGATTGCTTTCATTTTCTTCATGTATTAACTGAGACCCTTCTTTTCTGGCTTTAAGAGGGTCATAAATACCCTCAAGCTCTTTATATTCCACATCAATAAGCTCTATTGCTCTGGCGGCTGCTTTAGCAGTTTTAGCTGCTACTACTGCAATTCCATCACCTATAAAAAGGGATTTGTCTTCAGCAAGCACTTGTTGGTTTTCTATTATTACACCAAACTTATTATTAGGAACATCTTCGGCTGTAATAATAGCTTCTACGTCGGTTTGTTTTTTAGCCTTGTCGAGATCTATATTCTTTATCTCTGCATAAGGATATTTGGTATATAGGGTTTGAGCGTAAAGCATATCCGGAAATCTCATATCTGCCCCATACTTTGCTCTACCAGTTACTTTTTCATAAACATCCACTCTTTTTTTTGATTTATGAACATGGTTAAATTCCATTAAAACACCTCCAATTTTTAATCATAGAACCATCTATACTTTGTTTGGAATTAAAATAAAGCATTTACTCTATATTTAGACTAGATTAACAATTAGTCTATTTTTTCTTGTTTGGGTAAGATTAGATTCAATATTATGGCAAATATTGCACCCACTAATATGCCAAAAAAATGTTGTAAACAGAATATCAGGCAGTTCTTTTACAATATCAGATCTGAAAGTAATACCAAACCCCAAACTGAGTGCAACTGAAAGTATGAATATCTTGCAGTTTGTTAACCCCTCTTGAACAATTATCTACATACTTGAAGTAACAACCATACCAAATAAAACAATAATTGTTCCCCCTAAAAGTCCAGAACCAACTGGATCAATTTTTCGACATGGGATATAAGAACTGATTCCTGAAATAATCAGGGCCATGTTTACAAAAAATGCAGAATCAGCAACATTTAGACCGGCTGCACCGGCAATTATTAAAGGAAGTGTAATTATTCCTACAAACATAGCAAACATGTTTTGAAAACCCAATAAAATGGTTTCACCAAGAGGTGGCCTATCTTCAAGCCTATAATAAATGTCTTTTTCATAATTCTGTCCGTCTATATTTCAGCTCATCAATCTTTTCCCCTTATACCTTATTTTAAATATACATAAACCTTATCTTTTCAATTATGATTCTTAAATTAAACAAATCATAAAACAATGAAAATAGCTTAAATTGTTCAAACCCTTTTCTCTTTTGATATAAATTACATTTAGCATTCTCTTGTCTCTGCTGAAAACCTTACATTAATATATATTTTTTAAAACAAATTATTTGCCACCCATCGTAAGTGCCATAACTGCCTTAGCGGTATGTAGTCTATTTTCTGCTTCATCATAAACTATAGAATGTGGCCCATCAATTACAGAGTCTTCTACTTCATTACCCCTGTCTGCAGGTAGGGCATGCATATAGATAACATTGTCATCTGCCTTTTTTAACATTTTCTCAGAACACTTCCAGTCTTTATAAGATTCGAGTTCATCACTTATCACTTCTTCACTTTGATCATTAACCCAGCTTCCCCAGTTTTTGGGTATTACGACATCAGCATCAGTATAAGCCACTTCCATATCATTGGTTATCTTAAAAGAGCCCCCCTGTTTCTCAGCATTTTCCCTGGCATGTTCAACCACCCAATCTGGTAGCTCATAACCTTCGGGATAAGCTAAAGTAACGTCCATACCATATCGCGGGAAAAGTAGTGATTGGGTTACAGGAACAGAAATTGGCTTCTTATGACTGGTAGCATATGCCCAAATAATTGAAACCTTTAAATTTTTGATAATTTCCCTTTTTTCTATAATGGTCATTAAATCTGCAATACCCTGCATGGGATGATATAAGTCATCCTGCAGACTCAAAACAGGTGATGTTGACCATTTAGCTAAATTGTTTAAATATTCATTTCCAATACCCCAATCACAATAACGGCAGGCAATCATATGTCCATATCTGGAAAGAATAATTGCAGTATCTTTAGCTACTTCTCCATGAGAAACCTGCATTGTGGAGGTATCCAAAAAATTAGCATGGCCTCCCAGTTGCGCCAAACCAGCTTCCATAGAATTTCTGGTTCTTGTCGACTGTTCAAAAAACATTAACATAGCGGTTTTGTTTTTTAAATAAGGTGTGTCCACTCCTAAAGCAAATTTTTTCTTTAAATCAAATGATACCTCCAATAAAGTATCTATTTCTTCTTTTGACCAGTCCTGTAGGGTTATAAAATTCTTATCCCTAAAAATTGTCTTCATCTTCTTTTATTCCTCCTTATTTTTACTCAACAATATTTTTAGTTATTTCCGGCATTTTGTCCACGTATTTATTGAGATAAGTGTCTGGGATCAAGGCATAGATTGCTGCTGCTTTTACTAACTCATCCTTCCAGGTTTTTTCATTGGGAGCATGAGCCTGATCTTCATGACCGGGACCAAAACCTATACAGGGTATTGCATATCGACCCATTATTGAAACTCCATTAGTCGAAAAGGTCCATTTATCAACCAGGGGCTTTTCTGAAAAAAGCTTCTGATAAGAATCAACCAGGGTTTGACAAACCGGATGTTCTTCTTCAATAACCCAGGTCGGGAAAAATGATTTGACAGGATATTTTAAACCTGTATAAGAAGGTCTGGTATATTTATACATCTCTACCTCTGCCTCTGCTATCTTAACTGAGGCGAGCTCACGTATCTGGTTTAGAGCAAACTCCCAATTTTCTCCAGCAGTTAGCCGCCTGTCTATTGATATAGAACAACCATCCGCCACTGCACATCTGGAAGGAGAACTATAAAATATTTCAGAAACAGTTAAACTCCCTTTTCCTAAAAAATCATCCTTTTTGAGCTTCATATTAAGAGCTTTTAAATCATTTAAGATGGGTGCCATTTTGTAAATAGCATTTTCTCCCCGCTCGGGGGCTGAACCATGACAACTAACCCCATGTGTGGTAAGCTTTATCTCCATCCTGCCCCTGTGCCCTCTGTAAATATTGCAGGAAGTTGGCTCAGTAATAACAACGAATTCAGGCCGAATATCCTCTTCTTCGATCATGTAATGCCAGCATAAACCATCACAATCTTCTTCCTGGACCGTTCCTGAAATTAAGAGAGTGTAGTCATCTTCTAAATTCAAGTCCTTAATGATCTTTGCTGCATAAACCATAGAAGCCATTCCACCCTCCTGGTCACTGGCTCCTCTCCCCAATATTATTTCTTTATCTTCATAGCCCTTATAAGGGTCATGGGTCCAGAGGCCTTCATCTCCTACTCCTACTGTATCTATATGAGCATCCATAGCTATTAGATGACTTCCTTGCCCTACATATCCCAATATATTTCCCATCTCATCAATTTTTATATTATCAAAATTGAGCTTCTCCATCTCTTCTTTAATTCTTAAGATTACTCTCTCTTCCTGACAACTCTCACTCGGAATTGCAATCATATCCCGTAAAAAACTCGCCATATCTGCACGGTATTCTTCTGCCTTTTGTAAAATTATAGAACCATCCTTCATATATTTAATACCTCCTGTAACAATAATATATTAAAAATTAGGTGGGGTAATAGCAGAGATAAAGACTAGATCTTCTTCACCTATACTAGTAATTTTATGAGGTAGATTTGCATTGTAGTAAACACTATCTCCCTCGGATAATTTATAGCTTTCATTTCCTATGGTGATTTCCATTCTACCTTTCATTACAATACTAACTTCTTCTCCATTATGGGATAATGGCTGGTCTAAAGTGCTTGCCCCAGGTTTTAACCTGGCTTCAATCATCTCAATATCATGATCTAAATCAGGGGAAATTAATTCAAAAGTAAGCTGTGAATTAGGAAACTTTAATGTTTTACGGTCTTCTCTTCTTACAACAGCATTATGCTTTTTATCTTCTATTAAAAAATAAAAGATAGGTACATCAAGAGCTCTCGATATTTCCCTGAGAGCTGTGATAGATGGCTCAGCCAGTCCTCTTTCAACCTGGCTTAAATAACTGGAAGTTTTGTCTATTTTAGATGCTAAAGCAGATAAACTTAATTTTTTTTTCTTTCTAATATACCTGATCTTTTTGCCCATCTTCAAATTATCTGTCATGTATCAATTACCCCTTTCTTATAGAAGATTTCTTCTAATTTATTAATATCCGACTCGATTTTAATTAAATCACCCGTAGCTTTCCGCGCATTATCAATATCTTTGAGACCATTACCCGTTATTACGGCCGCAACATTATCATCTGCTTTAATAATCCCCAAACTTACAGCCTTCTCTAAACCGGCCAATCCTGCTACACCTGCTGGCTCACCAAATATTCCTGTAGTACTTCCTAGGTTTTTAATCATTTTTAAAATATCCTGATCACTGACATTTATCATATCCCCACGGGATTTCTTTACAGCCGTTAAGGCCTTTTTGTAATTACTGGGACTTCCAACAGCTATGCTATCAGCTATGGTGTTTTCTTCGGTGACTTCAAGTTTTTTGCCTGTTTTAAAGGACTTCGTAATAGGAGCACAACCCTCAGCCTGAACTCCGAGTAATTTTGGTATATTTTTTATAAATCCAATCTGTTCCAAATCATAAAACCCCTTATATGCACCAGCAATCGTACAACCATCTCCAACTGAAAATACCACCCAATCCGGCATATCCCAGTTGAGCTGCTCTGCTAATTCTAAAACTGCTGTTTTTTTTCCCTCTACTAAATAAGGGTTAATAGCAGCATTCCGATTATACCAACCCCATTTTTTTATGGCTCTATCTGATAAATAATATGTTTCTTCGTATGAATCCTGGACAGAAACCACTTCTGCTCCATAAACTAATAGTTGAGCAACTTTACCGGCAGGGGCTCTTTTTGGCACAAAAATTATTGCTTTCATCTCACTTTCCATGGCAGCTACATTACCTGCTAAAGAAGAAGCTGCATTACCCGTGGAAGAACAGGAAACCGTCTTTGCACCTGCCTCTTTTGCTTTAACAACTGCTATAGCAGAAGCCCTATCTTTGAGAGATCCTGTCGGATTTAATCCATCATCTTTGATAACTAAATTTTTTAAGCCTAGTTTTTTGGCCATTTTTTTTGAATTATAAAAGGGAGTATGACCAATCCTTAAATTGGGTTTTTGAGTGGTTTCTATAATTGGCAATAGAGGCATATACCTCCATATTGAACTCTCATTATTTTGGCTCAGTTTTTCTTTGTTCCAATCTTCTTTTATCTTTTCATATTTGTATTGAACCTCCAATATGCCCTTTTCGCCACATGTATCACATAAATATCTTTCAGGTATAGCTTCATATGTTTGACCACAATTAGTACATTTTAAGTTCTTGACATACTTCATTTTCTCACCTTCTTCGTTGTCATTAAATCTCTTTAAGTAGTCCAACTTTCTTATTAAATTTTTTGATTAAACTATCTATCTGCCCAGTCATATTATGTATATCACCCCAGTAATTATCATAATCATACCACTGAGCATTAAGCTCTTTTACGTCTTTAGCCTGTTGTTCAATCCAAGTATAGTATTTGAGATTATGAATTCTTTTTCTGCTTTCATAGGTTAACTCTTCTAAATAATCGGTCGTTAATGTTTTTAAATGTGAGTTGTAATCAACAGCTGCATCAATTCTATTATATGTGCCAAACTTTGCTTCCATCTCTGCCAATCTTGATTTATAAAGTTCCATTGAATCAGTAAATACGGTTAATATAATATCTTTTTCTCCTAATTCATAGTATTTGGCAAACTTGATAGCAGAAATCATATTAGCCACTCCAGAAATACCCAGCAAATCAAGTTTATCAATAATTTCTTTATCAAGTTCTAATTCTTCCTTTAAATATTGATGCCCAGCTGGTTCATTAAAGAGCCTTACTAAACCCATGCTGTCTTCATCATCAACAGCAATTACCATATCAGTATTTTTTACATTATGTATCCAAGGCACATGTTTGTCTCCTATCCCTTCTATTCTATGAGCACCAAAACCATTATTTAAAAGAGTTGGGCACTGCAGTGCTTCACCTACTGCAATCTTACTGTTAGGATACTTTTCTTTTAGATAATCGCCACAGCCTAGGGTCCCAGCAGAACCAGAAGTGATGGTTACTCCTCTGAAATTATCTCCCCTGCTCATCTCTGCTTTTAATACCTCTTCCATAGCATTACCCGTTACTTCATAATGCCATAGATGGTTACCAAATTCACTGAACTGATTAAAGGCAACCACATTATCTCTCTTCTCCTTTAATTCCCATGTTTTATCGAATATCTCTTTTACATTACTTTCACTTCCAGGTGTAGCAATCACCTCTCCAGCAACATTTGACAACCATTCAAATCTTTCCTGACTCATCTCCTCCGGCAATATAGCAATTGATTCACAGGATAATAATTCAGCATTATATGCTCCCCCCCGACAATAGTTACCTGTTGAAGGCCAGATTGCCTTATGGTAGGTAGGATCAAACTGGCCGGTGATGAGTCTTGGTGCTAAACAACCGTAAGTTGCACCAACTTTATGAGATCCAGTTGGCATCCATTTCCCTACCAAGCCGATGATGCGAGCATCAACACCTGTTAACTTAGAAGGTAATTCTAAATAATTAACCCCATTATACAAACCGCCTTCTTTTTGTGGTTCGTTTTTCCAGGTTATTCTGAACAAATTATATGAATTAATATCCCATAACCCGATATCCTTTAACTTTTGTTTAACCTTGTCCGGAATTAACTCTGGATTTTTCATTTCCTCAAATGTGGGCATTATGATGTTTTTTTCCCTGGCACGCTGTACAGTTCTTTTTAATTGTTCTTGATTAATCTCTAAATCAATCATCTTTTTCCCCCTTTTTACCTAAGTTTGCTAATAATTGTAAATATTAAATTTTATTTAATTCTTATGGTATATATTCAATGTAAGTTAATAATATCCTGCCTCATCTCTTGATGCACTAATATAGTTCATGTGAATAAATAAATCTCTATATATACAACCTACCTTACCACATATATTAAGACAGCTATATAAATGATCTAAGTAAATTATCTTACAAATACACTATAATTGAAGTCTCTTTAAAATTATAATGTTCTACTGATGATCAATTAAAGTTTCTATATTTGCAACTATAATTACCTTTGATTAGTAATCAAACAAAATATCTTTATTAACCCCTTTAGATAATAAGCAAAACCTATTATCCATGTATGAGAGTTTATACATTTTAACCCTATTAATATTTCTTTTCTTTTTATGCAATAAAAATTTAGCAAGCAGTAATCACTTTTAATTATTGCTACCAAATAAACATTTCAGTCAAAATAAACTCTCTTTTTTAAAAGTAAGTCTACTCTTTTAATTAATTTTTTTTTATTATCTTTATCAATCTTGGGTCTTATCTATCTTTAAAAGTTAGGTTTTGAAATATAAAATTTAGTTGTTTTAACTTCGATATTATCTATTTTTTTTGAACTCAGTTTATTAAATTTTTATAAAGGATCTTTTAACTATCTGATTAAATAATTTTTAAAATACCCGCTTAAGTTCATCTCAAGATTGATTTTAGCATAAAAAAAGCCGAAGCCGCCTACAGGATATTCTCTAACCTGTAATCAAGGCAGCTCCGGCACTTATATTTTCTGTTCTTTAAGCTAAAAAACCTAATGATTAGTCTGGTTTTATAGCCAAGTAATAATTTGTTATTGTATAAGATTTAAATACAGCTTTAAGTTAATATTCTCAAAGAGCAACTCTAACTTCATTTTCTTTAAAGATCAAACAAACTTTTAAAATAAAGCAATTTCATTTATTAAATATAGTTAATAGGTCTTTATCAATATTTTTATATCAAGGCTCGCTTATATGAAATCTGCTTAAAAATTAATCTTAGCTAACTATTTTGTAAAAATATCTAATAAAACATATCTTCATAATAATTCATGGCCGCTTCAGGTTCTTTCTGTTGTGTATAAAATAATTCTAGCTTCCCACATTTTAAAGACAAATGAGATCTAACCCTTTCTATATCCATAGTATACTCGATGCTTTCATATTTATCTTCACCCGAATGTGCCTGAACATTATAGGCTTTTTTGATATCTCCACTCCAAGTTTTGATAATCATATTATGATAAGAATTCAGCTTTTCATCATAATTACTCAAGCCATATAAGAAACCTTTCCCTCTTGTATATTGTTTAGCCAGAAAAAAATTTGAAAATTTAAACTCACTTTTTATATTCTTATCACTTTTAAGAAAAACTACTAATTCTAAGTAATTAATCTGAGGATCACTGGTATATTCTTTTTTAATAAATTGATATGTTATTTCTACTTTGGCATCAAATATTCGTGTATCTGCCTTATAAATCCAGTAATCATTATCATTTTTATTGCCTGATTTACTAAATTCAACCGGTATATATTTTCTTTCTCCCTTTTCTTCTTCAATTTTTAAGATAAAGTAACGGTTTCCCAGGGGAAAATCTATCTCTCTTTCAAAATAATATTTGGGGTCACTGACTATCCCTATATCTTCTAAAATTGGCAAAATTCTAAAAGAATTCAACTCTATTTTTTCATCTTTAAATAAAGAGCCCATATCATTTTCTTGATCTATATACTCTAAATTATCATACCCCATTGTATTTTGAGCATGAATGGGAAAAGCAAGTAAAAGCAAAAACATTAATGAAAATACTAAAATATAACGTTTTTTCAAATTATCTCCTCCTCTCCTGAATATATTTTTCTCTTTATTAAAAAATTAAAATTTAATTTAGGAAATAATCCGTAACCCTCCCTTTTTCAAATGGGAGATATAAAGATTAGCAAATATTAATTTAAAGAATTGATATTTGCTCCATGATTTATTATAATATAGATGTAAATTACAAGTGAATATTG
>JAGXLU010000024.1:4025-27521 GCA_018334565.1 Halanaerobiales bacterium | reverse complement strand
AACATGGTTGATTGCAATCTTATTTATTTTAGATAACTTAAATATTGAGATCAGAGGGTTAATAACAGGCCTTGGAATCGGCGGTATAGCGATTGCTTTCGCTGCTCAAACCATTTTAGCAGATATTTTCAGTTATTTCACAATATTTTTAGATAGGCCTTTTGATATTGGTGATTTTATTATTATCGGTGATTATAAAGGGGTTGTGGAGCATATTGGCATAAAGACTACTAGGGTTAGAAGTCTGAGTGGTGAACAGCTGGTATTTTCCAACAATGATTTAACTAATTCCAGAATAAATAACTATAAAAGGATGAAAACAAGACGTATTAATTTTGACTTTGGAGTAGTCTATGATACTCCTCTAGAAAAATTGAAGAAAATTCCACAAATAGTAGAGGAGATTATTACAAAAATTGAAAAGACTGATTTTGATCGAGCTCATTTTGCTTCATATGGCGAATATAGCTTGATTTATCAGGTGGTATATTATGTTAACGATAGTGATTATAAAGTATATATGGACTTACAGGAAGTTATTAATCTAAAATTGAAGGAAAGATTTTTATCAGAGGGTATAGAATTTGCCTATCCCACCCATAGTTTACATATATATGATAAAATTTCGGATAGTCAGATAGAGCCTATTGATAGAATAAGAAATGGAACTAAAGATGAAAAAGACAAAAGAAATGATTGACAAATAAACATTTTAAAAACTTAAATATTTTACATTCTTATATTAATATATATTAATGTTTTATAAAATATTGTCTTTACAAAAATATTATTTGTAAAATATTTTGGGCTGGTTTTACCAGCCCAATTACTATTATATAATATAAAATTTATTAAAGTTGCTTAGAAGAAAAACATGCTTAAATGTAACGGTGAATACCAGGCTACATGAGATATGTTATCATTACTGTTATAAGAATATATATAATTTTTATATAAAAAATTTAATGATTTTTGCTAAATTGATATATGTAATATAGATACTTGACTAAATTACTCAGATATAATATAATTGCATTACAAATTGATGCTCTTAAAACAAAAAGGAAGTGAAAAAATGAATTATTTATATGGTCCTGTTCCTTCCAGAAGGCTGGGAGTATCATTGGGGATTGATCTCATTCCTCATAAAATATGTTCTTTCAATTGTATATATTGTGAATGTGGCCCGACAACAAAGTTAACCATAAAAAGGGATGAATTTAAGACCGTAAATTTAGTTATTGAAGAGCTTAACAACTATTTAAAAGACAAACCAAAATTAGATTATATAACATTTTCTGGATCAGGAGAACCTACACTTTATAAAAAAATGGGTACAATAATAGACTTTTTGAAGCAATATTATCCAGATTATCAAATTGCTCTATTAACAAATAGTAGTTTACTACACAAAAAAGAGGTTCGCAATCAAATAAAAAAAGTTGACTTAATTTCACCTTCTCTTGACTCGGTTATTAAAAGAAATTTCGAAACTATCAATAGACCACATTCTAAAATCAAACTATCTCAAATAATCGAAGGGTTGATAGAATTGCGTAAAGAGTTTGATGGGAAAATATTTTTAGAAATATTTATTGTTCCCAATATTAATGATAGCAAAGAGGAGCTATATAAATTCCATGACATCATCAAAGAAATAAAACCAGATTTAGTGCAACTAAACACTCTTGATAGACCGGGAGCTGAAGATTGGTGTACACCAGCTTCAAAATCAAGCCTGGAAGATGCTGTAAATATTATAGGTAAAGAAGCTGAAATTATTGGACCCTATTTACCTAAAAAGAGAAATACTATTCAACCAACTTTAAAAGAAAGTATAATTTCAACATTAAAAAGAAGACCCTGTACTGTCAAAGATCTTTCTAATATATTTGATTTGCATGTAAATGAAGTAAATAGATATTTAAGGCAGTTAGAGAAAAATTATAATATTAAGGAGAAAGAGGAAAAAAGAGGTAAATTTTATTATTTAACCAAGGAGGGAAAATAATGTCAAAAGAAATAAAAGTAAATTGTATGGGAGAAAATTGTCCTGTACCTCTAGTAGAGACAAGAAAAGCGATTAACAAGGCGAAAGAAGGAGATATATTGGTTATTACGGGAGATCATGTATCTTCCAAAAAAGAAATTCCGATGGCAGTTGAGGCAATGGATCTTGAATTAATCTCAGTAAAAGATATAGATGATTATTGGGAGATAAAAATAGGTGTTTAGAGGTGATTATTATGAAGGATAAAACTACTTTAATTGTGGAAAGTGGAGATTATGATAAGATATATAGTGCTTTTATTATTGCTAATGGCTCACTAGCTATGGGTATGGATGTATCGATGTACTTTACTTTCTGGGGTTTGAATAGATTAAAGAAAAACAAATTAGATAAAGGTCCCTTATCAAAGATGAACTTCTTAGGGTTGGGTAAATTATTTATGAAGTGGAAAATGAAAAAGGCTAATGTTAGGTCCTTAGAAGAAATGCTTAACGATTTTGTTCAATTAGGTGGAAAGATTTTCGCCTGTGATATGACTATGGACATTTTAGGAATAGAAAAAGAAGATTTACGAGAAGAGATAATTACTGATTTTTGTGCTGTTGGAACTTATATTAAAGAAGCACGTGAGTCAGAGATCACATTATATATATAAAAAGAGGTGTTAAAATGAATAAAGAAATGGTATATTTAGATAATTCGGCAGTTACGAGGTTGGATAAAAATGTACTGAAGGCTATGCAGCCTTATTTTTTTGATACCTATGCTGTAGCAACTTCTGAATTTGCTTATACTATGGGTATTGAAGCAAAAGAAGCACTAAATAAAGCACGCATGGAAATAGCAGGATCATTAGGAGCAAAAAAGGAAGAACTTATTTTTACTTCAGGTACAACAGAATCTAATAATCTAGCATTAAAGGGGATTATGTATAATCAAAAAGAAAAAGGGCATCTAATTGTATCTGAAATAGAAAATTTTTCAGTATTAAACACTGCTCAAAGACTTGAAAAAGAAGGATATGATGTAAGTTATATAGGTGTAGACGGTGAAGGAAAAATTAAATTCAAAGAATTAAAAGCAGAAATTAGAGAAGATACTGTTTTGGTGTCAATTCAACATGCAAATCAGGAGATAGGAACTGTTCAAAATATTAAAAAAATAGCTAAATTATTAAAAGATAAGAATATCTTATTTCACACCGATGCAACCCATACTTTCAAGAGAATACCAATCGATGTTTCTGAAATTCCTGTAGATCTCATAACTATTTCAGCACACACCATTCATGGTCCCAGAGGAATAGGGGCTCTTTTTAAAAGGGATTCTGTAAAAATAAAAAAAATTATGAACGGCGGTTTTCAGGAAAGTAATTTACGGGCAGGAGTTGAGAATATCCCAGCTGCAATTGGCTTTGCTAAAGCAGTTGAATTAATTACAGAAGAAGAGAACAAAAAGTTGAAAAATATGAGGGATAAATTAATTGAAAGAATAGAGGCGGAGATTGGTGATGTTACTTTAAACGGTTCAAGAAAAGATCGTATCCCGCAAAATGCAAATATTACTTTTCATTATGTGGAGGGTGAATCTATAACTTTACACCTTGATATGAGGGGTTTTGCGGTTAGCACCGGTTCAGCTTGTTTTAGTAAATCTTTGGAAGCAAGTCATGTTATCTTAGGAATTGGTGGAGATCATGTAAGAGCTCATGGTTCAATTAGATTTACTTTTAGTCGGTATAATAATGATCAAGATGTTGAAAAGATCGTTACGGCAATAAAAGAAGTTGTTGAAAATTTAAGAGAGATCAGCCCTTTAGGAAAGGAAGGAAGTGAAAAAAATGAATTCTCCTTACAGTGATAAAGTAATCCAGTATTTTCAAAATCCCAAAAACGTGGGTGATATCGAAGATCCAGATGGTGTTGCTAAAGAAGGCTCACCTGCCTGTGGGGATATGGTACAGTTACATTTGAAGGTGGACAAAAAAACGCAATTGATAGAAGATATCAAATTTAGGTCTTATGGTTGTGCTTCCAATATAGCAACAGGTTCTATTATTACAGAAATGGCTAAAGGTTCTAGTATTGATGAGGCAAAAGAAATAACCTGGCAGCAGGCTGCAGATGAATTAGGTGGTTTACCAGCAGTAAAAAACCATTGTTCAGTTTTGGCAGTAGATGCCTTAAAAGAGGCTATCAGAGATTATGAAGAAAAAAATGGTTTAATCAAAGAACAATTACCTACTACAATAGAAGTAGTAAAGGAACGATTGAAACATGTTATGAATCCAATTCATGGGTTAGATGTTTTGCATACCAATCTTATAAGCAAAATAGAAATAGATGATAATATAATTATTATAGATGTAGATTTAGATGAAGATCATCAATTTGCCCCTGTTGTCAAAGAAGATATTTTAGAAAAGTTAGAACACAGATGGGATATAGAGAAGGTAAAGGTTAGTTTCCAAAAATAATGATCTATAATTAGGGTAAACCCGGTTTTAAAACCGGGTTTGCTTTTTTTTAAAAAGTAATGATTTAAAAGTATTTTGATATAAGAAACTGAGTTCTCAACTTAATTTATCTGCTTATTCACATAAAAAATATTTTTGAATTACAGATAAAAATAATAATTAATGAAAACTTATATTTTTGCTCTTATCCTCCCGTAATATATATATTTTAGCTTTTTATTAGATATTTTTTGTGAATATATATTTAAAAACTTTACAAAATATATTATTATAATAGCATACACGAAAAAAATTAGGAGGTGGATTATCATAAATACAAATGAAGTTGTAGAAGGTGTAAAAAAGTTAGCTAAAGAGGTGGGAAAATATCAATATGGCCGTTTGAATAAAGAGCTAAAGGTAGTAAAGAAAACGACTGAAATAGATCTTGTATCTGAAGTGGATAAGAATTCTGAAAAAAATATTATTAACTGGATACAGGATAGATTTCCTCTTCATAATATAGTGGCTGAAGAAAGTGGAACAATAGAAAAAGAATCACAATATACCTGGATTATAGACCCACTGGATGGAACCACAAATTATATACACGGATTTCCCCTCTTTTCAATTTCAATCGCGTTGATGGAAAATGATGATCCCATTTTAGGAGTTATTTATGTTCCTTATATGGATGAATTATATAGTGCTGTTAAAAACAATGGTGCGTATTTAAATAACAAATTGATAAATGTGAGTAATAAAAAAAATCTGCAGGATAGTTTATTAGTTACAGGTTTTCCTTATGATATGGAAGAAGACCAATATAATAATGTAGAAGTCTTTAATAAACTACTATTTAAATCAAGAGGAATTAGAAGAATTGGCAGTGCTGCATATGATTTAGCCTGTATTGCGGCAGGCAGATTTGATGGTTTTTGGGAATTTAAATTAAATGCTTGGGATGTCAAGGCTGGAGTGATTTTAATCAAAGAAGCTGGAGGTAAAGTGTTGGAAGTAGATTTTTTTGGTCATTATTTGATAATAGCCGGCAGTGCAGATATAACCGATAAACTTTATAACAATATAAAGGACATATATAATGCAAAAAAAAGCTGAAATAATGTCATTTTTTGCAGTGATTAATAATAAAGTATAACAAGTTGTATAATTCTTTATGAAATATAAAAAATAGCGTTCTATAAACTGTTAAATTTTCAATTATTACAGGTGGGCAAATTCTGATTATATGCAAAAATTAGTGAAAAATAGTTTGTATTAAATAAGTTATATTTTATAAGCTTGTTATTAAAATATTAAGTTAAATTGACAAGGTTGTTGATAATATTATGAATTATAAGAGATTTATATTTGCTATAATCATCTTAATGATCATCCTTTTAGGCATATATTTTATTAATGGTGATCAGTTATTTAATGATAAGGACAAAGAAGCACAAAAAGCTGAGGGTACTGAATTCATAATGAATACTTTTGTTAGGATCAGCATTTATGATAAAGATTCTGAAGTTGTTTTGTCCAATACTTTCCGAAAATTAAGGTATTTGGAAAACATATTTAGTAAAACAATTGAAGAAAGTGATATAAACAAGTTGAACAATAATGCTGGAATTGCAGCGGTTGAAGTCAATAAAAACACCTATGATATATTAAAAGAATCTCATAAATTCGCTGAAATAACAGAAGGTAGCTTTGATCCAACTATAGGACCTTTAATTTCTTTATGGGGAATAGGAACTGATGACCAGAAGGTGCCTACTGAAAAAGAAATTAGGCAGGCTGTGGGCAAAGTTAATTATAAAGATATAGAATTTCTGGATAGCAATAGAGTCTATTTAAAAAAAAGTGGCATGTCGCTTGATTTGGGTGCAATTGCAAAGGGTTATGCGGCAGACAATATAATAGAATATTATGAGCAAAGAGATATTGAAAGTGCTTATATAAATATGGGAGGGAATATATATGTTTACAAAAGAAAGGCAGACAACTCCTTATGGAAAATTGGAATTCGTGATCCTGATCAAAGTAGAGGTGGCATTATTGCAATTTTAAATTTAGAGGATACATCTGTTGTTACTTCTGGAAACTATGAGAGGTATTTTCTAAAAGATGGAGTAAGGTATCATCATATTATTAATCCTGAAACAGGCTATCCTGCTAAAAATGGCATAATAAGTTCAACTGTTATTTCTCATAATTCTAGTTATGCGGATGCTTTATCTACTTCTTTTTATATTTTAGGTGTTGAAAAATCTTTTGATTTAGTAGAAAAGCTCAAAGATATTAAAATAATTTTATTGACCGAAGATAACAAGGCCTATGTGAGTGAAAAGTTAAAAGCCAAGGTAGAGTTTACTGTAAATGAACTTGAAATTATATATAGATAGGGTGAATTACTGCAAAGTTAAATATATGATGAGTAGCTTGAAATATCTAAAAAGAACTTTAGTAAATTCAAATATATATATTTGTGCCTTTATTTAAAAAATGAGATCTTGGATCAATCAATTGGATAAATAAATAAAATGCTGAAATTAATATAAAAGCACATCGAATAATGTTGTTTTTATTTTTAGTCATTTATGGTATAATTATTTAATATAGAACAAGAGTTCGCATCGAGGTGAAATAAAAAATGAATATTGAACAGATGAAAAATTCATTAGAAAACAGGCCGGAGTTTATGAAAAGAGTCACCATCTGGAAAGAATTAGAAGGTAGAACAGGTGAATATGTAGATTTGCCTCATAACTTGGATAAAAGGCTTAAAAATGTACTCAAAAAAAAGAAGATAGATCAGTTATACAGCCACCAAAAAAAGGCTTATGATTATATTATGAAAAAAAAAGATACTGTTGTAGTAACACCTACTGCATCAGGTAAAACACTTTGTTATAATTTGCCGGTACTAAACTCTATTTTGGAAGATGACAATAACAGGGCTCTTTATCTTTTTCCTACAAAAGCTCTCTCTCAGGATCAGTTATCTGGTTTATATGAATTAATAGAGGAACTTTCTGTAAATATAAAAACACATACATATGATGGAGATACTCAGGTTAGTGCCCGAAAAAGTATTAGACAGTCCGGCCATATAGTTATTACTAATCCCGATATGTTGCATGTGGGTATTTTGCCCCATCATACAAAGTGGATTAAACTATTTGAGAATTTAAAGTATGTTGTCATAGACGAAGTGCACAGCTACCGTGGAGTTTTTGGTAGCCATGTTGCAAATGTAATTAGAAGGCTACAGAGGATCTGTGAATTTTACGGGTCAGATCCATTGTTTATATGTGCTTCAGCAACTATCGATAATCCGGGTGAATTAAGTTCCAAATTGATTGGTAAAGATATCGAAGTTATTGATGAAAATGGAGCACCTGCAGGACCTCGTGACTTTATTTTTTATAATCCTCCTGTGGTTAATAAAGAGCTTGGAATACGAAGGAGCTATGTACTTGAAAGTAAAAAAATAGCTTCTATTTTTTTAAAAAACAAGATTAAGACCATAGTTTTTACAAGGAGTAGATTGAGAACGGAAATAATATTATCATATTTAAGGGATGATAAGCCTCGGGATGTAAATATAAGAGGGTATCGGGGAGGTTATCTGCCTAATGAAAGAAGGCAGATTGAAAAGGGCTTAAGAGAGGGCAAGATTCATGGAGTGGTCAGTACAAATGCATTGGAATTAGGAGTTGATATTGGCCAACTTGATGTAAGCATCTTAGCAGGATATCCCGGAACAATTGCCAGTTCCTGGCAGCAAGCTGGTCGGGCTGGCCGGGGGCAGCGAAGATCAATTTCAATAATGATTGCCTCCAGCAGTGCCCTTGATCAATATATAGTGAACAATCCCGAATATTTCTTTGAAAAACCCGCTGAGAGCGCTTTAATAAACCCTAATAACTTAATGATTTTATTATCACATATCAAATGTGCAGCTTTTGAGTTACCCTTTGAGAAGGGTGAAAATTTTGGGGTGGAAACTACTGAAGAAATACTGAGGTATTTGGAAGATAATCATGTTCTCAGATATAAAAAAGATAAGTGGTATTGGTCAGCTGAACGATATCCTGCTGAAGATATCAGTTTAAGAAGTGCTTCTTCTGAGGATTTTGCTGTTATAGATAAGACCGAAACTGGTAGTTCTCGTGTAATCGGGAGGGTTGATTATTTTAGTGTTCCCACTACTATTCATAAAGATGCTATATATATACATGAAGGCAAACAATACCAGGTCAAAGATCTTGATTATAGTGGGAAAAAGGCTTATGTAAAAATAGTTGATGTTAATTTTTATACAGATGCTAATTTAGCTGTTGACCTCAGGGTTTTAGATAAATTCGAAAGTAAAAAATTTGATAAACGTAGTGCCAGTTATGGAGAAGTTGTAGTCAGTGCACAGGCTACTATGTATAAAAAAGTCAAGTTTAATACCCATGAAAATGTCGGATATGGTGATATTAACTTACCCGAAGTTGAAATGCATACTACTGCCTGGTGGATGAGTTTGGCAGAAGAATTTGAAGAAAAAATTGATAAAAAAACACTAGAGAATGCGTTGTTGGGTTTATCCAATCTTTTGGTTAACATTGCACCAATTTACTTAATGTGTGATCCAGGTGATATTCATTCAACCATTCAAATAAGGTCACCTTTTAATGGTAAACCAACAATATTTATTTATGATAGTTATCCAGGTGGAGTGGGCTTAAGTGAAAAAATGTATAGGGTAGATCATAAATTACTTAAATCAGCCTACTCATATCTACAGAAGTGTCCCTGTGAAGGTGGTTGTCCGGCCTGTGTAGGACCAATTAATGAAGTAGGACTTAAAGCTAAAGAAAAGACACTTTATCTCTTAAGGGAGGTTCTTGAAGGTGAATCTGAGAGATAAGTTAAAAAAATATGAAAAAAACAATAAGAACTATAATCCTTCTATGAAGAAGGATAGAGGCTATCTGAATAAAAAAATATTTCCCAACACAATTATTAAAAATGACCAGGGGAAATATCTCAAAACGCAAAAGATATATTCAAAAGATTATAAACATGGACTTTATGAAATAAATAATTTTTTTGAAGAACTTGACAATTACAGCTTAAAACAGATTACAAATACTGATACAAAAATGAAAAAAGAGGATTTTAAAGATAATATTTTGTTCATTGACACAGAGACAACCGGCTTGATGGGAGGAACCGGAACTGTTGCATTTCTGATTGGAGTGGGTTATTTTAAAAATAATGATTTTTTCATAGAACAGTATTTAATGAGAGATTATGATGAAGAAAATGCCATGTTGAATGATATCAAGAAATTGTTGTTATCTTTCGATATAATAGTATCATTTAATGGAAAAAGTTTTGATTTACCTCTAATTCAAACCCGGCTAATTTTAAATAGACTAAATATGCCAGATTTTAACTTACATGTTGATCTGCTTCATTCTGCACGGCGCATTTGGTCATTTTTAGATTCCTGTTCACTTAAATCCTTAGAAGGTAATATATTGAACTTTAAAAGAATAGATGATATAGAGGGAAATTTAATTCCAAGCATATTTTTTAGATTTATAGAAGTTAAAGATTTTGAACTTTTAAAACCAATTCTGGAGCATAATAGCTATGATATTTTATCTTTAGTTACACTTTTTACACATTTAAAAGAGATTCATCTGGGCAAACATAAACAATTAAGTTCACATGAATTTTTCCATATGGGAAGAATTAAAGAAAAACAAAAAGATTTTGCGAATTGTATAAAATATTTAAAAAAAGCAATTAAGGCTGCACAAGAAAAGAATATCAAATACCGGGCCTATAAA
Organism: Halanaerobiales bacterium; assembly: GCA_018334565.1. Lineage (GTDB taxonomy): Bacteria > Bacillota > Halanaerobiia > Halanaerobiales > M55B127 > M55B127. The sequence continues at coordinate 17,200 of JAGXLU010000024.1, read as the reverse complement.
AAATTAAGCTGGCAGTATAAAAGGATTAACCAATATGAGAATGCAGTAAAGATTTGGCAAAAGATGATAGAAGAGCAGGAATCGGGAATCTTCCCCTATGTAGAAATGGCAAAATATTTAGAGCATAAGCAAAAAGACTACAAAAAAGCACTATATTATGCAGAAGAAGCCAAAAAATTACTAAATAAAAATAAAATGAATACTAAAAACCGTAAATGCAATATAGAAAAAATAGAACACCGCCGCTCAAGACTATTAAAAAAATTAAATAGATCTTAATATTTTTTTTAATTAGATCAAAAATATGATAAAATGAAAGAAAATGTATGGGGGTGAGTTTTTTGAAAGAGAGAAGAATTAATACCTTTTCCATTGTAGGTTATGATCCGGAAAAGAAGGAGTGGGGAGTGGCTGTCCAGTCCAAGTTTTTGGCTGTAGGTGCGGTTGTTCCCTGGGCTGAAGCAAATGTGGGAGCAATTGCGACTCAGGCCTTAGCTAATTTAGATTACGGCGAAGAAGGCCTGATATTATTAAAAAAAGGATTTTCACCTAAAGAGGTAATAAATAAGCTTAGACAAAATGATGAAAATGATCAAAGCAGGCAGGTAGGCATAGTAGATGCTGATGGAAACTCGGCTTCTTTTACCGGTGATGATTGTTATGATTGGGCTGGCGGTATTTCAGGCAAAAATTTTACTTGCCAGGGCAATATTTTGGTGGGAGAGGCAACTGTAAAAGCTATGGCAGAGACCTTTAAAAATACCAAAGATGATCTTGCCACTCGATTAATATCGGCTTTGAAAGCCGGTCATAAGGCAGGCGGAGACAAAAGAGGCAGGCAATCAGCTGCTTTATTAGTGGTCAGGGAAAAGGCCAGCTATGGTGGCTATAATGATAAATATATTGATTTAAGGGTTGATGATCATGAAACTCCTATAGAGAAATTACATGATTTGCTTAAAACTTTTTATTTATATTTTGGAGATAAGAAAGCAGAGAAGGTTAAATTAACTGAAAATATTATAATAAGAGTAAAGAAATTATTGAAAGATATAGATTTATTTGAAGGTGAAGTGAATCCAAATTATAATGATTCTTTTCAAAAATCATTAGAGGTTTTTTATCATCAAGAGAATTTTGAAGAAAGAGAGCAAAAAGAGGGCTTTATTGATCAAGATATCTTAAATTACTTGGAAAATAAGGCCGAATAAATTATGGAGGTGTTTAAAAGTGGATCGTAAAGAATTTATTATTGCAATTGATGATATGTCAGACCGTAAATTGAGGCAGTTATTAAATTTTGTCTATGAAGAATTCGAAAAAGATGAAAAGGTGAATCTATTAAAAGATAAAATTGATGAGATAAAAAAATATAGCTAATGAGGTACTTAAGTCATGAATAAAAAAATATTAATTGTAGATGATGAATATAAGATAAGGAAGGTAATAGAAGCTTACTTAAAAAAAAGTGGTTTTGAGACCTTTACGGCTGAAGATGGCAAAAAAGCCTTAGAATACTTTGCAGAAAAAGATCCCGATTTGATAGTATTAGATCTGATGTTACCCAAGATAAATGGGGAGGAAGTCTGTCAAAAAATCAGGCAGAGATCTGATATTCCAATTATCATGTTAACTGCTAAAGGGCAAGAAGACGAAAAAATAGAAGGTTTAAACATAGGGGCTGATGATTATGTAGTTAAACCTTTTAGCCCTCGGGAACTATTAGCCAGAATCCAGGCAATATTGAGAAGAAGTGATTATGAGACTCCTAAGGCAGAGTTTATTAATTATTTAGATGGTGAATTAAAAATTTTTCCGAAAGAAATGCAAGTTATCTTTAGAGATGATATAATTGATTTTACTACAACAGAGTTTAATATACTTTATTATATGGTACGTAATTCCAAGCAGGTTCTTTCCAGAGAACAGCTGGTTGATAAGGTATTAGGCTTGGAATTTAAAGGATTTGATAGAACAATTGATGCTCATATTAAAAATATTAGAAAAAAATTAAGTATTACTGACCAGAAACTAATTGAAACGGTCTATGGGGTTGGATATAAATTTGTAGGTGAATGAAAATGAGCAAACTTGGGTTTAAAATATTTGTTATCTTTATAATAGTATCTATTGGAGGTTTGTTATTAACTTCAGTATTTATTAACTACCGTTTTAATTTCTATTTTAAAGATTATTTGCAAACTATACGGGTTAATAAAGCCAAAAATCTAAAAGTTCTTTTAGAAGAAAGTTATTCTAAACAAAATGATTGGAGTGAAGCATATAATATAATTGGTAACTTTGCTAGTCTAAATGATTTTAGAGTAATTTTAAAAAATTCAGATGATAATATCATAACATTTAATACACCTAACATGTATGGGAGAATAAATCAAAACACAATGGGTAAAATGAATAATCAGAGCAGGAGTATATTATCATCAATTAATAATAAAGACTATGGAACTATTATACTTAAAAATAATGATAAAAAGATAGGAGAATTATTATGGCAGAGATCGAAGCTGGAAGAGATATTTTCTCAAACTGAAGATATCTTTATGAGCAAAATAAACAGATCTATATTTTTTGCTGCACTGATTACTGCATTAGTTGTTATTGGTGTGACATATTATTTCAGTAAATACTTGACTAATTCACTTAACAAAATGAACAGAGTCGCAAGAGAAGTAGCAGACGGCAATTTAAAACATGATATTAATATCAGGGGACATGATGAAGTAGCAGAATTGGGTGCTTCATTTAATCAGATGATTAAAAAATTGAAGTACCTAGAAAAAATAAGAAATGAATCAGCTTCTGATTTGGCACATGAATTGAGAACACCATTGAGCAATATAAAAAATTATATAGAAGCAATTGAAGATGGTATTATAGAATGGAATTCGCAGACGGCCTTAGAAATTGAGGAAGAGATAGAGAGACTAATTAAACTTATCAACAGATTAAATGAATTAAATGAAGCAGAAGCAAAAATTTTAAATGTTGATAGGGAAAATTTTAACCTTGAAGAAACGGTTGAGTTAATTGTCAAAAATTTTAATGTTAGTGCTCAAGAGAAAAATCTTTATTTTCAGATTAATTACAATGCAAAACCAAGTATTTATGGAGATAAAAATGCTATCAAACAGATCTTGAATAATATTATTTCGAATGCAGTTAAGTACTCCTTAGAAAACGAACAGATTGTCATAGATGTTGATAAAAATAAAAATAATTGCGTGATTGCAATTTCTAATATGGGGCCTAAAATAAAGAATAAAGATATTCCATATCTATTTGAGAGGTTTTATAGAACAGATAAGTCGAGAGAAAACAAAGATGGAGGTTTGGGTATAGGGCTGACTATAACCCGAAATTTAGTTGAAGCACATGGAGGTAAAATAGAAGTGAAAAGTGATGATAAATTAACCAGTTTTATTGTATATTTACCCTATTACAAATAAATTCACTAGAGTAGCCCTTTTACTTGACATTAATAGGTTCTTGTGCTAAAATTACTAATGTTTGACATCATGCGAAAGTGGCGGAATTGGCAGACGCGCTAGATTTAGGATCTAGTGAGGTTTCCTCGTGGGGGTTCGAGTCCCCCCTTTCGCACCATTTAATTGAGGAATAGCTTTATGCCCCGATTTAATATTAGTTTATCGGGGATTATTGACATTATGTAAAAATTTAATATAAAAGTGGCGTAACGAAAGGATGATAAACGGTGGAAGTAACCAAAAATCAACTTGAGGACAACAAAGTTGAGCTTAAAATAGAAATGGAGAAAGAAAAGGTTGATGAGGCTTTAAAACAAGCATATAAAAAGGTTGTTAAGGATGTTGACATATCAGGATTTAGAAAAGGGAAAGTGCCTCGTAAGGTCCTGGAAGCTCGATTTGGCAAAGAAGTGTTACACAAAGATGCATTAGATATATTAATACCTCAAGGATATTCAAAAGCCTTAAAAGAGACCGAAATTGAGCCAATTGATCAACCCGATATTACAGATTTTTATATTCAAGAAGGAGATACAGCTAATTTCACAGCTGAAGTTGAAGTAAAACCAGAAGTAGAGTTAGGTGAATATAATGATCTGGGTATAGAAAAAGAAGATAATGAAGTTACAGAAGAGGAAATAGATAGAGAAATAGATAGTGCTCGAGATAAGCATAGTCAATTAGTGAGTTCTGACAAAGAGGTTGTTGAAGATAATGATTTCGTTATAATTGATTTTGAAGGCAAGAAAGATGGTGAAAAATTCCCGGGTGGAAGTGCAGAAGAATATAGCCTTGAAATTGGTTCGAATACATTTATTCCCGGTTTTGAAGAACAATTAATAGGAGCTAAAGTAGGTGAAGAACTAGAACTGAATATTACTTTCCCAGAAGATTATAATGCTGAAGATTTAGCTGGTCAAGAAGTAATATTTGATGTTGAAATCAAGGAAATAAAGGAAAAGAAATTACCTGGATTAGATGATGATTTTGCAAAAGAAGTAAGTGATTTTGATACTTTTGAAGAATACAAAAGTAGTATTACAGAAAACTTACAAAACAGTAAAAAAGATCGTGTAGAAAGAGAATATGAAAATAAATTAATTGAAAAAGTTTCCGATAATGTTCAGGTAAATATACCTGACAAGATGGTTGAAAATGAGCTTGATAAAATGTATCAAAATTTTGCACAAAGCATATCAAAACAGGGTATGGATATTGAAGATTACTTGAATTATATGGGTATGGATGAGCAAGAATGGAGAGAAAAAAATTGGGAAGCAGCATACAATAGGACCAAAAGTAATTTGGTTTTAGAAGCAATAGCAGAAAAAGAAAATATAGAGGTAAGTGAAGAAGAGATTGAAGAACAAATAAAAGAAATCGCAGAAAATAACGAACAAGACCCTGAACAAATTAAGACTTTTTTACAAATGCAGGGGCAGTTGAATGAATTAAGAAATGGACTAAAAATGGAAAAAACGATTGATTATTTAAAAGAGAATAATTAAAAATAGACTTAATATGAGGGGGATGAACAATGAGCGGACTAATACCTATGGTTGTTGAGCAAACCAATCGCGGTGAACGTTCTTATGACATATATTCAAGGCTTTTGAAAGATAGGATTATATTTTTAGGTAGACAGGTAACAGATGAGATGGCTAATGTCATTATTGCCCAGCTTTTATTTTTAGAAGCTGATGATCCGGATAAAGACATCTATTTATATATAAATTCTCCCGGTGGTTCGGTTACAGCTGCTTTAGCTATATATGACACCATGCAGTATATTAAACCTGATGTTGTCACGATCTGTATGGGGCAAGCGGCTAGTGCTGGTGCTTTATTATTAGCTTCTGGGCAAAAAGAGAAAAGATATGCTCTACCATATTCCCGTGTCATGATACACCAGCCAGCTGGAGGAATACAGGGTAAGGCAACCGATGCAGAAGTTCATATTAATGAACTGATGAGGATCAAAGACTTATTAAACGAAATACTGAGTAAACACACCGGACAATCTATGGATAAAATAAGTGAAGATGTTGAAAAAGATTTTTTTATGACCTCTGAACAGGCAGTCGAATATGGTATTATTGATAAAGTAATATCACGTAGTGAGATGAAGGATGATAAAGAATAAGGTAATTAGAGGTGATTAAATGTTTAAATTTGATGAAAAAGAAGAACAACTTGAATGTTCATTTTGTGGCAAATCCCAGGATGAAGTAAAGAAACTTATTGCTGGTCCAGGTGTATATATTTGTAATGAATGTGTTGATTTGTGTAATGAGATATTAGAAGAAGAATTAAGTGTTGATTTAGATCTCAATTTAAGCAATATACCCAAACCAAAAGAGATTAAAAACATTTTAGATCAATATGTAATTGGACAAATGAGAGCAAAAAAAACACTATCAGTAGCTGTATATAATCATTATAAAAGAATTAATTCTGATATGAAAATAGATGATGTTGAACTTCAGAAAAGCAATATTTTAATGGTAGGACCAACGGGATGTGGAAAGACTTTATTAGCACAAACATTGGCACGCATTCTGGATGTACCCTTTGCAATTACAGATGCAACTTCTTTAACAGAAGCTGGTTATGTGGGTGAAGATGTTGAAAATATATTACTGAAATTAATTCAAGCAGCAGATTACGATATAGAAAAAGCTGAAAAGGGAATTATCTATGTTGATGAAATAGATAAATTAGCTCGGAAATCAGAAAACCCATCTATTACACGAGATGTATCTGGCGAAGGAGTACAGCAGGCCCTCCTAAAAATATTAGAAGGGACTACTGCAAATGTTCCTCCTAAAGGCGGCAGGAAACATCCTCATCAACAGTTTATTCAGATCGATACAACTAATGTATTATTTGTTTTGGGTGGGGCTTTTGATGGTTTGGAAAAAATCATTAAATCTAGAGTTACAGATAAGGTGATGGGTTTTGGGGCAGATATTAAATCTAAAGAAGAGAAAGAAAATATTGGTGAAGTATTAAAATATTTGCTTCCTCAAGATCTATTGCACTATGGATTAATACCTGAATTCGTTGGACGTATGCCGGTTATTGCTACACTTAATGAACTAAGTGCAGAAGATTTAGTAAAAATATTAAAAGAACCTAAAAATGCTCTAACAAAACAATACAAAAAGTTTTTTGAGATGGATAATGTAGAATTAGAATTTACAGAAGAGGCCTTAGAAGCAATAGCAGAAAAAACATTGGAAGTTAATACAGGAGCAAGGGGATTGAGATCTGTTGTAGAGGATAAGATATTAGAAATAATGTATGATTTACCCTCCCGCAATGATATAATGAAGTGTGTTATTGACGAAGGGGTAATTACTAAAAACAAAAAACCGAAATTAACGCGAGCTAATGAAGTTGATAAAGATAGAGAAGAAAGTGCATAGTATATTAAAAGAGATAATAATGAATTTCATTATTGTCTCTTTTTTCTTTTATTTTTATTTATTTTCAACTGATTATAAGTTATAATAAACAAAGAGTGCAATATAAAATATTATTAGATAGAAAACAATACATTGTTAAGTGAGGTGAATTAAGTTGAAAGATTTAGAATCTGTAAAAATTAGCAGCAGCGATATTGAGAAAATAAATGAGGATTATATAGAACTGCCATTATTAGCTTCTAGAGGGGTAATCGTATTTCCACATATGGTGATTCCTTTATTGGTGGGGAGAGATAAGTCTATAGAGGCTTTAGAAAAAGCAATGTTGCAGGATAAGAAAATATTAATTGCTGCTCAAAAAGATGAAACTTTAGAGGAACCTGTAGAAAGCGATCTATATACAATAGGTACTGTCACTGAAGTAAAACAATTAGTTAAATTACCTAATGGAATGATAAAAGTAATTGTTGAGGGCATACAGAGAGCAAAAATAATAGATTTTTTAAAAACAGATCAATATTTTAAAGTTAAGGCCGAACTATATTATGAAGAGGAAATATACAATGGAGAGGATTATGAAATTGAGGCTTTAATGAGAACTGTAATAGATTACTTCAAAGAATATGTGAAATATAACCGCAACTTTCCAGCGGAAACGATGGTTTCTGTCATAAATATAGAAGATCCGGGTCGTCTTGCAGACATAACAGCTTCGAACCTAGAATTAAAATACAAAGTAGAACAGCAATTATTAGAAGCTTTTTCTGATAAAGACAGATTAGAATTACTTATTAAGATTATAAAAAAGGAAATTGAAATCTTAAAAATAGAAAATGATATTAATGAAAAGGTTAAAGACCAGGTTGAAAAAACTCAAAAAGAATACTTTTTAAAAGAAAAATTAAAAGTTATTAAAGATGAATTAGATGAAGGTGATATTGATGAAATAGAAAATTATAAAAAAGAAATGCAGAATATAGAATTGCCTGAAGAGGTAAAAGAAAAAATAGAAAAAGAAATTAATAAATTAAATAAAACACCTTCCATGTCTCCAGAGTCAACCGTTATTAGAAATTATTTAGATTGTATTTTAGAATTGCCCTGGGATAGAGAAAAGAATACTGAGATAAATATTAAAGAAGCAGAGAAAATATTAGAGGAAGATCACTATGGTTTAGAGGACGTTAAAGAAAGGATCATAGAATATTTGGCAGTTAGAAAAATATCTAAAAAGAAGAAAAGCCCCATACTGTGTTTAGTGGGAGCACCTGGTGTAGGTAAAACCTCCTTAGGACGTTCTGTGGCAAGAGCTTTAGAGAGAGATTTTGTTAGGATGTCTTTGGGAGGGATCAGAGATGAAGCTGAAATTAGAGGTCATAGGAGGACTTACATTGGTTCCAGACCAGGTAGAATCATTAACTCAATGCGTGATGCAGGAAGCAAGAACCCAATATTTTTATTAGATGAAGTAGATAAAATGTCTGCAGATTTTCGTGGAGACCCAGCTTCTGCTTTATTAGAAGTGCTGGATCCAGAACAAAATAATGAGTTTACAGATCATTATCTGGAAGTCCCTTTTGATCTATCGGATGTCTTGTTTATAACTACTGCCAATGTTACTACTACAATTCCAGCCCCCTTACTGGATAGAATGGAAGTTATTGAACTTCCTGGATATACTGAAGATGAAAAGGTAAAGATTGCAGAAAGGCACTTAATACCACGTATTTTACAGGAACATGGGTTGGGTGAAGCACAGATTAATATATCTAACAATGCCCTGTATAAGATTATTAGAAATTATACAAGGGAAGCTGGTGTAAGGAATTTAGAAAGAGAAATCTCTGCTATAGTCAGAAAAATAAGTAAAGAGATAGTTGAAGGACGAGAGAAAAAAGCAAGAATTACAAAGAGAAATGTTGATAAGTATCTGGGTGTTCGCAAATTTAAATATGAAGTTGCTAAAAAGGAAAATCGGATTGGTGTTGCAACAGGTCTTGCATATAACCAGGCAGGTGGAGATATACTTGATATAGAAGTAGCGGTTGTACCTGGTAAGGGTGAAGTGATTTTAACAGGCTCCTTAGGTGAAGTTATGCAAGAATCAGCCAAGGCTGCTTTAAGTTACATTAGATCGAAGAGTAAAAAATTAAAACTTAAAAAAGATTTTCATGAAAATTATGATATACACATTCATGTTCCTCAAGGGGCAGTTCCCAAGGACGGTCCTTCGGCTGGTATTACCATTGCTTTGGCTAGTGCTTCTGCATTAACTAAAAGAAAAGTAAAGGGCAATTATGCCATGACTGGTGAGATCTCACTAAGAGGAAGAGTATTACCAGTTGGCGGAATTAAGACAAAAATCTTAGCTGCTAAAAGGGCAGGTATTAATAAGATAGTATTGCCTCAAGAAAATAAAGAGTCAATGAGTGAGATACAAAATTATCTCAAAAAAGATTTAAAAATTACCTATGTGGAACATATGGATGAAGTCATAGATTTACTTTTGTTGGAGGAGTAGAAATTGAAAATTAATGATGTTGAATATGTAAAAAGTGCACATATAGTGGAGGACTATCCCTATAATGAACTACCAGAGATTGCCTTTGTCGGTAAATCTAATGTTGGGAAGTCCTCTATGATTAATAAGGTTTTAAACCGCAAAAGGTTAGCCAGGGTAAGTTCTAAACCAGGGCATACCAGAAGCATAAATTTTTACAATGTTGATAATAATTTTTTTTTGGTAGATTTACCCGGATATGGTTTCGCAAGAGTGTCCAATGAAGAGAAAGAAAAATGGGGTTTGTTAATAAACGATTACCTTCATTATAGAGAGAATCTTAAGGGTATAATAATGATTATAGATTCACGGCACAAACCCAGTAAAAAAGATAAAGTTATGCTGAACTGGATTAGAGAAGTTGGTATTTATAAAATTATAGCTGCCACAAAGGCAGATAAACTTTCTAATAATCAAAAAACAAAACAAAAAAAAATTATTATCAAAGCTTTAAACCTAAGAGTTGATGAACAATTTTGTTTTTTTTCAGCAAAGACTGGGAAAGGTAAAAAAACGATATTCTCATTTATCAATCAAATTTTAAGTTAGAGGTGTAGAAATGGGTTCTCAAGCATATACGAGTTCATTTGCATCTATATATGATGATATTATGAAAAGGGTACCATATTATTATTGGTACAAGTACTTAAAGCATTTATTAGTATATTATGAAAAAGATCCAAAAAATATTTTGGAATTAGCTTGTGGAACCGGAAATATGTTGAAGTACTTTGTGGATAAAAGCGATTTACTTTATGGTGTTGATAGTTCCGAAGATATGCTTGCAATAACAAAAAATAAGCTTAGTTCTTATGAGCATCTAAAACTCTATAATACAAATATGCAAGATATATTCAATTATGGTGATTTTGATTTCATCTATTCAGTTTTTGATAGCGTGAATTATATTCACAGTTATGAAAAATTGTTGGATGTTTTTAAAAATGCCTATTTGAATTTAAAGCAGGATGGTATCTTTATTTTTGATATAAACACCATATATAGATTGAGTGAAATAAAAGAAGGAACTCGAAAGGTAAATGGGGATGACTACACCTGTTTTTGGAAAGATATTGTGAAGTCCGAAAGTAGAGAATGGATAGTTGAATTAGAGATATATTTTGAAAATAAAGAGGAAGATAATAACTTTTCAGAAAGACATGTTGAAAAAGGTTATCAATTGAGAGACATAGAAGCTGGGTTATTTGAAGTTGGTTTCAAACATGTTGATTTTTATAAGTCATTTACTTTTAAAAAGGGAAGAGCAAAAAATAATCGAGTTCATTTCGTTGCTCTTAAAAATGAATATGTTAATAGATATTTAAAGAGAGAATTGATTAAGTTAAAATGGAATTTACTTAGACTTTTCATTTCAAATATTTAGTCATATTAGAATAAAAAGTTAATTATGTCTGTTTTATATTATATAGATATAAGCAGATAATATTTTTTGGAAATTATAATCTTTTTACAATATTTACTTTTTTTTAAAATAAATTTTTTGACTACATACTTGACACTTTAAAAAGCAAATATTATAATTATTGAGTAGTGTGGGGCTATAGCTCAGCTGGATAGAGCGGCAGATTCCTAATCTGTAGGCCACAGGTTCAAATCCTGTTAGCCCTACCATAACAAATATTAAAGCATATTTTTTTATTTAAAAGCATCCCTTTTGCAATAGATCATTTGGGATGCTTTTGCTATTTTGTATGATAAATATTATAAGTATGATTACTATATACAGATTAGATATACATTTTGTGAAATTTAATATAGTTTAAAGTATAAATTAGTTATAAATTTAATTTTATCATTATTTCTGTTATAATAAAGATAAGAAGTAAAAGCTAAGAGGGATAAAATGCTTACTATTAAATGCAGCAAATGCAAAAATAAGTTATTTAAATATGAAAAAGTAGGAAGCGGAAGAGTTCTTAGATGCTGGAAAAATAAAATTACTCGCGCATATAACATAAAAGTAGTTGAAGATAAACTATTCTGTGCTGAATGTGATAATCTAATTGGCAGAATTGATGATAAAAAGGTCGATATGATTTCAGAAGCATTTACTTATACAGGCACAAAAACAACTAAATAAAACATCATCAATAATTATTTGCTTTATTATTTAATTTCCAGCATAGGAGATCTCCTGATATACATTTATACTCAAAACCAACTTTCTGCAAGACTTTTTGTGAGGATATGTTCTCTTTGTCAGTTTTGGCTATTATTGTTTTGATTGGTCGTAGCTGTTGTCTGAATCCCCAGTTAATCATTTTTTTTAAGGCTTCGGTCATATATCCTTTGGATCTGAAGTTTGGATTTATACCATAGCCTAATTCTGTTTCACCCTTATCATCTGCTATATTTTTAAATCCTATCCGACCAACAATCATATTATTATCTTTTTTAATGATTAACCAGTAGGTATAAAATAAATAATTTTCTGGATCAGCTATCATATTTTTTAATTTAATCCTATATACCTGATATAAAGCATCAGATAGTACTTTTTCCTTGCTTTTTAAATGTTTTTCATTATAAAAGTTGCTCAAATTATTTAGTGAACTCTCAATATCTTCTATTCTAAGAGGAATGAGTTTTAACCTTTCAGTTATTAAGTCCATATTGTTACCTTCCCTTTTTTTATAATAAATGTAATTTTATTATAATATCAAATTTGAAAAAACACAAACGATATTATGAAAGTCTAATCTTTAATATATTTGACAACCTTTTTACATATCAGGTAAAATGAAGGTACAAAGTATAATTATAAAAATAAAATTATATTTATCAACTGTATTAATTTTTTAGGTTCTTCTCCAAATTAGTGGGTCAATTTATGATTATACATAAAATTATCTATAGTCATGTTCTTTAATTGATGGGCTTTTTAACAATAAAAGGATAATATAAATATCGTATAAAAAACTTATTCAATTAAGATGATGGCCACTAATCAGTGTAGCAAACAAACTTCACATTTTTCATTCATGGAAATGGAGAAAATCTATTTTTTATATTTAATACATTGAATATAATATAATTATTTAAGATATTAATATCGAAAACATTGTTTAAAAAGGGATAAAAATTTTATAAAAATAATAAAAAAGATAGATAAATTTAGGTATTTTAATTATAAGTTACTGAGTTTTAAAATAAGCTTTGCTGAAGATAAGCGAGAGAAATAATACGTGTTATAATTAATATAATTATTTTAAAAAGAATATATTTTCGAGTAGTTTGACAAAACTAGGTTAGAAAAAACTTGTTCAAACTACGCCAAAAATATTTTAATATTATTTAACAGGAATTAAAGCCAATCTTAAATATATTTATAAATCTGTTAACTATTTGTGGATATGCTGTTTATTTAAATAAGCTAAGTCCGTCATAGAAATATTGTACAAGGGGGAGTTGAAATGGGAAATATAGCTTTTGGGGTAATAACAAACAACATAGATAGCTTTTCTCCATATTGCGATTTTATTTTAAATGCTCGTAAATATGGCCATGATATTCAAAAATTAATTATCTGTTATTCCAATAAAATTGATGAAAACGTAGTAAAGATGCTGCGAGAATATATAGATTTAGAGTTGCTAAAAATAAATAAGAATGAAAAGTTAAAAAAACAATTATTAAACATAGGTTTAAGTAAAACAGAAG
>JAGXLU010000024.1:0-3161 GCA_018334565.1 Halanaerobiales bacterium | reverse complement strand
ATATGGCAGATGATTATAAAACGTTGATGAAAATTTGGGAAAAGCTGATCGATAAGATCGCTCAAAGGAGGTAATTTTTTATGAGAATTCTCTTAATAAACCATTTTCCTTTGGAAGGGTCAGGAAGTGGAATATACACTAAAAATGTGGCAAAGAGATTAACAGAAAGAGGACATGAAGTTGAGGTTATTGTGGTAGATAAATATAAAAACAGGGGCGATGGGTTCAAGGTTAGAACAATTCTTAACTATAATTTCCCCTGCTTTACAACTCATCCCCACAGCAACAATCAGTTTTATCACCTTACAAATGATGAAATGGACGATTATCTCAATTCCTTTATTTCAACTATTGAACAGGAAGTAAAAAGTTTCAATCCAGATATAATTCACTGTCAGCATATTTGGGTTGCGCCTTATGCTACTTCAAAGACCAGTATACCTTATATAATAACAGCCCATGGGACCGATATTAAAGGTTTTAAAAAAGATAAAAGATACCATCAGATTGCTCTACAGGCAGCCGAAAATGCAAAAAAGATTGTTACGATATCAGAATATATTAATCAGAGTGTTAAAAAACATTTTCCTGTAGATGATGATAAGCTTAAAATAATATTAAATGGATTTGATGAAGAAATATTTAAACCAATGAATTTGAACAAAATAAAAGTTCTGCAGAAATATATAGATACCGATCTGAAAAATAAAAAAGACTTGAAGGTAATTAATTTTACAGGTAAGTTAACGAATTTCAAAGGTGTTGATTTGTTATTAAAGGCAGCTAATATTTATGAGGACGAATTTGAAGATATCATTACTTTAATAGTGGGAGATGGAGAGTTAAAAAATGAGTTAATTGAGTTAAGAGATGATTTGGGTTTAAAGGAAGTCCATTTTTTAGGGAATTTACCACAGGCAACCTTGTCTGAACTATATAATATAGCCGATCTTACTGTAGTTCCTTCCCGGATTGAACCATTTGGATTAGTTGCTATTGAATCTTTAGCATGTGGTACACCTGTGATAGCTTCTCGAGCGGGAGGGTTGAAAGATTTCATCAATGAAGATGTAGGAAGATTTTTCACGATGGATGATTATAAAGAGCTTGCTGTGAAAGTAATTGAAGCTATTGTGAAAGATGAAAAACAAAAAAAAGGGAAGAAGGCCAGTGATTATGCCATAAACAATTACTCCTGGAACAGGGTAATAGATGAATTAATAGATGTATATGATGGTATTATTGAGGAGGTAAAAAGTTAATGAAAAAGGTAATGGTAGTTCCAACTTATTGGGGGCGTGACACAAAAACTGGTTGGCAATTAGGAGATGATATATATGATCATCCAACTCCAATAGATCAGACCGGTACATTACCTCGGTTTTTGAAGAGTTTAAAAAAATTAGAAAAAGATTTTGAACTGGTTATAATACTTTGTACTACAACTCCTCAAATAAAAAAAGAGGCCTATCAAAAAGTAAAAAAAATTATAAAAGAGAACGAACCTCCTGTAAAAACTTATCTTTTTTCAGAAAGAAGTTTAGGCGGGGTTAAAAAGTATTATGAGCAAAATAGCTCACTTTCTCTACGTCTTTTATCGCTTAGTGGTTATTCTAATATCAGGAATATATGTCTTTTTACAGGTTTTTTAGCGGGAGGAGATGTAGTAATTTTAATTGATGATGATGAGATTTTTAATGATCAAGATTTTATACATAAAACAACTGAGTTTATAGGAGGAAGGTTTTATGGCCAAACCGTTGATGCAATAGCTGGCTATTATGTAAATGAAAATGGCGAATATTATGATGATGTAAATATAGAACCATGGATGACATATTGGGATAGATTTGGCAGTAAGTCAAAGGCATTTGATAAAATAATAGGTAGTTCCCCTCGCCTTAAAAAAACACCTTTTGCTTTTGGAGGTTTAATGATTATCCATAAGAACCTCTATAAGATAGTCCCTTTTGATCCCAATCTTACCAGGGGTGAAGATATAGATTACCTAATTAATTCAAAAATGTTTGGTTTCAACTTCTTTTTAGACAATGAACTTTCAATCTTACATTTGCCTCCCCAAAAGCCACATCCGATCTGGCAGAGGTTCAGACAGGATATGTATAGATTTTATTATGAAAAGAAAAAGTTAGAAAGTCAGAGTGAAAAGTCCAATATGCAGCTAGTAAGTGCCGAAGATTTTGAGCCATATCCAGGTGAGTTTATGAAAGAAGACCTTGAGGATAAGGTTTTTAAGTCAAATATAATGCTGGCCCTTGATTATCTTAGTGATGGTCAAATAGAAGATACGAAAGCAACCTTAAAAAATATCTACATTTCTAAGTATTCAGCAGAACCAGAACAAAATGTTTTTAAAGACTATCTAAAATTACAGTCAGAGTGGGAAGAAAATTTTAACTTCGCCGAAGAACATTATTTAGATTTACAGAATATATTTAAAGAATGTACAATATCAGAAAAAAAGAGGTTATCTAGGGTCAAAAAAGACATGAAAAACCATAAAGGCATCATGGATTTACCTATTTTTAAGGCGCTATCGGAGGAAGAATTAAATGAATTGTTGGAGATAAGTGAATTTGAAAGCTACAAATCAAAAGATAAGATATTAAAAAAAGGTGATAAGGATGATGCTCTATATATCATAGAAGAGGGTCGAGTAAAGGTTATTAATAATAAAGAGAAAAAAGGCAAAGATATAGAATTAGCTGAGCTAACAAAAGATGATTTTTTTGGCTTAACTTCTTTAATTGCAAGTAAAAGTGCTAATTACCTGGTAGATGTTGTTGCCCAGGGCCCTGTAGAAATTGTCAAGATCAATCGGGATGATATCTTTGCCTTTTTTGCTAATAACCATCAAAGTAGTCTCAAGATACTACTTTACTTTATGAAAAAATTAAATAAACAATTAGAAGATTTAACTGAAATGTACACTGATGTTCAAATTAAAGATAGGGATATTAGTCAGATTATGGATGAGTAAATATTTTTCCTTGATAGGGTTCTAAAGTAACTTGTAATGAACTATTATTACTTTCAACAACATCTTCATTGATAAGTTCCCTATAATTACCGGAGTGCTCTATATCTATCTCAATATTTTGCAATATGTGGCTGTTATTCAATACAATATAAGCAGTTTT
>JAGXLU010000067.1 GCA_018334565.1 Halanaerobiales bacterium | reverse complement strand
GCCTTTTGGCCTCCATATTTGCTAGCCACCCAGACTGTTCCAACCTCTGTACCCGCTGTGTAGTAATAAGTGCTGTGATATTTACTTTCACCTTACTAGATTCCCAATATTAACAGCTGCTCCAACAACAGTACCCTTCATTACAGTTGGCTTTCTCCTCGTACAAATCACTCCATAGTCATCAGACCAACTATCGACATTACTATGGTACCGTCTGACTTCTACAATAGCTTCACGTAGGTTTTCCCACTAAGGGTTATACCTTTGCTTACTCATCAGCTAATCCCTCAATCAATTCAAAAGCCACTTTCTTTTGGATTATTCCAACCCTAATTACATCTTGCTATCTTGCCTGGGTAAACAACAAACTTCCCCGTTTTATTGGCGGGTCGCCATAACAAAATGCAACCTGTTTCACATAATATTTTGGACTAGTCCTCCCTCAGACTTTTTAGATTCTGTCTCTCAACAGACACCCTGTCCTTGTCGGCTTCATGTACCGTTATTTATAAACTTAGGCTGAAGTTTGTGTTCTCCGTGTACTCACCCATTTCGTCTGTGAGTGCCACAATATCTCAACCATATTTTCCATACTTTCAGCACAGATAGAATTTTCATCTACTATTGGTATAGACTACGAGACACACCACAACATAAAATCCCGTCCTGATAAAAAGGACGGGATTTATAACAGCTATTCTGTTTTAATTACTCATTTTCTAGTTCTTCAATTCTATTCATTACTTCTTCTAATTCTCTTTTCATATCTTTTGCATATTCTTTTAGATCCTTTACTTCTTCTTCACTATTATATTCGTTTTGAGGATTATAATTAGGTGCATTGTTTGGAACATATCCTCCTCTTGCATATCCAGCAAAAAATCCTCTTCTCATTCCGCGTCCGGGACCAAAACCTCTTCCATAACCTCTGCCCATTCCTGGGCCGGGTTTTGTAAATCCAGGTGAATCATATCCAGCACAATATCCTAAGCCTCTTCCTGTTCTAGGTCCATATCCAGCAGGTCCTCTTCCATCTCCGCCTGGCATATATAATCACTCCTTTTTATTTTTTTTATTTCACATTTATATTATAACGCTGTTATGAACATATGTCAAGAACTTGATAGAAAAATACCCTTCTCTAAACCGGATATTAAATATCTAATGTTGCTTACCATGCTTGTGATCAGGATGATCTCCATGATCACAAATATCACTTTCGGTATCTAGCTCATTATTTAAATATGCTTCTACACTATCTTTAACACTTCCACTTGCTCCTGTTACAACTTCAATATTATTTTGCTTAAATAGATCAAAAGCTTTTCTTCCCATACCACCTGCTAAAACTATATCTACATTCATATCACCTAAATATTTCGGTAAATACCCTGGTTGATGGCCCGGATTATTAATTAGTCGGGAACTATTTATATCACAACCTTCAACTTCAAATATCGTGTACTGTGGACACCTTCCGAAATGCTGTGCTACATTTCCACCATTAGTAGGTACTGCAATTTTTTTCATTTAAATCACCTCAATTATAATTTATCCTGTTTTGTATCCCATGCCAAATATTGGCCAGTTCTTTGCTTATTCTATTCTCCTGATCATCTTGAACAATCAGTTTGGCATTCCGTAAACTGTCAACAACATCAGAAGAAAATGAAATCTTACCAACAAGTTCTATTTTTTCCTCTATTAAATATTTTTCTATTTCTTCACTAATTCCTTCATTTATATCGTACTTATTAATAACTGCAAGAGCTGGAATATTAAAATGTTTTATTACCTTTGCTACTCTTTTTAAATCAGAAAAGCCAGATTTAGAAGGCTCAGTCACAAATAAGACGAGATCTACACCTGTAATTGATGAAATAACCGGACATCCAATCCCAGGTGACCCATCAATTAAAATAAGTTCTTTATCCTGTTTATTTCCTATTTCTACAGCCTTCTCCCTTACTTCACTGATTAATTTCCCAGAATTATCTGCCCCCACATTTAAATGAGCATGAATCATCGGACCAAATTCTGTAGTTGATTGATAGATATTCCCCGTTTCTAATAGTTTAAGAGAAAGAGCATCTTCGGGACACATAGCTACACAAACACCACAACCTTCACATTTATAACCATCAATATTATAACTTATCGGCTCTACTGCATTAAATCGACACACATCATAACATGTTCCACAGTTTATACATTTATCATTATCCTTTAAGGCGATTTTGTGGCTTTTAAAAATCTCAGATTTATTTACCTTAGGTTCTAATAAAAGATGAAGATTGGGTGCATCAACATCACAGTCTGCCAAAACCAAATCCTTGGCTAAATAAGCTAAATTTGCCACTACAGTTGTTTTGCCAGTCCCTCCCTTGCCGCTAATTACCGTTATCTTTT
Organism: Halanaerobiales bacterium; assembly: GCA_018334565.1. GTDB lineage: Bacteria > Bacillota > Halanaerobiia > Halanaerobiales > M55B127 > M55B127. Next base: position 4,457 of record JAGXLU010000067.1, on the reverse strand, counting down.
TCATCGAGAACACCTCTTATTTCTTTAAATACTTTTTTGAATTCATCTTTCCAGGTTGGATAATCTATTACAAATGGTATCCCGTTAGAATATAGATGGGCAAAATCTCTAATAAAGGGTATTTTGAGCAAAATATTAATATTTCTTTCCTCACAAAAATCTTCTATTATATAATCACTATCTTCCTCTGCTCTATTGATGATAACACCGTGCGGTATTTTTAGCTCATCCATCAGCTCACTAGCCAGTTTAAGATCACTTAAACCAAAGGGTGTTGGTTCTGTTACTAAAATACAATAATCACTATCTGCTGCTGCTTCAATGGTAGGACATGTAGTTCCCGGTTGAGCATCAATAATCACATTCTTGTTTGGATTGGTCTTTTCTTTTAACTCTTCGATCACAGGGACTGAACTCTCTTCTCCAATATTTAACTCCCCCTGCCAAAAATCAATACCATATTTATTTACCCCATGTTTTAAGTTTCCCAATTCTCTGTCAACCTCATTAATAGCATTGACTGGGCAAATTCTTTTACAACCACCACAACTGTGACAGATCTCTGGAAAAACCAATACTTCATCTATCATCATGGCAAGAGCATTGTATTCACAAAAATCTACACATTTTCGACAGGCAGTACATTTCTCTTGATCTACCTTTGGTACTTTTCTATATATTTTCTCTTCTTTATCAAAATCAGTTCCTATAAAATACTTACAATTCGGTTCTTCCACATCAGCATCGAGTAACTGAATCTTGGATAAAGATAAGGCCATATTTACAGATACCGTTGTTTTACCTGTACCACCTTTCCCACTGAGTACGGTCAGCTTCACACAACTCACTTCCTCGGAGTTCCATTAGGAGAGGATAGCTGGGAAAGGGATCCTTCCTGGAGTGAATCTACAGCCTCGCCAACTGTATTGTCTTTTGAAATATACATCTCAATATTACCAGAAGATAAAGCACTATAAGCCTTAGGACCAACACTGCCAGATATCAAAACCTTTGCACCTCGGTCCGAAATCAACTGTGCTGCACTTACACCCGCACCGCCTGCTGCCCGAGCCGCATTGTTTTTAACCAGTTCAACTTCCTTAGTCTCAGTATCTACAAATGCGAAATATGGAGAACGACCAAAATGGGGGTTTAATTTACTTTGTAATCCATTATCATTCTCTGCTGTTACTGCTATTTTCATAAGATCATCTCCCTTAATTATTCAATTCTAATCGCTAATATTATACCATTGTAATGAACATATGTCAATTTCATGCTTTATGTCCTCCGATGGTGGTTTTGATCCTCTCTTTTATACTTCCCGGTTTCATACTACGTCCGAAATAAAGGGCTTGATAACCATATTTATCCTGCAGGTAATCTTTTGTCTCCATTAATCTAATCTCATTTGATTTATTATCAAAAATATTAAGTTGGATATTAGCTTTATTAGAAAAATTGCCTAAACTTACTCTCACTTTACGCACTGCCTCACCCCAATAATTTTCTTTTAGTAAAACTACAGCAGTATCAAAAATAACACTAGTTAGATTTGTATAAATATCAATAGTTCTCTGTACCTGAAATCCTCTTTTTAATTCTTCTTTGCTATAGACTAACCCCAAACTTATCGTTTTACCAGTCAAATTTCTACTTCGGGCCCTTTTACCTACTTCTTCAGATAATTCAAAAATAACAGTTTTTATCTTTTCCATGTCCTTATAATCACAATATAAAGTTATCCCCCGGCCCAAATTTTTCCTTTCATCAATATAATGTCCTTCAACTTCAGAAAGATCTACTCCCCAGGCATGATAAAAAAGTTGGGTCCCCATTACACCAAATTTACCTTCCAGGTAATTCAAAGGTAGGTGGGCAAGATCACCGATAGTTTTTACCCCCAATTTATTAAAATGTCTACTTAGCCGGCTTCCAATACCCCAGCATTTTTTTAAAGCTAAAGACCAAAGCTTATCTTCTACATCTTCATAAGTCCATTCTACTAAGCCCTTTTTTTTGCCTTCATTATCCATCGCGACCTTTGATAAAAACATATTAGGACCTAAGGCCATACCACAGTTAAGACCATAGTTTTCTAAAAGATCTTTTTTGATTTTTTTTGCTACTTCCCACTTATTTCCAAACAATCTTTCCGTACCATCAAGCTTAAGCCAAGATTCATCGATAGAATAGACATGTATAGCATCTAAAGGAACATAATTATTAAAAATCCTGGTGATTTCTAAAGAAACCTTAATATAAAGTCCCATCCTGGCCTCTACTAGTTTTATATTAGGATCATCTGGTATTTGGTAAAACCGATCTGCAGTTTTAATACTGTATTTTTTCTTCAGGGCAGGTGAAGCAGCTAGAACCACTGAACCACTTCTTTTTTTATCACCTAATACAGCAAGAGGAGTTTCAACAGGATCTAAACCCCTAGATACAGCTTCAACACTGGCAAAAAAGGATTGCATATCAACACAGAGAATGTTTTGCCGTGGAAGGTTATCATAGTCTACAGGTTTCAACTTAATCACTCCGAACATATGTTTGATAAAATAATACTATCATACATACGTTTGTTTATCAACAAATAATTATTTTATTAAAACTATAAAAAAAAGACCAAAATTAACTGGCCTCTTTAAGTTTAACTTTCTTTATTTTTAATCCTTTTAAATATTTCTTTAACAGATAGAATTTCATCTACTTTCCACATGCCTTGGCCTGTAAAAAAGATCCCTTCGTTTAAGTCCCCTTTTCTTCCTCTTAGCAGAGCATCTCTTATACAAAATTTTTCCGTACATTTTTTTAAACATTTATTACAACTTATTGGTTTAGGGGCCTTATCATTTTTAATCAGTTCTACAAATCTTGTTTTGATTGCATTCGCAGGTAGTCCTACAGAACTCATCATCTTTACTATGTCTTCTTTTTTAGCCTTTACACATAGTCCTTTAAAGTTATCAGCAATATTGGCTTCTTTACTTGCCAAAAATCTTGTTCCCATCTGGACTCCCTCAACTCCCAGTTTAAACATATTATCCACATCTTCGGGAGTAACTATATTCCCAGCAGCAATTACCGGTATATTAATCTTATCTTTTATTTTATTTATCAAAGGTATTGTGTCTTTATCTGTTCCGAGGTGTCCTCCCGCATCTCCGCCTTCAACAACGATAGCATCTGCTCCCAGTTTTTCAGAAATTTTTGCTAATCTTAAAGAAGAAACAATCGGGACTATTGGCACTTCATATTGTTTCCCAATTGTAAACATGTCTCTAGAAAACCCTGCACCAGAAATTATTAAATCAATGCCTGCTTCAATTGACCCTATTAACAGTTCTTTGAATTCACGGGCAGCAAACATAATATTCACACCCAAAATTCCATCTGTTTTACCTTTAGCCTTTTTTATTTCTCTTTTCAACTCTTCTACCGGCAAAGCAGTCCCTGCAATCACACCAATTCCACCTTCATTGGCGACAGCGCTCGCCAATTCAGCCATAGAAATTCTGATTGCCATTCCACCCTGGATTATCGGATATTCGGGAATCAAATTACCTATTTTCAATTTTGGAAATTTCATCAATTTATTCTCCTTATTTGGCTCATTATATTCTTATCGCTCAATTAATTATAACATGGATATAATTATTATCAATATTATCTTCTTTGTTATCCGATGTACAAACGCTAGAAACAAAAAATTTCAATTTTAAAATCATCAAAAACTTATTATGAAAAACATTTTATTAGGATAGTAAACTTATATTAATAATATCTTTGAATACAACTGATTTTAAATCTTTGTCGCTTAAAATTAACTTCTTTAATTGGGTATCATAACTTTTTATACGGGTTATTATCTCTTTATACCTTTGGTCATTATAATATGTTATTTTTACTTTGATATCTTTTTTTACAGCCTTTTTGATTTTATAATCGAATAGCTCTAGAATTTGTTCGTCTAGATCAGGTCTTTTTCTTTGTTTTTCACTTTTCTTTAATTCTTCTAATTTTTTTCTGTGCTCTACCAGCATAAGGGAAGTCCATTTAATATTGCCACGATCTTTAATATCCATAATTATTCCTCCTTTTTATCGAACATATGTTCTTTCTATATTATAGCATCAGTTTAGGATTTTGGCAATATTAATTTTTGTTATCTTTTTTAAAAAACCACCTTCTTACTGAGATAGTTGAATGGACTAACCCAAAATATTTTTCTATTTATTTTTATCTGCTTGTGAAGATAAAAGACCTTGTGAACTACTCGGCATTGAAATACCGAGCTTCATAGTCGCTTGATCTTATGGGACACAAGATGAATTTCACCCGCAATATCGATCAAGTTACCTATTCGGATAGTCCGTACCCAATACTCCTATCCTTTTACAGACTCGGAGATACTTTTAGTTTATATTTTAAGCTACAAATTTATCTTTATT
>JAGXLU010000023.1 GCA_018334565.1 Halanaerobiales bacterium | reverse complement strand
GCCTACTAAAAGGTATGATTAATAAAAAACCTATTATGTCAGTTAAAACACCAGGTGTTAAAAGTGTTATACCTCCAATCAAGATTAAAAGACCCTCAATTAAATTATGGGCTGGAATCTGACCACCCGATAACTTTTCTCTAATTTTGGTATAGACAATCATGCCCTGATTACGCGCTAATGTAGCTCCCACAATACCTGTGGCTCCTATCAACAATAACGTTGGTAATAGACCTATTCGGCTTCCTATTTCAATTAAAATTGCTAATTCTACAACAGGAACTACGATAAATATTAAAAGTAATTTTGCAAAAATAATAATCACCTTCTATCTAAGGGATAACCTAAAATTCTCTTAATGCATCAGTTGGTTCTAAATTAGCAGCCCTCCTGGCCGGTATTACACATGTTATTGTAACAATAATAGTACCCAAAATAAAGCCAAAAAACATATTACCATAAGAGAATTGAGGATATATGGTGCTGCTGAATAATAACTCTGAACTAAAACCTTCTGTCATTGAACCAAAGTTAATTCCAATCCCACTCAGAAGATTTGTTAAAAATCCTCCCAGAATTGCTCCAATCAGACTGCCAACCACACCCATAATTCCTCCTTCTATTAAAAAGAGATACAAAATGTCTCTTTGTTCTAAGCCGAGGGCATGCATCATCCCTATCTCTTTTGTCCTTTCATTGACGATCATGATCATTGTATTAATAATTACAATACTGGCCAATGCAACTATAAATACATAGATAAAATTGTATATGGCTTTGGCCATTTCCAGCCAGCCAACCAATCCACCTGCTTCTTTATATGACATAGACATGTATTTGCCTGCAATATTATTATTCTCTAAATAGCTATTAACCACCGGCAGAACTTCTTCTGTATTATTCCTATCATCGGCAAATATTAATAGCTCTGTGGAGCTATCCTCCATAAGCAATAATCTCTGGGCCTGATCCAAAGATAGGTAAAAAATAATTTCATTTAACATTGTCAGTCCACTTGTAACTTCTCCTACAATCCTGAAAGTGGCCCCGTTTAATGAGTTAAAAGAATTATTGAAGACTAATGTAACTTTATCTCCAACTTCTTTATTTAGTTTATCCAATAATTTTGAGCCCATTACTATTTCCATATTACCAAACTCGACCATTCTTCCTTCTGTAATCAATTTATTTATATCAGTTGCTGCAAGCTCTTTATCAGGGTTAACACCCCAGCCAATCATATTTATTAATTCACCTTCTGTGGTTGTAATAGCACCAAATTTAATGCGGGGAGCTACAGTTCGAACATGTTGAATCTCCTCTAACTCATTTATAATATCATTTAAATTACTATCATCATCACCCTGTACAGTTTCAGTTAATGATAAAACCCTACCTTCCATTTGATAATCTTTATCTATAATCTTTACATGACCGGAATTATATTGAATTGTATCTGCATAGAAATTATTTACCATACCATTAATAAAACCCCTGGCAAAGATTACTATAATAACAGCAAAAGCAATCGCAATAATAGAAACTGTTGTTCTTAATTTGTGTCTGGACAGATTCTTATATGCTAACTTTATAAAATAATTCATCTTATTTTCACCTACCTTTTATAAATTGCCTGAACGGGATCTTTTTTAGCAGCCCATCTGGCAGGTAATATACTGGCTAACATTGAACCGAACACAGCAAATAAAAACATATTAATAAAGGCATCTGGATTCCATGTCCCATATATTTTACTAATCAAAGGGACCCCAAAAGTTGACATATCTATGTCAACAAAAGCTGCAAAATCTAATCCATATAATGAAAAGAAATATACTGAAATTGCCCCTAATATACATCCAAATATACCTCCTAAAACTCCAATGCCCGTGGATTCAAGCACAAAACTTAAAATAATCTCTCTTTCCTTTAACCCCATAGCCTTCATCATCCCGATTTCTTCCATCCTTTCTAAAGCAGCCAGAATTACAATATTAATAATCCCTATTGCAGCAATAGTCAATACAATAAAAAGAATAAAATTATTACCGCTCTGTTTAGCCTGAGTTATGCTGACTTCATCTAAGTTCCGCCAGGAGTAAACGCTTAAATTTCTATCCATACCTTGTAACTCATTATTAAATTCTTCTACTATTTGAGGAGCGAAATTCTGATCATCCAATCTAACAATGAAATGAGTAACCATATTATCTACACTTAATGTGTCCTGAACCACATCAAGAGGTAATAATACTATATTTTGGTTAATAGTAGGGTTGGGAGTATTGATTATACCACCTATTTCTGCATCTATTGTATTAAAGGTTTCACTTTTTGTCCTAGTTAAAAGAGTCACATAATCATGTAATTCTAATTTCATAATATCAGCCAGTCTTTTTCCAATAACAGCTTTTCGTTCACCAGCTTGGAAGATCCGCCCCTCCACAATATAATCTTCATAATTTAATACATTTAAGGTTTCTTGCGGCGAAATACCTTTACCCATGACAGGAGTTTCATTAATTCCATCACTTAATCTTAACTGAAAGTTAATCTGAGGAGCATGTGCTTTATAATTTCTTATTTCGGTCAATTTTTTATTAATTTCTTCATTATTAAACATTAAATTTTTAAGAGGCAGTTCATCTTTGTTTTCCCAATAACTGCTGTTGGCAACTTGAACATGGCCGTATTCATAGTCTATTATATTTTGAAAAACCAAATCATTCATACCAAGTAAAAAAGAATCAAAGGTTATATAAAAGAAAATAGCCCATGCAATAATCGCAGCAGTAATCATTGTTCTTCTTTTATGACGCATTAAATTTTTTAAAGATAATTTAATTAAAAACATCCAACTCTTCCCTCCTTTCATCCCTGGTTATCTGGCCGTCCTTTAATTCAATTTTGCGCTGTGCATAATCCATAACCAGGGGATCATGTGTAGAAAAGAGAAAAGTTGTTTTTAATTCTTCATTCATTTCTAACATTATTTTTAATACATCTTCACCCGTTTTAGAATCAAGATTAGCAGTTGGTTCATCTGCCAAAACTAACTTAGGTTTTTTAACCAGAGATCTAGCAATTGCAACCCGCTGTTTTTGTCCACCTGATAATTCATTTGGTTTCCTGTTTTCAAGACCTTGCAACCCAACAAGTTCAAGCATCTTAAATACTCGTTTTTTTATCTCCCTTGAACTAATATTTTTTAATATCTTAATGGCAAACTCTACATTTTCATAAGCAGTAAGGACTGGAATAAGATTATAGCTTTGGAAAACAAAGCCAATGTTTTTTCTTCTGATCTCAGCTAAATATCGCTTATCGAGATCAGCAATATTATCTCCGGTAAAATATATCTCTCCTTCTGTGGGTTTGTCAAGACAACCTATCACATTCAATAGAGTCGTTTTCCCAGAGCCGGAAGGTCCAAAAACAGTCGTGAATTCACCTTTCTCTACAATAAGCTCGACTCCTTTTAAGGCTGGAACATTTATCACTCCCTGATGATAAATTTTTTTCACATTTTTTAATACCAATAAACTCATCTCAGCCACCACTCCTTTATTTTTTGAGACCACTTTCAATTATATTTATTAGATCATCAATTATAACCATAGTATTTTCTTTTAAACCCTCTTCAGCATATATAAAATCACTCAAAGCATAGTTAACACTTGTTAAAAATTTAGCTGTAAAAGCAGGATCTATATCCTTTTTGACATCTCCTTTTTTTATAGCATATTTAATAAGTTTCTCAAAGTATTGATTACTCATTGGTTTTTGCTTCTCTCTAATATCAATACATACTTTAGATTTACTGTTGATAAAATTATTACCGATAGCAACCAGGCGAGGATTTTCTTCAGCAAATTGAATTCCACCTTTATAAAGCTGTCTTAATAAATCAAAAAAATTCAATTGTTCCGGACTATTCATTACTTCTTTGTTTAGGTATTTTAACTTTCTTTTTAAAATAATCCCAATTAGATATTTATACAAATCTTTCTTTCCATCAAAATATTGATAAAAACTGCCACTGGCTATACCAGATTTTTCAATAACACCGGTCACATTAGCCTGATGATAGTCGTTTTCAGCAAATTCATCGATGGCAGCGTCTAATATCTTATTTTTCTTTACATCTGATAGATTATAAAAGGTCTCTTTAGGCATTTCCGTCCTCTCCTTTACATGAATGTGAATTCAGCTTCATGTGACTACATCTTCATTATATAATCAAAAAAAAATTTAATCAAATAAAAAATCAACTAGTTACTTTTTTTAACCCAAACTGACCAGCCTTTTTCTTCAGAAGCGATTACTGAGAAACAACCCATACCCTCTTGATCTGTCCTGATAGGTTGCTCAAGATGACCAGTAATATCAAAATATTCGGTATTGGGACTGTGAGTTTGAATTTCTTTTTTGATAATATCATTACTATCATCTATAGTAAGTAGCATCACAAGCCCTGTGTCTTGGTATTCATCTTCTCTCAGATAACAGTACGTCTTTTGATCGGTTGCAGAGCTTTCTAAACCCTGACCATAGGCATATGTCTGTCTGGCTTTTATTAATAAATCGAGCTTTTCAGACATTTCTCTTGTGTAATAATCTTTCCAGTATATAGTGGGAAGTCCCTTATCTCTTAACAAAATATAGGCATAGGCGTGGTATTTATAATGTGATATTGATTCGATATTGTCATCATCAATTTGATCTCGATCTGTATCATGTGTATCTACAAAGGTAATAACTCTATCTTGATATTTTTTATTATTGACAAGCCCGGCATTTTTTAAAGATCTCATGTCTAAATTTCTATGTTTGAGCTCAACAAATTTAGAACGGAGGGGATAATCAAAGACCTTTAAAGCTTTTGCATCTATCTGCTTGATAAAATCAATTAATTCATCTTCTTCTTCTATCCAAGCTTCTGCGCCAAAGAACAATTCTTTTGAACTGTTTTCATTCACCTTTTTTATAAAAGTCCTTAAAAATCCCTGGTCTATATGTTTAGCTGCATCGATTCTAAAACCATCGAAACCAAGATCATTAATAATCCATTTACCCCAGTTGAGGACATCTCTTTGAACTTTTTTATTATTATAATCAAGGTCTGCTCCCATTAAAAAATCTTCTCCATAAGACCAATCCCAATCTTTATCTGAAAATAAAATCTTACCAAGTTTTTTGGTCCTTTCATCCCAATCTACCCCATCAAATGATGAATAATTCAGTTTATATCGGCTATATTTTTCATTTCTACCCGGAAAGTCATATCGGGTCCATACTTCAGCTTCTGTACCATTCTTTAGTTGAACAATTTCAGTTTGATCCGCTCCAAATCTATGATTTAATACAGCATCAAAAAATACTTTTATTCCATGTGAATGAAGCTTTTCAAGAGCTTTGATCAGTTCTTCTTTTGTACCATATTTTGTTCTTTTACTACCCTTTTGTTCAAATTCACCCAGGTCCCAAATATCATATACCCCATAACCAATATCCTTATCTCCTGCATTCCCTTTTGTCGCAGGAGGAATCCAGACCGAAGCAAATCCACTTTCAGCCAATGAGGCAGCTTTTTTAGCTAGAAGATTCCAGAGGTTACATTCTTCTTTAAATTTTTCCTTATAACTATTAGTACACATTTCCCAATAAAAAGCCTGGAGCAAAATTTTCTTTCCCATTATTAGCCTCCTGGTCAAATATTGTATATAATAAATAATAGTTATATTATTTTTAAGATGACTCATGATCACTTTTTTTTATTTTATACATCATAAAATCTGCTCTTTTAAAAACATCCTTTAAATTAGTCTTGTAATTTTTTTTGATACTATAGCCAGCTGATATGCCTACGGGATAGGAGTGTTTATCACAAGATTTAGTAATATTGTTTTTTATTCTTTTAATTATTTTTTTGCTTTCCGCTCCATTTGTTTTGGGCAATAAAATGGCAAACTCATCTCCACCAACTCTGGCCAGTATATCTTCGTTTCGAACCGCTGCTTGTATAGATTCTGCAATCATTTTTATATATCTATCACCTTCAGCATGACCATATCTATCATTGACTACTTTTAAGTTGTTTATATCTGTCATAATGATACTGATCGGTAATAATCTTGATTTATTTAATCTATCCATTTCACTTTCAAAAAAACGCCTATTATATAATCCGGTCAATTGATCATGAAATGACAAATATTTGATTCTCTTTTCCTCTTTTTTACGTCTGGTAATATTCTCATAAATTGCATAAACACCAATTTGTCCTTTTTCTAAAACAATTGGAAAGGCATTAATTGATACATTTATCCTTTCCCCATTTTTATTTTTCCTAATAGATTCAGCCTCTACAGTTTTATTGTCTAAAACCCTGCTGCTATAATTTTTTCCTTCTGAAAATTTTTCTTCCGGTACTATCAAATCATCTATATTTTTACCCTTGATCTTTTCACTTGAATAACCAAATAATTTCTCAAACTTTTTATTTGCCCTAATAACTCTATTGTTATTACTTAACAAGACAATTGCTGTAATAGATTTATCAAATAGTTGATGGAAGTATGCTCTTTGTTTGTTTAATTCATCTTCTCTTTTTTTTATTGCTGTTATATCATTATATAAAGCATACATACCAATTTGGCCTTCATCTAATTTGATCGGATATGCATGTAAAGATACATGTATTCTTCGACCACTTTTATTTTTTCTGATTGTCTCTACGTTTATGTTATGACCATCCATAATTTTTTGATCATTATTAAGTCCCTCCTCTAATTTTTCTCTAGGTGTTATCAAGCTATGAATATTAAGCCCTTTAACATTTGTTTCTTTATATTCGAATAAGTTTTCAAATTGACGATTTATTTTCAATATTTTACTCTCATTATCCAGTAAAGCAATTGCTACATTTGACTTCTCAAAAAGCTGTTCTAAATAAACCTGCTGCTTTTTGAATCTTTCTTCAATATCCTTTTTATAAAAAGTCTGGGCTAGAATCAATAAAAACTTTAGAATTTTTTTGTCGTGTTGAGTAAAACTCTTTGAGCTGCCTTTTCTTATATCCAAAGTTAATCCGCCTATTAATTGCCTTTCGAAATATAGATCAAAGGTAATTGATTCCCCAATTGGTTGACTGGCTTTAGAAAGTTTAGAAAAATTATTGGATTTTGCCCTGTCTTGAGAAATATTCATTATATTTTTTTTGATAATAACTTTATTACGTCTTTGATCATGTTGAAAAACTTTGGCCATCATTTTAATCTCTTGTAATAATTCTAAATTATGACCCACACTATCTAAAAAATGGACCTGGTTGTCCACGTATTTATAGACACTGCCATAGTCAGCTTTTTTGATTAATTTCATAGCAGTATTAAACAATTTTTGCCAGAAAATTTTCTCATCTTTTAAAGCAACCTCGTTAAAATCATTGGTGAAGTTTATTATTTCTTCAAGTATATTTTCCAGCAGCTTTGCTCTGTAAGTTAATTTTTCAATTTTATTTTCTAATTGGGATATCTGCCCCATAAAACTAATACTCCTTATCTATTTTTGATAAAATTATATACTCATCTCAATCTAAAATGGTCTTAAAAAGTGAAACATTATTTTCTAACTTCTCACCCTCCATCAAATCATCTAAAGCCTTTAAATAATCTCTTCTTCTAATTTGAGGAACTATCTTTCTTTTAGCAATTTCTCCTAAAACAACTATATTCTGCATTCTTATTTCCTTAAGATCATCTTTATATACTTCAATTAGTTCAGCCTCTTTTTTTTGGGCTGCTTTTATAATATCTTTAGCCTGCACTTCTTTTGTATTTCTTAATCTTACATCAAGCGTCTGCCAGGAAGTATTGTAATAAATAATAGTCCCCTCCTGTTTAAGATAATTATTTATACCCCTTAAGGCCTCTGTTCTTTCCAGTGAAATTACTAAATCTGCTTTGTTTTTTTGAATTAATGGTGAGTGAATTCCTTCTCCCAACCTCAAATGTGATTGAACAGTTCCACCTCTTTGCGCTAAACCGTGGGTGTCAACCCCTCTTAAATTAAGCCCTGCATAATCAGCAGCTCTAATCAAAACCTCACTTAATAATCCGATACCCTGTCCCCCAACACCAATTATATATATATTTAGCCTGTCCTTTTTTTGCATTATTTTATACCCCCTTCAGTTCTTTTAATGTTAATCGCATTAACAGGACAGGTCTGTATACAAGAGCCGTCTCCTATGCATAGATCTTCATTAACATCAACTTCCCCATTTTCTTTAATGCTGAAAGAAGGGCAGCCAAATTCTTCAACACATTCATGTATCTGTTCACAAATATCTTGGTCTATGATAACTTTGTTATCTTTAAAAGTATTGTTTTTTCTTGCTTCTCGTGTAAACTTAAGCATACAGGGATGAGAAGCAATTACAACACTAAAACCATCTTCATTAATAGCTTTTTTAATAATTGTTTCCAATTTTGATTGGGCATAAGTATCCGCTTCATAAATACTTGTTACCCCCATACCTTTTAAAATCTCTCTTATTTTAACCGGTTTAATTTTTTTATTGAAATTAGAACCGCTGGCGGGGTGATTTTGATGACCTGTCATCGCAGTTGTACCATTTTCCATGATGACTAACGTTATATTATGATCATTATAAACTGCATTTACAATACCAGGAAGACCGGCATGAAACATTGTTGAATCACCTAAAAATGATACCACCTTTCTTTCCTTATTAAATAAAGATAAACCCGTTCCTGTTGAAGTAGAGTGACCCATGGACAGCAACACCTCACCCATCTCATAAGGCGGTAAAAATCCGAGGGTATGACAACCAATATCAGCTACTGTTATATCATTTTCTGAAAGAACCTGCTTGATGACATAAAATGCTGACCTATGTCCACAACCCGGGCATAACTGAGCAGGCCTATTTTCAACTTTCATTATTTTTTTTACTTCCGGTTCTAATTTAATGATTTTCGGCCAGGTTTTTTGCATAACTTTTTTAACCTTATAAGGTGTGTATTCATTAACCCAGTCTTCAACTTCCTGCTTACCAATAATCTTAATATTAATATTATTATCAAATGCTATTACTTTTATTTCTTTTTCTAATATATCATCAAGCTCTTCCAGTATTTTTATTTCTTTATGTGCTTGCAAAAATTTCTTTATGGGTTTTTCGGGTATAGGATATACTATACCCAACTTTAATATATCAGGAGGATTTTCAACATCCTCTAATACATCTCTTAATGATAAGTATGGTAACCCTGCTGTAATAACACCTCTATTTTTATTTCCATTATCAACAAGTTGATTTAAATTTGTTTGATTTGCGTAATCCTTGAATATTTCTAGCCGTTTTAAAGCCCTTTTCTTCATAGGAAACACCTTTGATGTAATAGGTATATAGTTATCTGAACGTACGGAAAATTTAGGTGAATTATCAAAATTTACTTTTTTAAAAGCCTTAAAATGAACCTTCTGTTTAGCATGACAAACATGAGTACTTAAACGTAATAAAATGGGCATCTCTCTTTTTTGTGACTGTTCGGCTGCTATTTTATAATATTCATAGACTTCCTGTGGATCAGAGGGCTCAAACACAGGCATATAAGATAAATGGGCATAATGTCTATTATCCTGTTCATTCTGAGAAGAATTTGCACCAGGATCATCTCCAACTACCACTATCATCCCTCCTTTTATTTTCATTAATGGCAGTTGAACAAAACTATCAGCTGCAACATTCAAACCTACACTTTTAAAAAATACCGTAGATAGATGGCCATTGATTGCTGCACCAAAGGCAATTTCGGTTGCCACTTTTTCATTTGTAGAAAATTCAAAATAGAAGGGTCTTTTTTCTTTTTTAATACTTTTTATTGCTTCAGCTGTTTCCGGCATAGGAGAACCTGGATATGAGGTAATTACACGTGTTTTTGATTCAATCATCGCCCTAACCAAAGCGGTATTTCCAATAACTATTTCAGAAAATTCTTGATTTTTTAGCAGCATTTTACCCATTGATTTCATTTAGAAACCCCCTTAAATTTGCTATTAAATTTATTAACTACCTCGTTGTAAAAATTAAAAATATTTTTACCATTAATTTCCTTATTTTTACAAATAAAAATTCACATTTACTAATAAATATATTTATATCATTCTTGTATTAGTTCATTTTTCCTTTAAAAAAATCTAATAAAATAAGATTTATTATAATAATAGTTTGTTCTATTGGATAAAATATTATATAATAATGTTGTCAATATTGCTTTCATCAACAACTCTATTAGATAATTTAAAATAATTAACTTAAGGGAGATAATAACTTATGAATACAAATAATAACCCTAAAGATATAGAAACATCTATTAATAATATGTACAGTCTATATGAAAAAATAAAGCATATAATTCATAAAGATAACAATGAGTATAATTCTTTTAGTTTAACCTTGTTTTCTTTGGAATTTGACGATATTGAAACTAATTATTCAACTTATCTAGAAATTAGCAAGGAAATTTTAAGTTTTATTATTGAAAATAAGCCCAAAAAAGTCAGACTATTTAATTTTGAGAAAGACAAAATAATAATATTTGCTCCAGGCAGTGTAGTTGAAGGACAAAAATTTTTTAAAAAAGTTCTTAATAAATATACAAATCTTTCAGATATATTTGTGGATAAGAACATTGTTTTAAAAATTAACAAATCGGAAGTTGAATGGCCCCGAGATGGTGATAATTTTGATCAGTTATTATCTAAACTTGTCGATAAATTAAATGAGAATAATTGTAATGATTTAGCCTCTAAATTTAATATTCACCCTGATAATATAATAATTAATAAAAGTGGTAAATATCTCAATAATGTCAAAAAGAAATCAACTCAACTCTATTTGATTGCTAAAAATAATAATCTGGAAATAATAAAACAAAATATAATTGCAGAAAAGAGCTTCCAAATTCGAGGGGGAGGACCCGGTAATTTCGAATTGTTTTATATATTGGATGGAAAAATCTCATATGCAGAAAGTGAAAAAATATTAAATGCAGGTGATTCCATAACTGCTAAATGCGGAAAAGAAAAAAAATACTTTAAAACACTAACAGAAGTGACCCTTTTATATATAACCTCAAACCCTATATTTGCTAGTGAACAGAAGAGAATCAATGAACTCATAGCTTTGAATAATAAAATTGCAGAAACAGATCATGAAACTAATCAACACTGTAATAGACTGCAAATATTAAGTAGATTAACTGCTGAAGAGATGGACCTTGAAGAAAAAAGGATATTTAACTTAGGTTTTGCATCTTTTTTACATGATATTGGAAAGGTTGAAGTTCCTACACCATTGTTACAAAAGCCTGAAAAATTAACTGAAGAAGAATGGAAAATAATGAAACGACATACAGAGTGGGGTAAAGAAATCATATTAGACCACTTTAACTCCGAACACTTTGATAAAATAGCCGAGATAATTTATCAACACCATGAACGTTATAATGGGAAAGGCTATCCACAGGGACTTAAAGGAAATCAAATATTAATAGAGGCGAGAATTTTGAGTGTTGTTGACGCTTATGATGCGATGATCTATGAACGTCCATATCAAAAAGCCTTAACCCGCAAGGCTACCTTGGCTGAGATTAAATCAGAAAAAGGCAAACAGTTCTGTCCAGATGTTGTAGATGCATTTTTAAAAGCAGAAAAAACCTACCAACAAAGAAATAATAATATCTAAAAAAAACACTCATACTCAAATCACAAGTTTTTTTCTTGATTGTAAAATGATTTGAGTATAAGTACTATAATAAAATTTACATATATTAATTTCCCGCTACAACAATTGGATTTTTCGGATGGATTTTTGCCTGTTCAGCTGCGTTTTCGTTTGGTTCAGCTGCGTTTGTAGCAGTTACAAAAAGTATTTCCCCACTACCTCTAGAGATGTTAATCTCTATATCTGCTTTTGCCTTGTCTGCTAAATTTTCTTCTGCTAAGACCACTGCTGAAAAGGATATTAATAATACAGCCACCATTAATACTACCATTGATCTTTTTAACATTTTTTTCCCTCCTTTGTAACCCGGCTATCAGGATTATTCACCCAGACCCGTGGTTTTGTGTCTCCACCTCTCGATGGATTTACCCTACTGGAGGAACAGAATAAATAAAAATGCCCCTTGCATTGAACAAGAGACAAAAGTTGAATCCTGTTCCTGCTTCGGCAGCCGGGCGACCATAATCATTTCTGATCTTAGGTCCCTTCAGCTTTGCGACCTCCATCTTTCAATGAAGTTAACCTTTTTCGTTCTTAGGAACTTTATATTTTTGTATTATCAATATATCATAGTTATCAAAAAATATCAATATGCTGAATTAATGTTTTTCTGTCAGGCTTTTGTAGAGGGCAACTTCCTCACAATAAGAAAAATATCTTTTAATTCTTTTTTGATGTTTATTCATTTTTATCTAAATTCATCTTAGAAATAACGAATAAACACAATATTGTGATTAAACCAGAGTTTTTAAGTAAACAAACTTTCCTTAACTTATTTTTTTTAAAAAAGCTAACTCATTTTTTTTATGTTTCAAACCGTATATCTAAATATATTTGCATTATTCCTTATAAAGATTAATATTACCTTTTGTAAACTTTTTGTACCTCTTTTTATCCTCTAATTAAACAATTGATATTTTCAGTTATACTTATATTTACTTATGTATTATTTTTTTTATATTTTCTATAAGCAAATATAATAAAAGTTATTGTACAAATTCCCAAATAAACAATCATAAAATATTTACCATTAAAATCAGAAACCTTATCGATACCTACCACATTCATGGCAATTATACCCAAAAGATATGTAGTGGGAATTAATACTAACACATACGGAGATAATTTCTCAGCCTTTTTACTGATCAGAATAAATAGAAATCCTGTAAGATAATTTGATATACCAAAAACTGCCAGTAAAAATAATTGATCCTGAGCAGCAAAAGATAGATTCAACCTTGCAATGTTATTTGCAGCCCAATTAATATTAAAAGTATGCATATAACCTCTCAAAATATCTATTATTCCTATTATGAATAATACGATTGAAGGTAATCGATATACATTTCTGTTTTTTGACATATGGCCTTCACCCCTTTCTTTTAAAATACATTTCCACTATTATGATAAGCTGTCATTATTTATTAATTATATATGACGCGTTGTCACTTATCAATATTATATTCTTTGTTCTTTAAATATTTTTTTGACATATCGTAAGGGATCATTTATAATGTATATCATAATGACAACTTGTCATTATGATATACATTTACTGAGGAGGGTCTAAAATGCCTAAAGAATTATTTTTTAATATCAATCAAAATAAAAGAAAAAAAATTATGCAGTCAGCCTTAAAAGAATTCTCAAATAGGATTTATACCGAGGCTTCAATAAATAAAATAGTTCAGAATGCTAATATTTCGAGAGGAAGTTTTTATCAATATTTTGAGGATAAACAAGATATATATTTTTATATAATTGATACTATATTTATCAAACAATCATACTCTTATATCAAAAAACTAGTTGCCGATAGCAATAATGACATTTATGATATTTTTAGAATGTTATTTAAATTTAATTTACAATTAATAACAGAAAGTGAGTACAGTAATTTTTTTAAAAACTTATTTTTGAGTTTAAACTATGATATTTCACGTCATCTAAATATTAATATTAATAAATTCAAAGAAGAATTATTACAAAAAATTTTAAATAATAGATACAGAATAATTCTTACAAAAAATGAAGTTTATGCTCGGGAAATGATTAATATATTACAATTAATAAATAAAAATATGATTTCAAAAAAAATAGTAGAAAACATCGGCCAAAATAAAATTATGGAGTTATATGATATAAGGATTAGAATTTTAAAAAACAATAATTGAGCATAATAAATAAGAACTATAATTGAATATATCTATAAATCAATATTACCCAAATTTTTAAGACTTTCTAAATAAAGCTGAACCGCAGTACTTAATACTTTTTCATCAAAATCAAAATTACTGCTATGGTGTCCTGCTTTAAGATCACTACCAAACATTAAATAACAGGCCTGACCACCCTGAGTTTGTACCTTTTCCATTAACAAACTAACATCTTCTGAACCTCCCAGGCTGTCCTCTTTTATTATATGTTTTATATCTTTAACGTTTTTAGCTGATTTTTTCACTATATCAATTAATTTTTGATCACTTTTGACAGCAGTTGCTTCTCCCACAATTTTAAGCTTTACTGAAACATTGAACATATCTTCAATACCGTTAAAAATATCCTTAACCTTCTTAAACAAATATGAAATTACTTCATCGTTTTCACCGCGTATTTCCATTTCAATTTCTGCATTTTCAGGGACTAGGTTTCTATAAGTACCTGCCTTCAATTTACCCACATTAAGCCGTGACATACCACTACCATGTTGAGTCAGGGAATATAATGCTGAAACAGCATTAACTGCTGCTAATAAAGCATTTTGTCCCTCTTGAGGTGCAGCTCCTGCATGGGAAGACTTACCCTTAATACTAATATCGAATTTTTTCGTATATAAAGAATTAGTAATCCCACATATTATCTGCCCTGTCGTATCTGATTTAAAACCAATATGACCAGATAAAAAATAATCAACCGCTTCTAATAAATCTGTATCTGCCATTGCCCTGGCTCCTCGCACACCTTCTTCAGCCGGTTGAAATATGAATATTACTTTACCACGTAATCTATTTTGTAAAAAAAGTTTTTTTACACATTTAGCCAGGCCTAAGCCAATTGCTATATGTCCATCATGGCCACAGCTATGCACTGCATTAGGATTGATAGAATTAAAATTCTCTCTGTTTGGTCTGTGCTCATCTGAACAATCTTCCTGAGCACCAATAGCATCAATATCAAATCTTAAAGCCGTAGTTGGGCCTGGCTTATTAGAATTGATAATGGCGGCAGCCCCCGTAAAACCATCTTTTATTTCATCTAAGAGTGTAGAATCAGCTCCCCATTTATAGGCCCTTTCCCTGGCTTTTTTAAACTCTAAGTCAGTGGGTAATCCCTGTCGTGAGGATTCTTTAAGAATCTGTTTGCCATATTTTAAATCATAAGCAAGATTATCTAGATACTTAATAATTTCTACTGTTGTATAAAGCTCTAACCAACCTCTTTCCGGATGTTTATGAAATTTTCGCCTTAGATTTATTAATTCTTTATTTTTAGAATTAACAATTTTATTTAATAAGTTCAACTTAGCTCTCCCTCCAGCAGATCAACTTTATTTTTTACTTAAAACTTTTAAATATCATGCATTGTTTTTTTATCTAAAAAACTTTGATGCCAGCTAAAAGCATCCTCTAAATTATGAGGGGTATGACCCCCTTTTCTTTTTGCTTTATTGTAATATTCTTTAAGCTTTTTTCTATAATTAGGATGTGCACAATTATTTATTATTTCAAGCGCCCTTTCTCTAGGAGATAGTCCCCTTAAATCTGCTTTCCCCTGTTCTGTAACTATCAGATCAACATCATGTTCAGTATGATCTGTATGGGAAACCATCGGTACTATTGTTGAAATATGACCATCTTTAGCAGTAGAAGGGGTAACAAAAATACTCAAATAAGCATTACGGGTAAAATCACCAGAACCCCCTATCCCATTAACCATATTTGTACCCATTAAATGTGTTGAATTTACATTACCATAAATATCAATTTCTAAAGCAGTATTGATAGCAATACTACCCAATCTACGAATAATCTCTGGACTATTACTGATCTCCTGAGGCCTTAATATTATCTTGTCTTTGTAGTAATCTATTTTTTCAATAAAATTTTGATAAGCTTCCGGTGAGAGGGTGATTGAAGTTCCCGATGCTATTTTAATCTTACCACAGTCGATCAAATCAAAAACGGCGTCCTGGATAACTTCGGAGTAAAAAGAAAGCTTGCCAAAAGAAGAATTCTTAAGACCAGATAATACAGCATTGGCAATTGAACCTACCCCGGACTGAAGTGGTAATAAATTTTTAGGAAGATTATTTTTTTTAACTTCTTTACTAAAAAAATCGATAATATTATCTGCTATATATTGGCTTGTTTCGTTTTGAAAAACCGATAAACAGATATCATCTTTTTGATCAGTTATCACAATTGCTGCAATTTTATCATCTGCAACTTCTATATAATGATTACCTATTCTATCATGAACCTTATAAAGAGGAAGGGGTTTTCTATGTGGAGGATCTTCAGGTTGATAAATATCATGATATCCTTTTAGCTCAACTGGTTTATTCATATTAATTTCAACGATAATATTTTCGGCCTCTGATGCTAAAGTTGGTGAGATGCCAACAGAAGTAGTTGGTATTATATTCCCTTCTTTAGTTATTTGAGCAGCTTCAATAATAGCATAATCTATTGTACCGTAATAACCATATCTTATTTCTTGAGGAAAGTGACTGAGGTGTATATCTTTATAGGCAGTATAACCGCTGTTAATTCCCGTACGTAAATTAGCATCAGACTGATAGGGAAATCTTCTTTTAATAATACCTGCTTTTGCCAGTTGTCCATCTAATTCACAACCAACAGAGGCCCCTGTTAATAAAGTTATATTACAATCCTGACCCGAACTTTTGATTCTTTCAGCTAAAGCAGCGGGAACAGCTTTAGGATATCCCGAAGGAGTGAAACCGCTACAACCTATCGTCATCGAATCCTTTATTAAATCTGCCGCTTGATCTGCTGTACAGATTTTTTTGTTTAAACTCTTATCTCTAACTCTATTGTCCATTAATTTCATCTCCCAATCAATAAAAAGTTGTTATACTTTTAACTAGAAGAATTATAAATTAAGATGTGATAATCAAATACAGATTTATATTAAAATAAGTTTAAATCATTATTAGAGAGGATTACCTTTTAAAGACAACAGTAAATCTACCGCTAATTTAAATCTAGGCTCAATTGTATCTAATTCTAAATATTCATCTACACTATGGGCTTCGCCACCGGCTGGTCCCAAGCCATCAATAGATGGTACACCTTGATTAGCAGTAAAGTTAGCATCTGAGCCACCACCGGTTGCCTGCCAGTTTATATTCATGCCATGTTTTTGAGCTATCTTATCAACCCTCTCCCATAATCTCATAGTTTTTTGAGAGGGATTCATAACAGGCCTCATTCCCCGGTGTACAACTTCTGTCTTAATACCATCTACAAAAGGATTGTTTTGAAGTTCCTCGAGCTTATCTTCAACCTTTTTTCTCTCTTCTTTACTTTTGAACCTAAGATCAAGGCTGGCGGTTGCTTCTGCAGGTATAACATTAGAAGCAGTTCCACCTTCTATTAAATTAAGACTTACACTTGTACCTATCTCATAATTATTAAGTTTATCTAATTCTAGTATCCAGTTACCCAACTCCACAACTGCATTGATCCCTTTTTCAGGTTCAACACCTGCATGGGCTGCCCTGCCTATAAACTTCAGATTATAGCCTGAAATACCTTTGCGTTCCAGGACACAATCCCCATTGGCTCGACCAGGTTCAAAGACAAGGCTAACTTTACTATTTTCAGCCTTTTCCTTTATCAAAGTTCTGGAATTTTTAGAACCTATCTCTTCATCACCATTTAAAACTACACATATAGATAAAGGATCTTCAGTAACTTCACTCTCTACAGCTTTGATTATATAATATATCAATAGCAAACCTGATTTCATATCAATCACACCAGGTCCATAGGCCCTTCTACCTTTAATAGAAAAAGGCCTTTCTGCAGCTGTTCCTTTAGGAAAAACCGTATCCATATGCCCAATGAGCAGTACATCATATTCTTTTAAATTTGTATTGGTGATCTCAAGACTGCAGCCTGTATCTGAATCATTGCCAACAAAGTGCTTCTTAACCTTAAAATCTATATTTTTATATTTCTCTTCAAAAAAATCGGCTACCCTGCTAATTCCTTTAATATCATTACTTCCACTATCTATGTTGACTATTGTTTCAAGATCAGATAAATACTCATCTAAATCAAATTTCATCGAAATTCCTCCTCATCAAATATGCTTATATATAAATTGAAAAACCAACTTTAAAAACCTTATATAAAGACTTCATGTCTCTTTTAAATCTCTATAAGAATTACCTTATATTATTAAACTCATTATTAATCGCTTCTCTTAATTCTGGTTTTGTTAAAATATCATAACCGGTCATAGCTAAACCCTTGGCTGCCTTTATTATTACTTCTTCAGCCCGGGGTGCTATGGCAGCCTCTGCAAATTTTTCTGTATGGGCTGGAACATTCTCTTCAACGATCTTTAAATAGGAGTGAATGGCTGGCAGTTTTATTGTAACATTACCGATATCTGATGATCCCAGGTTCATATCTGGATCAGGATAGTTCATTTTTTCATGTAATTTTTCCATATTCGTTTTGAATTGTTCTGCCATCTTCATGTTGGGGTATCTCTCTGCATAAATAATACCCTCTTTGACCTCAGGTACTGCTCCTGTGAGGATATGAGCAGCTTCAGTTACGGTTATAATCTTTTTTATTACCTCCTCTAAATCATCACGAGTAGTTGCTCTTACAGTAAATTCAGCGGCTGCAAAATCCGGAATAATATTGGAAGCCTCGCCTCCCTCTGTAATAATCCCATTTACCCGGGTACTTTTAGCAAAATCGGAACGCAAGGTATCAATACCTCTAAAAACTTCTAACAAAGCCTTCAGGGCATTTATACCATCCCCTGGACTTGATGAATGAGCTGCTTCCCCCTTAAATTCAATTACTAGCTTGCTAGCTGCTAATCCTCCCCGTCCAATTAAGTTAATAGAACCGGGATGAATCATAAGGGCATAATCTACATCCTCAAATTCACCCTCTTCTAAGAGGATAATTTTTCCTCCTCCCCCTTCTTCAGCTGGTGTACCAAGCAGTATAACCTCTCCTGCTATGTCCTTAATCATCTTACTTAAACCGATAGCTGCCCCGACAGCACTTGTTGCTATAATATTATGTCCGCAGGCATGACCCTTACCGCGGAGAGCATCATATTCAGCTAAAAATGCAACCCGTGGACCAGGCTTTTTGCCTTTAAAACTCGCCTTAAAAGCTGTCTCTAATCCACCGGAATTATCCTCTATCTTAAAACCATGTTCTTTCAATATTTCTTTCAACCATTTCACTGCCTTAAATTCTTCAAAACACAGTTCAGGATTAGAATGAATATCATTACTCAATTTAATTAAATCAGCTTTAATTTTATCAATGCTTTTCTGAATATTATCTTTGTAATTATCCATTTTTCACTTCCCATTTCTAATATTAATCATATTTTAGTTTATTATTTGTATATTTATCATCTATCATAAAAGATGACAGGCCACCATATGATCTTCTTCTAACTCAACTAATTCAGGCCTTTCTTCTTCACATATCGGCATCCTGTAAGGACACCTACTGTGAAAACAGCAGCCCTGTGGTAAATTAACGGGATCAGGAACCTGCCCTTCTAACTCAATTATTTCATCAAGATTGGCTCCATCAATGGTTGGAACTGCAGAAAATAGTGCCTTTGTATAAGGATGTTGAGGATTACTAAATATTTTTTTCTTATTCCCTTTTTCCACCAAAAAACCCAAATACATAACTCCCAACCTATCACTTATATGTTTTACAACAGACAGGTCATGAGCAATGAAAAGATAGGAAAAATTAAATTCTTCTTTTAAATCCATCAAAATATTTAAGATTTGGGCTTGGATGGAAACATCCAGAGCTGAAACCGGTTCATCGGCAATAATAAATTCTGGTTCAACAGCTAAAGAACGGGCAATTCCTATTCTCTGTCTTTGACCTCCGCTAAATTGATGGGGAAATCTGTAGGCATGTTCGCGCCGTAACCCTACTTTTTCAATAATATCAAGCATTTTTGCATAGGCTTCTTTCCGGCCAGACACAATATTATGAAACAACATCGGTTCCATAATGATATCCTGTAACCTCTGTCTAGGATTTAAAGAAGCATAAGGATCCTGAAATATCATCTGAATATTTCTTCTAACTGGTAACATTTCCTTATAGTTATAGTTACTGATATCTTCCCCATTAAATATTATTTTCCCAGAGGCTGGTTCATATAGCTTAATAATTGTTTTAGCGGTAGTTGATTTACCACAACCGCTTTCACCGACCAGTCCAAAAACCTCACCTTTTTTTATGGAAAAATCAACACCATTAACTGCTTTTACCATTTTATTTACAAAGCTAAGTTTACCGTTTTTGAATTTTATTTTATCAAGAAAGTCTGAGTGTAGGTCAAATTTTTGTTTTAAATTTTTAACCTTTAATAAATTATTCATGGCTATCCCTCCCTGCTCAGAGGATAGTGACAGGAAACCCTGTGACCCTCATGAATTTCTCTTATTTTTGGCTCTTCTTGCAAACAGCGCTCCTGACAATAATCACAGCGTGGAGAATAGTTACACCCTTCTGGTAATTCAAACATGTTGGGTACCATACCTTCTATTTGGGATAAGCGCTTCTTTTGATCATCCAATCTGGGTATCGAGTTCAATAAACCGTAAGTATATGGATGAATTGGTTGATGGATTAAATCATCAATTTTACCTGTCTCCATAACCTGTCCACAGTACAATACTATCGCCCTATCGACCATTTCAGCCACAACTGCTAGATCATGGGTAATTAAAAGCAGAGAAGTATTTTTTTCCTTTACAAGCTTTTTCATCAGTCTTAATATTTGGGCCTGTATTGTTACATCTAGAGCTGTTGTCGGTTCATCAGCTATTATTAATTCTGGCTCTGCAGCTAAAGCTGCTGCTATTATAGCCCTCTGTCTCATACCGCCGCTAAATTGATGAGGGTAACTTTTAAGGCGTGCTTCTGGTTGAGGAATACCGACATCATCAAGTAGATTAATACAGCGCTGTTTGCGCTGTTTCGCATTCATATCAGTATGAAGTTTTAATACCTCTTCTATTTGCTGTTGTATTGTATATAACGGGTTCAATGAAGTCATGGGATCTTGAAAAATCATAGAAATCTTACTACCCCTGATTTCCTTCATCTCTCTCTCACTTTTATTAACCAGATTCTCACCATTAAATATAATTTCTCCATTTTCTATTTTCCCGGGATCTTCTATCAATTTCAAAATGGAAAAGCCTGTTACAGATTTTCCTCCTCCTGATTCTCCTACAATTCCCAGAATCTCTCCTTTGTTGAGTTTAAAACTAACACCATCCACTGCCTTTACAATTCCTTTGAATGTATGAAAGTGTGTTTTTAGGTCTTTTACTTCTAATAATTTTTCTACCATCTAATTCACCTCAATCTATTTTAACCTGGGATTTAATTCATCTCTCAGAAAGTCACCCAGCATATTAATTCCAAAAACTAACAACATGATAAATAAACCGGGAAAAGTTGATGCCCACCATAAACCACTAAATAAGACATCAAAACCATTTTTAACTAAAAGACCGAGTGAAGGCCTGGTTACTGGTACACCTACCCCCAAAAAGCTCAAGGTGGCTTCAGTTAAAATAAAGGTACCAACCTGGATAGTTGCAATTACGATCATAGAGGTCATAACATTAGGAAAAATATGCCTGGTAATTATTTTTCGGCTGGGTAATCCAATCACTTTTCCAGCTTCAACATATTCCTTTTTTTTCTCAGAAAGTGTGGCTCCTCTAACAGTACGCGCATATATGACCCATCCAACCAGGGTTAGAGCAATCAATAAGTTATCTATACCACGTCCTGCAATAGACATAATAAAAAGAGCAATTAGAGTTGCCGGAAAGGATAACTGTATATCAGCAATTCTCATAATAAAGGAGTCTATTATGCCGCCGAAATAACCTGCAGCCAAGCCAAGTACTGTACCAATAAAAGCTGATAATATCATACCAGTTAAACCGATAAATAAAGAAATTCTGCTTCCATAAACAACACTGCTTAATATATCCCTGCCCTGTGAATCAGTTCCGAGGGGGAACTTCAATTCTCCTCCATCTACCCAGGCAGGTGGTTTATAGGCATCCATTAGCTGTATTTCACTTAAATTATAGGGGTTTTGTGTAACCAACAAGGGACCAATAGTTGCCATCAATAAAAATATTATAATTATTATAGTTCCAATAATTGCCGGTATATTCCGCTTATAATTAAAGAAAAATTCCGATTCCATAAATTCTTTTAATCTATTTTTCTTTTTAATCTCTATATCTTTGTCTATTTTATTTGTTTCAGCCATTAATATCACCTCAAATCAATACGAGGGTCTATACTCGTATACACAATATCTACAATAAAATTTAGTAAAACAAATATAAAAGCAACAATCATTAAATAAGCAACCATAACCGGTCTATCAGACCTGTTGATAGAATCTATCAACAATTTACCCATACCAGGCCAGGAAAATATGGTCTCCGTTACAGTTGCAAAAGCAATTATTTTACCAATTTGAATACCAAAAACGGTAATAACAGGAATAAGTGCATTTTTTAAAGCATGTTGAAATAATAAAGAATTCTGCAGTACTCCTTTAGAACGAGCAAACTTTATATAATCTTGTTTCATAACTTCCATCATACCAGCTCTTGTCAATCTTAAAAGAATAGCTAAACTCTGAATTGAAAGCATCACAGCCGGTAGTATAATATGTTTAAATCCATCAGCGGTAAATATACTTATCCTCATACCTAAAAAGTTGACTACCTCACCTCTACCTGAGGAGGGCATCACCCTAAAATGAACCGCAAAAACAA
This sequence comes from Halanaerobiales bacterium, assembly GCA_018334565.1. GTDB lineage: Bacteria > Bacillota > Halanaerobiia > Halanaerobiales > M55B127 > M55B127. The sequence continues at coordinate 5,671 of JAGXLU010000023.1, read as the reverse complement.
ATATTAACATCATCCCCACCCAGAAGTTAGGTAGTGAAATACCGAGGAGAGAACCAAGCATAATGGTTTTACTGCTCTTCTTATTAGGAAAGGCACCTGCAAAAACACCAAGTGGTATAGCTACAATAATCGAGAGCAAAACTGAGACAAATACAAGTTCTAAGGTTGCTGGCATTCTCTCTATTATTAACTTTATGGCAGATTGCTTAAAAACATAGGACTTACCAAAATCCCCTCTCAATATATTCTTAACAAAAATGAAGTACTGAGTTATTAAAGGTTTATCCAATCCCAGTTCCATTCTAGCCCTATCTATTTGAGCCTGAGTGGCATCCGGGGTAACCATCATTAACACCGGATCACCAGTGAAACTCATCACAAAAAATACAATAATTGATACAACAAATAATACTAAGATCATTTGATATACACGTTTTGTAACATATTTGAACATTTACCCTATCCTCCCTTCTTGAATCTCATAGGAGGCGGGATCACTCCGCCGTCCTTGCCCAATCTTCTTTTAAATTGTAGTTAAATAAATGTCTTTTAAATATCATTATATAAATTTATAATGATTAAACAACTTACTATAAAATTAAGAATTTATGGCGATATATATATAACTATTATTATAAGTTCAGCAAAACTAATAAATAATGAGCTAAAATTAAAAGAGGGAGGTTGCCCTCCCCCATTGATTAGTCTATTTATTGATACTCATTTCAAAAGCAAATACAGAATTATCAACTCGGGGTGTAAATTCAACAAATGATTTTTTAGCCAATAGATCTTCTTGATAATATAATGGGATTAGAGCTAGATCATCAAAAGCAATCTGGGTGGCTTCCTGTAAATGTTGATCTCTTTCTTTAAGAGAAGCAGTATTATTGGAAGCAATAACTGCCTGATCAAAATCATCATTTGTATAATGACCTCTATTAGAGCCACCTAATCCTTCATATTTATCTCTGGTTACCAAAAATACTTCATACATTCTACCACTGTCACCTGTAGTTGCAGACCATCCAGACATGACAAGACTTGATTTGTCACCTGGTCTGACATAATCAAAGAAGACAGATTTAGGCATTAGATTAAGTTCAACATTAATACCTATTTTGGAAAGCTGACTTGCAATAGCCTGGGCTACTTCAGCATCATTTACATATCTATCATTTGGTGCATCCAGGGTAACAGTAAATCCATCTGGATAACCTGCTTCTGCTAATAGTTCTTTTGCTTTCTCGGGATCATGGTGATATCTTTCTATACCATCTACATAGCCTAAGAGGGTAGAAGGCACATATTGATCAGCGGGATATGCATGACCATTCATCGTAAATTCAACAATCTCATCCACATTAATACCGTAATAAATAGCCTGCCTTACTCGAAGATCCTGCATTGGATTACTTTCTAAATCTATCGTAGGTGACTTTTCTCTCCAGCCATCAACATGAAGATATATTAATCTTAAACTCGGTTTTTCAATTAGAGTTAAATCATCATTGCTGGCAATTCTTTCTGCATCCCTAACAGATACATCATTAATAAAGTCAACATCTCCACTTAAAAGAGCAGCTGTTCTGGTTGCATTATTTGTTATAGGTCTAAAAGTAACCTTTTTAATTTCAGGCGCTCCATTCCAGTAATCTTCATTAGATACCATAGTTATATGATCTGATTTAATCCATTCTACAAGTTCGTAAGGACCTGTACCGACCGGTTCCATGTTTAACTTTTCGTCGCCAACTTTTTCTGCATAATCTTCATCTACAATCATTATTTTTTGTAAATCTCTGAGTAATACAGCATAGGGTTTAACTGTTTCTATTTTTAATGTATAATCATCTACTACCGTAACTTCTTCTATATTTGCTACATGGCTTGCAATAATAGTATCTCTAATCCTATCAACTGAATACTTGAAGTCGGAAGCTGTAAATTCATTACCATTATGAAATTTCACTCCCTCTTCTAAATAAAATACCCATTCAGTATCACTATTTCTTTCCCAGCTTTTTGCTAAAGACGGAACAATTTCCATATCAGCTGTATGGTTAACTAGGGAATCATATATGTGTTTACATAACATATTTGTAGTAGTCTCATTTTGTTGATGGGGATCAAGATAAAGGGCATCATTAGCAAGACCAACAACCAACTCATCATCTTGGGCAAAAACATATGAACCTACTGCGATAGTCAATAAAAGTGTGATAACAACTATAATTAATCCTTTTTTATACATCTCTACTTTCCTCCTCGTTTTTTATATCAATCTTTTAGATATAGTAAATTAATATTTAGTTAAATCAATTACTTGCTTCTCTTAACTCTCATGAACAATTTGGCCGGTCATACTTTCCTTATTTACTCATCACTTTATAATTGTTTTAGCAGTTTTCAATCAGCAGTTTAAATACCTTTAACTGTCTGGGGTATTTATCTGCCATCATCTCTGGATGCCACTGTACTGCCATTAAAAATGGATAATCCTTATGTTCTATTAACTCTATAACACCTCCTTTGGTACTTCCAAATTCCTGAAGACCCTCCCCTAAATCATTAATAGCCTGATGGTGAAAACTATTGACCAGCAGATCTTCATTTTTCATTACTGAATAAAGTTTACTATCAGTAGATATTTTTAAAGGGTGACAGGGACTATATTTGGGCAGCATCTTACAAAAATGTTCCTGAATAGTTAAATCATTTTCACTTATATCCTGATATAGACTGCCGCCAAAAAAAACATTAATCAATTGAAACCCCCGACAGATCCCTAGGACTGGCTTTCTCTGTGCAAGAATTTCACTTAATAATCTCAGCTCAAATCTATCTCTTTCCGGGTTAATCTGTTTTAAACTGCTCTTAATTGGAGCATTAAAATTCATGGGGTTAACATCAGTTCCTCCAGCCAGGATAAATCCATCCATCTCTTTTACAATTTCATTTATATATTCTACTTCATCTATTAAGGGAATGGGTAAGGGCAATCCGCCTGCTTTCAAAACAGATCTCGAATAGTCCATGGTTGAAACCATTAAATCCTGTCCAGGTAATCCCCTAATTTGTGGTCTATTTAACTCTTCTTTTTTAACGAAATATGATGTAATACCAATCTTTGGTCTCATTAATAATCCCCCATCTGCTCTAAAAGTTTGTCAATAAAATTAAAAAATAAAGCTGCTAAAATAATATTAACCGCTTTTTAATAAACTTCTTATTCTAGTTATAATAAGATGTTTAAAATATTTAAACTTAAATTATATAAGTTTAAATAGATCATATTCCAATAAGTAAAAAGTTTTAGTGGATAATCAATACATCGGATAAAACAAATTTAGGGCTTAAAATAAAAAATTCCTTATTATTTATATATGCAGATTTCATTCCAATTGGATTATGGTATCGAATAATTTTTATTTTTTTAACTTTACCGTCAACTAAGTGATTACAGAAATTATTATTATTGAGATTATTAATTGATTATAATTTTACAAATAAATTTTTACTGATATTGTAATATAAGGGTTAAAAGGTAAAACCTTTGCATCCTTTTAACCCTTTTTTACTGTATTCAATAGCTCTTCACCCAGCTCTGTGATCTGGGTTCCACTGCGCCCTCTCTGCCTGATAACCAATCCATATTCTTGTAAGTCTTTTAGTATTTTTCTTACCTCCTGTTCACTCAAAAATACATCCTGTTGTTGGGCACTCCGAGCAATACTTCTTCTTCCTGCCCTTTTTTTATTATCAAATCTCTTTTGCAACTCGATTAAAACAAAAATATACTTATCAAATTGCTCTTGGGCTGTTTGTTTTAAATTTTTAAGTAATTCATTTTTTTCTTCTACTTGATATAGATTACTCTTTTGTTCATTTAAGGTGAAAGGAAGATCATCAATTCTGATGATATCTTTTCTTAAGTTGGTCAGATACTCAATATAATTTCTCAGTTCTCTAATGTTTCCTTCCCAATTATGGTTAAAAAAAGTTTCTATAACCAGGGATGAAAGTTTAAAGTTTGTATTAAATTCCTTTTTAAACTGCTCTATTAATAAAGGAATATCTTTTTTTCTTTCACGTAGAGGCGGGATTCTCAGTGGTAATATATTTAAGCGGTAATATAAATCCTGCCTAAATTTCTTCTCTTTAACCAATTTATGGAGATCTCGGTTGGAGGCAGCTATGATCCTTAAATCTATATTGATGATCCGGTCACCACCTATCCGCATAACCTCCCGTTCTTCAAGCACCCGCAATAAACGGCTTTGTAGCGGCATAGGCATCTCTCCGATTTCATCGAGTAGTAAGGTGCCTTTATGTGCTAATTCAAATAAACCGGCCTTACCTTCTTTTTTAGCTCCCGTAAAAGCCCCTTCTGCATACCCAAAAAGCTCACTTTCCAGCAAACTGGCCGGTAATGCAGCACAGTTAATCGCCACAAATTGATAATTTTTTCTATTGGAATTATTATGAATTGCCTGGGCAAAAAGTTCTTTACCGGTTCCACTTTCACCGGTTAATAAGATAGTAGAATTCGAACTGGCCATTCTCTGAGCAATCTGTTTGCTTTTTAGCAACTTATCACTTTTACCGGTTATATCAGAAAAATTATACTTTGCAACATGTCCTTTGTTGATTAAACGAGCCCTTAGACTGTGCTGTTTTTTCTCTGTATCACTAAATTTTTTAACAATAGCTGTTGCACCATAGATCGTATCATTATTTATTATTGGATTTACAGTCAATATTATATCCCAACCATCGATCTTGACCAATTTATCTTTAATAGATTGCGAATTATTTAATACTTCTTTAAAAGGAATCCTGCTAAAAACTTCTTCAGCTTCTCTATCAACTACATCTGATCTACCAATCTCGAACATCTCTAAAGCTTTTTCATTGATAAAATTAACCGTACCAAGCATATTTACACTTATTATACCAACATCAAGTAAATCTGAGATCATATCAAACTGGCTTTCCAATCGGTTGGTTTTGCCTATCATCTTCTCTAGCCCAAAGCTGATCGGTTCACTTCTTTTTATATAATCTTTAACTTGTTTGGAAGTGGCAAAATTATTCATATCAAATTTATGTATTATATCCAAAATTGTACTAATATCAATTACCCTATCACCAATATCTAATACTTTATCTACAAATCCAGGTACGTGCTTTTTCTCCCCCGGTGTAATAGCGAAAGTAAGTTTTGGCCATTCGTCCATATCAGGAGAGGCAGGGGTTAACTTTACATGTCTGACACCCAGCTGATAGATGAGAGATATCGTATCGATCGCCATATTGGCATTCACATTAACCAACATCGCCTCTGTATCAGGCCCAACTTGCATGAGTTTATTAAAACCCGTTTTAGTTAAAGTACGGTTAATAACTAACATTTCATGTTCACCTTTTATAATACTGCGAGCCTTTGCAAAAACAGAGCGGTCCGGTACTAAGAAGAGATCGGCTTCTAAACTACTTTTCTTTTTATCACAGGTATAATAGTAGTTATCAAGTTCAATATCATCTGCGAAGATTGCTTTTAATTCAGATAATAAAAAATCAGCCGTGTGTGCATATTTGGTAATAACTGTCAGCTTTTTTTTACTCAACTTAATTCAGCTCCTGATTGGTAATACAATCATATGTATAA
>JAGXLU010000066.1 GCA_018334565.1 Halanaerobiales bacterium | reverse complement strand
TTTTTTAATCAATCAAGCATAAGGAGAATATAATCATGAGCAGAAAAAAAATAAAGACATTTCTTCTGGATGGATATCTTGATGAACCTTCTGCCCTGGGTGTTCCGCCGTATATATCACCTCACATTAGATATATGTACGGGGCTTTACTAGATGCTGAAATACCAGAAGATTATATTAATTATAAAACCATAGATAATTTCAGAAATGAATGGAATAAAAATATTGACAATTTGGAATCTTATGATTTATTTATCATAATAGCAGGCACAACTGTACCTGGACATTACTTAGGTGGTAGACCTATTTCTTTAGCTGAAATTAAAGAATTAGGTAATACTGTTTGTTATCCAACCAAGGTTTTGGGTGGTCCTATTACCCTTGTTAAAAATAATATTAAGGGTTTCGATTTTTTGACCAGAGAAACAGCTGCTTTAGACATCTACAGCAGACTTAAAAAAATAGATTTAAATGAGTTAAGAAAATCTGCCACCAAGCATATCTCAAGGTGGTCATTATTGGGAGCACAGTTAACAAAGCTCCATCCATACTACCCTAATTTAGTATGTGAATTAGAAACATTTAGGGGATGTCCCCGACAAAAGCACTGTGCCTTCTGCAGTGAAAGACTAAAAAAAGTTCACTATAAAAGAAGACCTCAACAAATTATAAAAGAAGTTAAGATATTGGGAAAGCTGGGAAACCATAACTTCCGTATAGGCTGCCAAACCGATATCTTATCCTATGCATCTGATGAAAACAACAGGTTAAAACCCGATATTATGGAAACTTTATACTCCGGCATAAGAAAGGCCGACCCCAAACTTAAAGTTCTCCATTTAGATAATATTAATCCGGCTACTTTAGTCAATCATGAAAAAGCCGGAAGAAAAATAATTAAAATTATTACAAAATATAATACAGAAGGAGATACAGCTGCTTTTGGTCTTGAATCAGCAGATCCTAAAGTTATAAAGAACAATAATATTGAAGCTGATCCTGATATTGCTTTTACAGCTATTAAAATATTAAATGAAATTGGTGGCAAAAGAGTCAAGGGAATGCCCAAACTTCTACCCGGTATCAACTTCCTGCACGGCCTTATTGGCGAAAGTGAAAAAACATATGATTATAATTATACTTTTTTAAAAAAAGTATATGAAAAAGGATTAATGCTGAGGCGCATTAATATAAGACAGGTGGTACAAATTGATAATTATCCAGTTCAAAAAGTTCATAAAAAAAGTTTTGAATCATATAAAAAGAAAGTAAATAAAAATATAAACAAACCAATGTTAAGGAGGGTTTTCCCTTCCAATACCATCCTTGAAAATGTCCTAATAGAAAAAATAAAAGGTAAATTGAGCTATGGAAGACAGCTGGGAACTTATCCTATATTGGTAGCTATCCCCGGTCATCTAAAAAAAGGCTCTTTCTATAAAGTTAAAGTAATTGATCATGGATATAGATCTATAACTGCTCTTCCCTGGCCGATAAAAATTAATAATCTATCAGTTGAACAACTGGCTTTTATACCAGAAATAGGGAAAAAGAGGGCCATAAAAATATTCTTAAAAAACCCCTCTTCATTAAAAGAGACTCTCGATTTAATAGAAAATCAAAAGTCAATCAAATTATTAAAAAAACTTTTTAATACTGGAGATCTGGATCAATGACATTAACCATCTTTTGATTATCTGAAAATCTCCTTAGATTTTTTTTGAAAATCTTAATAGCCTCTCTATTATAATCAGGAAATAATCCCGAAATATGGGGTGTTATGATTACATTATCCATTTCATATAATGGAGAATCTTCTGCTAAAGGCTCATTTTCAAAAACGTCTAAAGCAGCACCCGCTATCTCTTCTTCCTGCAAGGCCTTAATAAGTTCATTTTCTTTAACTATTTTACCTCTTGATACATTAATAAAATAACAACTTTTTGACATTTCCTTAAATTCTTCATAACCAAAATATCCACAGGTATCTTCTGTTAAGGGTAATGTCACAACAATGAAATCAGAATTTCTTAATGCCTCTTCTTTTTGTTCAGAATTGTATAGCTCATCCACATTAGGTATTTTAAGATCGGTATTTCTCTTTGTTCCTGTTACATGCATCTTAAATACCTTTGCCTTGCGTGCTATCTCCCTACCTACTGCTCCCAGGCCAAAGACAGCTAAGTTTTTATCTTTAAGATAATCTACTTTCAATCTCTCCCATTTTCTTTTCTTTTGTAATTTTAAAAATTCAGGCAACCTTCTACTAAAAGAAATAAGATATCCCATGACCTGTTCAGACATACTGTCTTTGTGTATACCACTAACTGAAGTTAAGATGATCTCATTTTTATTTAAATGTCTAAAGCTTTCCTCTTTTAAAAAAACATCTACCCCGGCAGACCAACTTTGAATCCACTTTAAATTAACCGCCTGAGATATTAAATCACTATCGAAATCTCTCATAAGCATTCCCACAAGAATATCTGCCCAACCTATTTTTTCTTCCATCTGCTTAATATTAACGGCTTTCTTAACTTGAATATTATTAAATTCACTTTTTAAAGAATCAAGGTATTTTTCTTTAATATCAAAACTAAATAATACATTCATATATGCTTTGCACTCCTATTAAATTTAGGATATATATCCCAAGCCTTTTAACCTGTCTTTCTTGTTTTTCATATCGTCTTTAAAAATATTTTTTCTTAAGCTCTTTTCTAAACCTAAATCTCTTTTGCTCACAACAACTTGTTGAGTTTTATTTAAAAATTCTGGCTTAATTATATCAGTTAACACCTTACCATCCATTGAATTAAGAAGTGGTAAATCTAAAAGATATAATACAGTTGGAGCAATGTCCATAATATGAGCTCCTTCTACCTTGCCGCTTCTTTTTATATCAGCACCTGCTGCAAAAAATATGCCGTCCATTCTGTGGTGCCCAGTCTGATTTTGAGATTTACTAACATTTTTATTGGATAGAAATTGATAAGCTCCCTTACCTAATATAGACATGTCATCAGGTATAAACACTATTTCAGGAGCATATTTTGCCATATCACCTTGGTAGACTTCTTCTCCCTTCCGGATTTTTGTTGTTATTTTTTTTCCTGTAAAGGGATTTTTAAATTCCTTTAGCATTGCAATTATTTCATCTCTAACAGCTTCTACTTCATTTTTATCAATGATTCCTTGAGGATCACGACCCTTTATATTTAAAAAGATATGACCTATTTCACTGTGGCTGTACGCTAGCGATTTTTCCCAGTTTACATTATGAGAAGAGATAAATAACCAGTCCAACATGGGATTACTTGCCAAATCGACAGCTGTTGATACAATGCCCAATTTGCGAAGGGGAGGATATATAAACTCACCAATAGGTAAGAGAAATTCCTTTGTGATTCCCATTCGAAAGAATATTTTTTTTAATTGGGTAAAAAAATTATTTTTTAACTTAATATAATTATTATTTAACAACCATGTATCAATATGAAAGTTATACTTCAGTTCACCAAAACCATGATCTGACATTATCATTATAATATCATCCTCATCAATAAGATTTTTCAGTTCACCAATGGCTTTGTCAATTGCCTGATATATTTTTAATATATGACGAGGAGATTCTTTTAATTCATGCCATAAATAATGTTGAACCTGGTCACTCTCCATATAATGTACCATAAAAAAATGCCAATCTTGTTCAATCATTAGCTGTTTACTAAGTCTTGTCTTTTTTTCTATATCTTCTACCATTTCATCAACCCATTTATCTAAATCATAACCTCGCGTCCATTCTTTGGGAGAAAATTTAAAATCAGGCACTATTTCTCTGACATGGTCGATGAAATTTTCTGGATAACTCTGCACTTTAGCATGCCTTGTGGTTAATAATCCAGGGATCAAAAAATTATCCACCTCTTCAGGAGGAGTAGTAACAGGTATCCCAATCAAACCCACCTTTTTTTTAAATACATTTAAGATTCGCCAAAGAGTAGGTTCGTGAATATCTAAAGCTGTAACAGGGTCTGCATCATATTCTCCTTCTCTTCTTTTAAACCAGTTAAAAGCACCGTGCTTACCAGGATTAGTACCCGTCTGAAATGAAGACCAAGCTGCTCCAGTAATTGGAGGTATTGTACTTCTTAAAGGGCCATAAGTACCTTGATTTATCATTTTTTTAAAGTTCGGAAGTTTATTTTCACTTACCCACTTTTCTATTAAAGACATTTCTCCACCGTCGACCCCAATGATCAATATTCGATCTGTCATCTAATTACTCCTTTCAAATATTTAAGTATACCGAAGTTCAATAGATTTTATATATATAATTATAGTTATAAAAAAACCAATTAAAGTTAAGTGTATATTCTCTCTTAAATAATAAGCAGATAAAATAAAAAGAGGGAATAACAATAATGAAATTCTCGGTTTTAATTTACTTGCAAATCTAAACCAAAAACCTATTACACCCGCCAAAATCAAAACATAAAATGCTAAATAAAAATCAAGCACAAATAAAGTTCCCAGAGAAGTTGCAAGACCTCTCCCTCCCTGTAATCTAAAATATATTGGCCACATATGTCCCATAACAGCCGCTAAAGTAATCAGCGCAATATATGTAAATTCAAAGTTAAAAATAACTCTACCCATAAATACAGGAAACATACCTTTAAATATATCAAATGCACCTGAAGTCATACCCCAAAAATGGTTCATCTCATTATATACATTATAAGCACCAGGATTATTCGTCCCAATTGAATTTAAATCTATCTGTTTTCTTTTAGCTAAAATCTGGGCCAATGATAAGGAGCCTATCAAATATGAAGCAATTATCATAACTATCTCCATTAAAAACACCTGCATTTCTGAGTAATTAAAAGTATATTTAATACCTTTGCATATATCTTATCACTATGTTTAAAAACGTGCAAATTAAAAATTATCATGATAATTTTTACACAAACAAGACCAAACATTTTGAAAATATTTTACTAAATGTAATTTCAGAATAAATATACAAATATATCGTACTGAAAATCCACTTAAAATCTTACAACTATTACATATTTAATTTTAAAAAAGGAAATAACATTGTAAAAATATGTTTGTATAATAAATACAAAATTTACATCCAGTTATTTTATTCTGTTGATAATAATTTGCTGTCAAATTTAAAACAACCTACTAAGTACTTAGCAGGTTATCTCAATAATTTTTATTAGTACACTTTTTGAAGGTTGATCCTTCCAAAACATAAAAACCCAAAAATTAAAGCTTTTATATGATAGGACAAATGTCCTAATGTGATTTTTATATTAATATATTAATTCTTTTAGATACTTTTTAAAATTACAGCCTAGATCTTCACGTTTTAAAGCAAATTCAACAGTAGCCTTTAAAAAGCCTAATTTATTACCAACATCATATCTATGACCTATAAATTTATAAGCCTGTACTGACCTCTGTTGTGCTAATTCATTTAAAGCATCTGTGAGCTGTATTTCTCCACCCTTACCAGGTTTTGTGTTTTTTAGAATATCAAATATATCTGGAGTAATAATATATCTACCCATTATAGCCAGATCAGATGGGGCTTCTTTAACAGAAGGTTTTTCTATCAACTGTTCAACTTCATATACTCTGTCTTTAAAACCATTAAATTTTACTACGCCATATTTAGAAATTTCATTATGGGGAACTTGTTGTACTCCTATAATGGGCTGCTCTTCCTCTTCATAAATTTCTGCCATCTGCTGAATTACAGCTTTATCTGAAAGTACAATATCATCCCCTAAAAGCACAGCAAAAGGATCATTACCTATAAAAGTACGTGCACAATATATAGCGTGTCCTAAGCCCTTTGCTTCTTTTTGCCGAACATAATGGATATTTATTAAAGAAGAAATATCTTTCACGATTTTTAACAATTTATGCTTGCCTTTTTTTTGTAAAGCCATTTCTAATTCAATATTTTTATCAAAATGATCAGCTATACTCTTTTTATGCTTACCAGTTATAATTATAATATCCTCTATTCCTGCTTTAACAACTTCTTCAACTATGTATTGAATAGAAGGCTTATCTACAATAGGCAACATTTCTTTAGGTTGTGCTTTTGTCGCTGGTAAAAATCTTGTACCAAGTCCTGCAGCTGGTATTACCGCTTTTTTTACTTTCATTTAAAATACCTCCTGTTTATCTTAAATTATTTATCAAAATTTTATTTATCAAATGCTTTACCTTTAAAAATTATTTCGGCATAATACTAAACATCTTTTTAAAATTGGTATTATTTAAACTAAAGTAATCCAATTATTATCAACCACACATATTTAAGACAAATATTTAAAAATTCATTAAATAAAAAAGGGATTTAATACAATAACTAGAATTTTATTAAATGGAATAGTATACTTATTTCAAATCTAGGGGGGCCTTGCATGAGATCTAGTTATATAGGCACTATTATCAAAAGAAATTGGAAGCCGTTATTGATTCTTGTTTTAATATTTATTGTAGGTGGCTATTTTTTAAAAAACTTAGGTGAAATTCCCTATGAAAATCAACATCTTATGAATTCAAGCACCCCAGTAAAATTCAAAATAAACGGTAATGAAATACGTGGCTTTCTTTATTTATCCTACTGGGTAGAGACTGACCCTAAAGAGGTAAAAGGTTTTAGTACATACGAATTAGATGACTATATATCCGAACACGGATACATAGACCTGCAAATTTATCAAGAAGAATTAATCCAAACTCTCAAAAGTTATAATGCTGAACAGATAAAAGAAAACTGGATGGATGATTATGAATTTTTTAAAAAGAAAAATGTTTATTATATAGATAATGACAAAAAGTTAATGAATACACTAAAAAAATTTAACTTGGACGTTGATTTAGATTATCAGCTTAAGAAAATATTTTTTGTTTACCTTAACATAGAAAAATATAATAATTTTATAGAGTCT
>JAGXLU010000022.1 GCA_018334565.1 Halanaerobiales bacterium | reverse complement strand
TTGCAGTATGAATTAGATGTCTAATCTGTCTATCTCGTTTTTGATATAATTGTTTTAAACGCTTGGAAATCTGCTTGTCTTGTGAGTTTAGAATAGATTGAAAATGTTTTATCTTCTTATTAAAATAACAAGTTGCAAGATTATTAAGGCCTAGATCAATAGATAAATAATTTCCATTATCGGGTTTAATCTTTGGTGTATTAACCTTATAAGTTAAAATAAGTTTATAATTATCATTAGTTAAAGGCTTAAACTCTAACCTAATAGTATTATTTAAAATATAATCTCTATCATTAGATAAAAGCTCTTTAGGCAGTTTTATCCATAAGAATTTTTGATTGATAGAGTATTCTTCTTTTAAATAATCTTTTAACTGCTTTGGTATAGATAATCTTAACTTATTATTTATAATCTTAAACCCATTATTAAGATAACGGAAATTAAACTTATTTCCTTTAGCTTTATTATGATGGTGGCTTGGGTTTTCCTGTATATTTATTGGAGTTCGCTTTATAATCTTTAATAGACTTAAAATAAGATTTCCAATTGTCTGATAGAATCTTTAAAGTTTCTTGGGCTGTTTGTGATGGTAGGTTTTTATACCAAAAGTGCTTTTTTAGTTTTTTCTTTTGTTTATACCAATCAGGGAAATCTTTATTACTATTTTTAGAGTAATTTTTCCGTTCATAGTTTCCTACATTATATAACCTTGCACTTGCATAACCTAGGCAACTGAGCATAATCTGTTGATTCTTGTCTGGTTTTAGAATAAAATTTTCTGCTAATTTTATCAGTCTTTTACCTCCTTTCTTATTGTAATTAAAATATTAATTATCTTTTTGGTTTTCAATATACTGTTTAACTGATTCTTCAGAAATATTACCTTGAGTTTCAATATAGTAAGATTTGTTCCATAAGTGCCCTTTGTATAGTTGTTGTTTTAAGTTATCAAACTCTTTTAAAAGCAATCGCCCCGTAATCCCTTTAGCCATTTTAACTATATAACTAGGAGATATTTTAGGATGGGCTGTTGCAAACAAATGAACATGATCGGACATTATTTCCATTGTTTCAATAATAAACTTTTTGTCTTCAGCTACTTGGTATAAAATTTCTTTAAGTCTAGATTAGATTTTATCTTTAAAAACCTGTTTGCGGTATTTGGTTTTAAAAATAATATGATATCCAACAATTTAACACAAGTTCTAGCATGAACCAAATTATTTTTATTACTCATAACTTACCACCTTTCTTAGTCATAGTGTATCAATAGTAAGTTATTAAGTGAAATATAATAAAGGTCTTTCGGTGTTACATATGGTGTCAAATGATTAAAACCGAGCAAATTCATCACCCATTTAAAAAAGGGTGGGCTCTTTGCTCTTTCTTCCTAAAAGCTTAAATACTTTAGTTATGCATCAAAATCAAATACTTCAATTTTATGACTATTTAATTTATTTATTTTTATATATTCAAACTCTTATTATATTTATCTTTACAGATTTTTAGAACACTATTATTATTATAATATAATTTGTTTTTTATAACAAGGATATAAAATTTAAATAACTAAATAAAGCATTTTGATCTGGTTTTATATATAAATAAATATAAAAAGCTGGGTTAATATCCCAGCCCTTTTAATTTTTATTGTTTTTAATTTTATTCATCAATTATTTATTAATAAAATGTATTAATTTTGTGACTTAACCATTTTTTATATATGTACTAGCAAAAAAATGCATAAATTTATTATATGAAATTATCTCCATCCATCAAATCTCCAAATTTGCCCAAGACAGACCCCTCACCTTTTCTCTTTCCACCCATTCTAGGAGCACTTTTAATAATCCGATCAGCCAGTCTTGAAAATGGTAGACTCTGTAGATAGACTGTACCTTTACCGTGCAGAGTGGCTAAAAATAGACCTTCACCGCCAAATAACATCGTCTTTAAATTTCCTGCCTTTTGAATATTATAATCTATTCCATCTGTAAATCCAACCAGACAACCAGTATCAACTTTCAGCATCTCCCCATCCAAATCTTTTTTTACTACAGTACCGCCTGCATGTAGAAAGGCCTTACCATCACCAGATAATTTTTCTAAAATAAATCCTTCTCCACCAAATAATCCACTACCAAGTCTCTTATTGAAGGTTATATCAAGCTTGGTACCTTTGGCAGCACAGAGAAATGCATCTTTTTGACAGGTAAAATTATTATTTCTAAATTCAGATAAATCAAGCGTGATTATCTTACCGGGATATGGTGCAGCAAAGGCAATTTTCCTTTTTACATTTCTCTTATTTGTAAAATGTGTTAAAAAGATTGACTCACCACTAATAATCCTTTTCCCTGCCCCAAATACCTTATTTAATACTGAATTATTTACCTCTGTACCATCTCCCATTTTGGCTTCATAGTCTATACCACTATCCATCCAGTTCATAGTACCCGCTTCAGCAATTACTGTTTCCTGAGAATCTAATTCAATTTCAACAACCTGTATGTCATCCCCTAAAACTTGATAATCAATCTCATAGCTTTGCAATCTAAACCCCTCCCTAAAGTAAGATATAAAAAGTGCGTGTATATATTATATCATTTAAACTTATTAATTTCTATATTATTAAATTATAAGATAAATAATTCATATAAAGAAATTTATCTTTAATAATATGTTGGAACACAAAGTCAGAGATATTACCATAAATTTATATATTTATACTGTATTAAACAAACGAGTCTAATACTCTTTTTTCCATCTTAAATCAGGTGAGGTACTACTATATATGGCATGATCTTTTTGGGAAAGATAAGCCCAAACTTGATTGCCATAATCAAAGTGCCACCATTCACATGGATAATTAGTAAAGCCTGCTTTAACCATTATATTATAGAGCAATCGCCTGTTTTTTAATAATTTATCTTCTTTGTCTGTCAAATCTCTTTGTTTTAAGATAAGTTCATAATAATCGGTATGCGTGTTCTTTACCGTTTCATCAAATTTAGTGCCCATATCCAATACTTTGCCGTTTTCATCGATGATAGTTAAATCAACCGCTCCACCTGTTAAATGAGGAGAGGGACTCTTTTTTTCACCAGAAGGTAAAGCCACATATTCTTCTACTAACTTATTGATTTTTGAACTACCTTTATCAGGATACTTGTCTTTTAATTCTTCTTCAAACTTGTTATATAAATCATATTGGACTCTTTTAGGCCGCCAGGTATCATATATTAAAAATTTATATCCTGCTGGCAAATCATCAGCAGCCTTTATTAATAAGTCATAAGCACCTTCCCTCACATAACATTGTGGTAATGATCCCTTTATCCCCTGGATAAAATATTGGGGACTAACTATAATTTTCTCGGGTATCATATTAAGCGAAATTAGTTTTTCATTATTCTCTTTTATCTTAATTGTTTTTAATTCTTTCCAATCAAAATGAGTTTTTACGGGAATAGATTCTGTTAAATAGGGGTCCATAAATTTATTTACCTCCTTAATATTTTTCATATACTTAACTTACAAATTAAATAATCTAGGTAATGTTGTGACTAGAGCTGGAAATAGTATAATAATAAATAAAACAGCCATTGCTACAGCCACAAAAGGCCATATTTTTCTAAATAATGTTTCCAGTTTTACCTTTCCTACAGCTGAAACTATATAAACACAGGCCCCCATCGGAGGTGTAATTAACGCTATAGTGATATTTAAAGTCATAACAATTCCAAAGTGGAAAGGATCAATACCAGCCAGCATTGCCACTGGTGCAACTACGGGAGTTAACAAAATCAAAGCAGCTATTTCTTCCATAAACATACCTATCACAAAAATCATCGCACTTAGTATGATTAAAAGAACTGTATTATTGGTAGTTAAACTCAAGAGAGCTCCTGCAAATTTCTGAGGAACCTGTTCCCATTTTAAAAGCCAGCTAAACACAGCAGCACTGCCCATTATTACAAATACAACACTCGTGTTTCTAACCGTTTCATTAACTGATTTTACAAAGTCTTTTATTGAAAGCTTTTTTGTAATAAAGAAACCAACTATAGCTGTATAAAATACAGCAACAGCCCCGGCTTCTGTTGGAGTTACAACCCCTGTAATAATCCCTCCAATAATTATAATAGGAGCAATCAGAGCAATTATTGATTGCCAGGCCGTTTTTAATATCTTTATAATACCAGCCTTCTCATTGGATACAGGATATTCATATTTTCTAGCATAATAGTAATTCATTATCATAAAAGCAATCCCAAGTATAAGTCCCGGAATAATACCCGCAACAAATAGACCTCCTATAGATTGGTTGGTCATCGAACCATAAAGAACCATAAATATACTGGGAGGTATAATAGGCCCAATTAAAGAACTCCCGGCTGTAATACCGGCTGCATATGGTCGATCATAACCCTCTTTAGCCATAGCAGGTATTAATATAGAACCAATAGCAGATGTGTCAGCAGCCGCAGAGCCGCTAATCCCAGCAAAAATTATACTTGCCACTACATTAACATGACCGAGTCCTCCTCTTAGATGACCAACTAACACTCTACTGAAATCTAATAATTTATCCGTTATACCAGTTCTATTCATCAAATTACCTGTCATAATAAAAAGGGGTATGGCCAATAAGGTAAATACGTCCATCCCTCCAAAAAACTGCTGAACCATGATTCTAAAAAGTGAATAATCACCAAGATAAAGAAAACCGAGGAATGAAGAAATTAATAGGGCAATAAAAATAGGAACTCCAACTAATAAAAAAAGTAGAAATGAAACTATCATAACAATACTCATTTTCTCATCTCCAATTCTCTCGTGATTACATCTTTATTAATACCGATAATCTCAATTAATATATATTGTACTAAAAATAATCCCATACCGATGGGGATGGACATCAACGGTATTGCTTTAGGAATTCCCAGAGCTAAAGTCTGAAATCTCCAGGCATTATCGACATATTTTATACCTAAATAAGTTATATATGCTATGATACCCACAATAATTATGTGTACAATAATTTTTATTATCTTACTTATAATGTCAGGTAAATAATCCAATACTATGGTAATTTTAACATGATCTCCATAACTAATAGCTGCTACTGATCCGAACATAACCGAATATATTAATGTAAATCTGGCTACTTCCTCTGTCCATACTAGTGAATAACTTAGAAAATACCGGAAAAAAACTGAAACTAAAATATCGGTAATATTGATTACAAGAAATACCCCAGCCAGAATCATGCTGAGGTATTTTATATAATTCGATATTTTCTTTAATAATTCATAGGATATCGAATTATCATTCATTTATTTGGCCTCCATATTAGCTTTTTCTGCACTTTCTAATGCTTTTTCTACATATGATTCATCTATCTTGGTATTTATCCAATCTATATAATCAGGTTGACCTATTTCTTGAAATTCTTTCATTTCCTCTTGGTTGGGATAATATACCTGCATTCCATTCTCTTCTAAAAAGCCAACACGCTCACTAACCTTAGCTTCCACACTAATTCTGTTCCTTATATTAGCTGCCTTAGCTGCCTGTCTAATTATATATTCATTTTCATCAGACAGTGAATTTAACCAGTCTGCATTTATTGTTAACCATTGACAAGAATACTGAATATTAGCCATAGTCACATAGTCCTGAACCTCATATAAACTACCAGAAATAATATAGGTAGGAGGATTCATTTGACCATCAACTACCCCAGTCTGTAATGCCATATATAGCTCTGTCCAAGGGATAGGAGTACCGCTAGCCCCAAAAGATTCATATAAAGCAATTTGACCGGGATCCATACCTCTAAATTTCAATCCTTCAAAATCAGCGGGAGATCTAATTTCTTTTTCGTTATTTGTAAAAGCTAAAAACCCACCTTCTTCAATTGCTTCCAGTAAAGCAACACCTGTGTGCTCTTCAAATTCTTTTGTTGTCATTTCCCAGTATTCACTATCATCAAAGAAATTATGAGCTGCTTCAAAGCTTTGAAACATAAAAGGTATTGTGGCTGCATAAATTTCCGGATATACAGATACCATACCTGCATTGGAAGCAACATTAATCTTGGCAGAGCCGCCCATTGTTTGTTCCATTCTTTGCTCTTCATTACCGAGTTGACTATCAGAATAAAGAGTAATTTGTATTCTGCCATTTGTACCCATTTCGACAAAATCTTTGAAATTTACAGCATATTCGTGGACTGCGTTAGTCTCTACATCGGCCGGACCATTATAAGACATCTTGACATTTATAGTATCCTGTGCACCAACAACACCGATTGCTGAAAAAACAAATAATGATAAAACCAACATTGTAATAATCTTCTTATTCATTAATATTTGTCCCCCTTTTTTTTATTATTTCTTTGTATTTTACTAATTCAACATAATATTGAATATTCCTGCTATTTTTTCATGATAATAATAATTTTTCAATATTGTGATATTTTTATTGAATAAATAACTTATTTAACATATAATAATAAATAAATCATGTAAACGAGGTGTATAAGATGAAGGTTGGTAATAAGATACGCAAATACAGGAAATCAAGGAATTTGACAATTGCTCAATTAGCTGATAAATCAAATCTAAGTGTGGGAATGATCAGCCAAATCGAAAGGGATATGATAGGATTATCCGTAGCCTCACTCTGGAAGATTGCCAAGGCCCTGGAAGTATCAGTAGGAGATTTTTTTGAAGAAAACATTGATAAGGATAAATATGTAGTAAGAAAAGATAACAGAAAACAATTACAATTGGCTAATTCTTCCGCTATTTATGAACTTTTAACTCCTGATTTATCTTGGAATATAGAGTTTCTTAAGATTACTTTAATGTCAGGTGAGTATAGTGATGATAAAAAAATTTCACACAAAGGAGAAGAAGTCGGTTATATTATACAGGGAGAACTACTTGTAAAATGGGGAAACAGAGAATTCCTCTTAAAAGAAGGAGATAGTATAAGGCTGGATAGCACGGTCCCCCATAGATATATTAATACAGGTCCTAAGAAATCTATTTCTATATGGGCAATGACCCCACCCAGCTTTTAAAATGAAAATTATTATACAATCTTCTCTTATTTATCATCTTTATATTTACTGTGAAATCGATGACTCCCATCACAAAAAGGCTTATTTTTCGAGGCTCCACAACTACATAGGGAATAATGTTCTTTACATTCAGGTTTAAAATCCTCTTTTGATTTAAGCCTGATTCCCCCTTCTATATCATAGGGACCATTTTCACCATATGGACCCGGTGATATTTTTATTTTAGGCCTCTTTTTAACTCCACTTTTTATCCTCTCACCACCTGGAAGGCTATAACTTAAAGCCCCTGAAGGACATAATTCACATATTCTTATTATGTCCTGTACATTTGCCCCATCAGGATTTATCCATTTGAATTTACTTTCATCAAATACAGTTGGCAGCAAATTAATACAATAACCTATATGACTGCAAATACCGTGATTATCGTAAATAATTATATTATCTCCCCGGTACGCGATAACTTTATCTGTTTTATGATTTTCTTTTTTTTCATCATTAAAACCTATATCTTGATGAGTCCCGTCACAAAATGGTTTCTTTTGAGAATGACCACACCTGCATAAAGACATTTGAGGTGAAGTCTCGAGCTGTTCTCCCCGGCTGTCTAAAATTAGTTTGATGTTAAAAGCTACGTAGGGACCATTTTTGATAATTTCAATTACTTCATCTTTATATTTACTCATCTTAAATCCCCCTTCATTATGACTTCTTCTTAATAAATTATAGTTACATTATTCAATATGTATTTTTATTATATGGTATAGGGTTATGATTGAGCAAATAAAAATTCTTATTATATAAATCACTGTTTAGTTTTACCTAATATTTATATTTGAATTTTAAAAAGGATTTTTATGCACTTTCCAAAATAATATAAATAAAAGGAGGGAACATAATGATAGTTAGATGGTTGGGTGAAGCATGTGTAGAAATAGAATCTGATCTTAATATCTTAATTGATCCTAATTATGAAGTTGAGCCTGTCAATGTACCTGATTTGATCTTAGTAACACATGAACATGATGATCACTTCGATGAAAATATTATTAAAAAGTATCCTGATACGAAGATATATGGGCCTCAGTCATTTTTTGAACATTTTGACGTTGACGGCAAAATAATTCAAAGCGGAGACCGTGTAAAAAATGATATAGATATCTTTAAATGTGATTGTTATAACTCTATTGAATCTGTTTGTTATTATTATCAGGGAGTTTATCATACTGCAGATTCAGCCGATTATCCCAAACCTAAATCTGAGGTAAAAGTATTATTTACAGCCTGTTTTGAAGATTACTATAACGAGTATCTTAATCTGGTCAAAGACATTAAACCAAAGATAGTTGTGCCCTATCATTTTAACTCCCATTCAGATAAAAATGTTAAAGAAGCCATGGGTCTATATAAGATATTAAGAGAAGCTGGATATAATTCAAGACTGCTTAAACCTGGTGATCATATTAAGATTAAAAAATAAATTTACTCTTTCACAATTTTAGTCTAAAATATAGATTCTTAATACAATTATTAACTGATAAAGCAACAATTCTCTTAATAATAACATCGTAAGTCTATATTGATTATCCTTAAAAATATTTTATTAAACGTATAAAAAGCCCCTGTTTTTAAAAAGAAATTGGGGGCTTTTTTTTGAGTTAATAAAAATCTCAATTCTATATATAATTCTATTCATTGCTTCATCAAATAGAGCTTTGTTGTTCTCTATAATATTTGGTCAAAAAACTAATGTATCAAAAGTATGAAAGTCAGCCTGAGGTAAACTGTTTATTCTCTCAAAACAGCTTTTAAAAATCACAAAGGCACAATCATGTACTTTAAACAAAAAATTTGCTTTAGATTTCGTTTCAAAGTCCACCACACAATAAATACCTTTACTTTCAGTTAATCCTTATATTATCTTTAAGGATTTTAAAATTATATTTTAATATTATTATATACCTATTAATCAAATAGAAAACCGCTTTTTAAAGCGGTTCTCTTGGTTTCTTTTTTTATTTTATTAATTCCTTCAATTCAGCAAATTTATTAGGGTATATCGGTGAAAGATAAGAATCATCTAATATTTTTATGATCGCTTCTTCTGAAATGAGACCTGAGCTGAATGCATTAAATTTTGCCGCCAAATGTGAGCTTATTAAATTCTCTTCATTGATATAAATTTCCTTTAATTTGTTATATACCGCTCTCCTGGACCTTAGCTGATATTTTTGATGATAATTTTCCGCCTTATAAAATTCATCCAATTGGACCATTTCGAAGTTCAGATTGTTATTTTCCTCCATCTCTGCTGTCCGTTTCTGAATAAACTTTTTCTCTTCTTGATTGTTATAAAAAACTAAATAACGATATTGACCGGTGCTTGCACCTATAGTATTGGCTGTGCTTTCAATATAATATTCAACCAATTCTTCATAACTGATCATCTTTGGATCATAGATAACCTCTACGGTTTCAGCATGATCACCAATATTATTATAGGTGGGATTGTTTGTTGTTCCACCTGCATAACCTGCATTAGTATAAATTACTCCTTCTAAGGCTCCATACAGGGCCTCTGGGCCCCAAAATCAGCCCTGAGCAAAGTGAGCAGACTTATAAAACTTCATCGCTGCTGAGTTCATGCAATATCTTAAGCCAGTTGGTTCAGGGCCATCATTAAACACATGGCCGAGGTGGCCTCCACAGTTTGCACAAATGACTTCAGTCCTCTGCATACCAAAACTTTCATCAGTTCTTGTAACAACTGATTGATCTGATATAACATCATAAAAACTGGGCCAGCCACTTCCCGAACTGTATTTTTGCTCTGAATCAAACAACTGATTACCACAAGCAGCACATACATATATTCCTTCTTCTTTGTTTTTATAATATTCATTATTAAAGGCTGGTTCAGTACCACTCCCTTTTAAAATATCATACTGGGTATCCGTTAACTTTTCCTCCCAAAAATCATCAAATAATTCAATAGGATAATCTCCATCAACCTTTATAGCAGATACTAACGGCCCGTACAAAATTATTACCATCGAAAATAAAGTTATAATACAAATAATTTTATTATATTCCATTTTTTACCTTCTTTCTATTTTACCTACTCTACATATTTTATAAAAATCTTCTTTTAGTTTCTCCTCCTTGAATAAGATCCATTTTTTCAAAAAACCTGATTAGTCACGCTAAATATTCTTGTGAACCGATCTTTGAAAAATCTAAATAATTCTTAGTTTCAGAATATCTAATTCTATAATCAATATCTTAAATCTATAAAATAAATATGCTTTAAATGAAACTGCAGTTATTAGATTTGATATCTAAATTCATATTCTTAACCTCATTATTTCAACAATCGCTTTTTTATAGCCTCCTTTCATCGAGTATATATATATATATTCTGGTAAGAAGAGTAAAATCCTCCTGTGAAGATTATCCCCTTAATAAAATATTTAAATGGATTTTTCTTGCCTGTCATTAGATAATATATAATTTCATACTTTTGCTACACTATATTAGAAGGATTTCAGAAGTCAATTAAGAATATAATAAATAACAATGATATAGTAGGTGATTAAAATCAAAATAAGAAAATGCAATTACAGAGAAGATCTAGAAAAAATATTTGAAATCTGGCATGAAATAGGTTGGATTGAAGATGACAAAAAAGAAGAAGATGCCTTGAAAGAATTCATCAATTCCGGGCGTGGTAAAGTGGCTTTATTAAATGATGAAGTCGAAGGATATTTAAATTCTGTTCCCGGTAAATTCCAATATTTAAATCGCGAATTAGAACTACAGGTGATTGCTGCTGTGACAATAAGCAGGATAGCTCGCAAACAGAATATTGCCACTCATATAACTGCAGAAGCCATTGCTGAAGCTGCAGCAGAAGGTGTACACATTTCTGCTTTAAGTATGTTTGAACAGGGTTTTTATAATAAATTAGGTTATGGAAACGGCAGTTATCAGAACTTTATTAGCTTTGATCCAGCTCATCTTAATATTAAAAAATCTATACCCATTCCCGAAAGAATAACTTTAGATGATTTCAAAGATGTGCACAAGGCCAGAATCCAACGTAAAAAACAACATGGTTATTGTACCTTACTCCCATCTGAAATAACGTATACAGATATGGCAATGCGCAGTAAAAAATCTTTTGGATTGGGTTTCAGGAATAAAAAAGGTAATATTACTCACCATATGTGGATAAAACCTGAGGATAACTTACACGGCCCCTATTACATAAGATGGATGGTCTTTAATAACAGTGAACAATTTTTAGATCTAATGCAGTTACTTAAAAATATGGGAGATCAAATTCATTTGGTTAAAATGAACGAACCAGGCGGTATTCAACTCCAAAATTTAATAAAAAAACCTCATAAGGATAAAACATTAACTAAAAAAGGTAAATATCAAGTGATAAATAAAGTTAGTGCTTACTGGCAGATTAGAATATTAAATCTTCAAGATTGTATCAAAAATACTTCTTTAAGGGGTACTGATTTAAGATTCAATCTTGAACTAGATGATCCGATTGAAAAATATCTAAATAATAAATCTCTGTGGTCAGGATTAAGCGGTAACTATATTTTATCTCTAGGCAAAGAATCTAGTATCAAAAAAGGAAAAAGTTCTGATCTTTTGACACTTAAAACAGATATCAACGCATTTACTAGAATGTGGTTAGGAACAGTTAGACCTGTTTTTTTGCCTTATACTGATTATTTTATAGCGCCAAAACCACTTTTAGAAAAACTCGACAATCTTTTTATCACATTACCACAGCCCAATATTAATTGGGATTTTTGATTGAGCTTAATATTAGAGCTCTAAGATAGTAATAATAATTTATTAGATTTCTAATGACTTATTAATTATTTTAAAAACACATATTTGGTTTGAAAAAGGAGGATTTTTATGGATATTAAGCTAAAAAAAATTGATCTACCCAATGGAGAGACTTTAGGTTATAGAGAAAGAAAAGGTGGAAATGAAATACTCGTATTATTACATGGAAATTTAACCTCTTCTAAACATTGGGATATCTTCATGGAAAACTTCAATGAAAATTACAAATTAATTGCTCCAGATATGAGGGGATTTGGTATCTCTTCATATAATCAAGAAATAGATTCGATAACTGATTTCGCTAATGATTTTGAGCTCTTTGTTGAAAAGCTTGGATTAGAAAACTTTTATTTAATGGGCTGGTCTACTGGGGGCTGCATTGCAATGAAATTCACAGCTAATAATCCGGGCTATGTAAAGAAACTGCTGCTTTTAGAGTCGATAAGTACCAGGGGCAACCCCTTATTTAAACTTGATGAAAATGGCAATATATTATTTGATCAAAGAATAAAAACCAAAAAGGAAATTGCTGAGGATAAATTTAATATCCAACCCACCTTAGAAGCCATTCAAAATCACAACAAACAATTTATGATGACTGTTTGGAACAATTTAATTTACACTGGTAATCAGCCTGAACCGGAGAAATATGATGAATATCTGGAAGATATGTTCACCCAGCGAAATGTTGTGGAGGTTTATCACGCCCTCAATCATTTTAATATCAGTGATAAGCATAACGGTTTAAACCCAGGATCTAATGAAGCCACTCAAATTAACATACCCACCTTAATATTCTGGGGAAACAATGATAAGGTGGCACCTAGAAATATGGCGGAAGAAATTCTTGAGGATATTGGAGATAATGCTGAGATAGAAACTCTGGATGGCTGTGGCCATTCCCCGCTTATCGATGACCTTCCTCAATTAATGAATAAAGTTAATTCATTTCTTGCTGATTAATGATTAAATAAATATAAAGTGCAAAATCTCCCGTATTAGCGGGAGATTTCTTTATCACAAAATAAATATATAAAAAAAAGATTTTACTTTTGCATTATCAACTTAAAAAATACTTTTACTTAATATATTAAATTCTTTTTCCCTTAAATATAATCAAAGGGTTTATAATGATTTTTTCCCCATAATAACATTGAGTAACAATAATTAAAAACTATACCGCTTAACACTCTGTATCTTATTTCTTAAAAAATATTTGGTTATGTAGATAGAAAGAGGTAATAATATCAGCCACTGCAGCATTGAGATTATCCCAATATTAGTACCATACAAAATGGGCATGCTCTCACTATAACTCCATCTTCCTACCATTAATGAATTTACTTCTACATAAAAACTGGTCAAAAGACCAAATAACATAATAATAGCTGTATCCCTGCTGTCCCAGTCTGTAAACCATCTCCACTCAAAGTTTATTAAAGTAAGTAATAAGAATGTTCCTAATGTGATTATTATATCTAAAATTAATCTTGCAACTAACAAATCATAATTTTCGAAAGACACAACTCCGTTAATAGAATAAAACATGCCGCACTGGCCATATTCCCAAATTACATTTAACACTACAGATACAATAATTAAAACCACTAAAAAAAGTAATAACTTTTTCAATATTAAGTCCTCCTTAGACAAGATTATAATTCCTTATTTATATAATTAAAGAAAATTTCATTATTACCTTTTTGAATATGAAGCCAAACGTAAAATTTCTTCTTAAATTAACCACTTAAGAGTACTTGGTCGCAATATAATCTATAATAACACCATAGGCAATCCCAGCTAAAAAACCAGGTACATCTCTAAATCCAGTCGATAAAAAGAAAGCGGCTGTTACTAAAGTGCCTAAAATTAACCCCCTAGTAACGAACTTACCTTTTAGCCAATTCCCTGCTAAACCTATCATCATACCCATGATGATACGGTTAAACCACATTGCAAATAGATATAGGCCGTTTCCAGAATATCCCTGACGATATCCAACTCCAATAATACAAAATACTCCCAGTACAGCACCTGTTAATACTGACTTTTTTATTCTTTGATTAACCATTATTTGCCCCCTTGATCTGTATCATCTTCAATTTATTTTTTCTTTTGTAAACAAAAATTTTAACTCAATATTCTTTGCTCTTAGCCCATTTGAAAAGCTCTTTGAAATTAGCACTTTTACCGTACATCAACATTCCCACCCTGAATATTTTAGCAGCCAGCTTAATTAACAGGTAATTTGCAACTAATAATAGGAACATAATTCCGAATACTTCAACTAAAGGTGGATCACTAAAACCCAATCGGATTAACATAGTCGTGGCGGAAGTAACGGGTATATATGAAAATACATAACTAAAAGCGCCCTCTGTATTGTTAACAATAAAGCTAGAAAAATAAAGTGGTATTATCGGTATCATTACCAGAAAACCGGTTGATTGAGAACCGGACTGAGCTTGTTTCATACCAGCTCCTACAATTGCATTTATAGAAGCTACTGTAATAAAACCTAAAATAAAGTATATTAACATATACAGTATCTTGATACTAAATAAAAAAGCAAAGGAAATGTCGAAAATAATCTTCAAAACAATGAGAGCGGAAACACCCCAGATTGATACCTGCATTAATCCAACTATACCAAAACCGATTACCTTACCTAACATTAAGTCCCAGGCATCTATAGAAGATAGTATTATTTCAACTATCTTATTGCTTTTTTCCTTTATTATGCTCTGCATTAAAGCAGCCCCTGAAAAAAAGGAAGCAAAAACCATTAACATGGCAAAACCAAAAGGTAAAAACATCTCAATAACACTACTGGCCTCTTTAGCCTCTGAAGTCGAAGTAAGTGATGTAGTATTAATTTGCAGTTCTTTTGTTAAATCATTTATTTTATTGACATCAAAACCTGAATTACTGATCCGTAGGTTAACAATTAAAGGGTTTAATAAATTCCTAATACCATCTGTGTTTATGCCCTGTATATCATTAAAATAATACTCAACTGTATTGGTTTCTAAGACATCATTAGGAATAGTCAAAAAACCATTTAGCTCATTCTCTTCTATTATTTCAATCATCTCTTCTTTTTTATTAATATTATCAAAAAATCTAAAATCTATGTATTCATTTTCTAGGCTTTCCAGATGGTCTATACTTATCACTGAAGATTTGTTTTCTACCCCGAAAACTAGGTTGTTTTTTTTCTCATTTGCAGAGGAGAAATAACCTACAGCACCCCCAATAATTAATATGATAATCGGTACAAAAAAGGTCATAATAATAAATGTCTTACTATGTAAAATATTTTTTATCTCCCATCTTGCAACTTTTATACTATCTTTCATCAATGTAACCTCCCTGGACTGCATTCACAAATATTTCATGTAGTGGTGGTCTTGTTATAGATATTTCATCAACAATAATTCTATCTGATAAGAAAGATAAGAAATCCTTTATATTTATATCTTTTTTTATATTAAAAGATACTTTATTTTTGTCTAAATCTATTTCTGAAATATTCGATAGATTTTTAAGAAAGCTGAGGTCACTTTTTGATTTTAATAATACTTTTTTTTCATTATATCCATCTTTGATATCATCTATATTACCATATAAAACTCGCCGCCCTTTATTTATCATAAAAATCCTGCTGCATACTTCTTCCACTAGATTCATCCTGTGTGAAGATAATAAGATGGTGGTTCCATCATCTATCAGATTCTCAATAATCTCTTTAAACAATTCCTGATTAACAGGATCTAAACCTGAAAATACCTCATCTAGAATTAATAATCTCGGTTTGTGTATTACCGAGATAATAAACTGAACCTTCTGTTGCATACCTCGGGACAAATTTTCTACTTTTTTATCTATATACTCCATTAAATCAAAACGTTCAAGCCATCCTTTAGCTGCCTTTTTAGCCTCGCTTTTCTTCATTGCTTTTAGATCAGCAAAATATAATATAGTATCCAGTACTTTAGTAGAATCATATATGCCTCTTTCTTCCGGCAAATATCCTATCTGTTTCTGACCTTTTATTATTTCTTTATTTAATCTAATAGCTCCTTTATCTGGTTGAAATATATCCATTATCATGCGAATAATGGTGGTTTTACCTGCACCGTTTGGTCCTAAAAGTCCCAAAACTTCTCCCTTATGAACATCAAAAGAAATCTTATTAACAGCTTTTGTGGATTGAAAAGTTTTTTCAATATTGTTAATATGTATTATCTCTTCAGGCATCATCATTCCCCCAACATAATATTTTAACTTAATATTATTGTAATTCACTTTACATTTATTTGCAAGTTTAAGTAATTAGTCTATATCCCATAATGTAAAAATTTAAGATAAATAGCAAGACAATAATATTAGATCAATTCTATAATAAATAAATTTGGTATATATATGAAAAAAGTTTGAATTTGTTAAATAATTACTTTTTAACTTTTCATGTATTACATATAATATAATCAGTATGAAGGATTTAATCTTTTTTAATTGAATAATATAATATAGAAAACCATAATTTAAAACAAATTTGAGGAGGCTAAATTAATGTCTGATTATCATGAATTACAGGAAAATATGGATGCTAAAACATTGGATACAGCAAGAATATTAAATAGTTTAAAAGAAGAGGTAGAAGCAGTAAACTGGTATAACCAAAGAGCTGCAGCTACTGATGATGCAAAAGTAAAAGCTATATTAGAACACAATAGAGATGAAGAAGTTGAACACGCTGCCATGGCTTTAGAATGGTTAAGAAGAAATATTCCAGCTTGGGAAGAAGAATTAGGAACTTATCTGTTTACCGATGCACCTATCACTGCAATAGAAGAAGGTGACGAAGAAGGTTCATCTGATACTACAGAAGGTTTAAATATTGGTGATATGAAATAAATTATAGGGGGTATTAAAATGGATTTATTAAAAAGAGAATTGGCACCACTTACAGAAAAAGCCTGGGAAGAAATTGATGCAAGGGCTGAAGAAGTTTTTGATACTCAATTAACCGGGCGTAAAGCAGTTCATGTAGAAGGACCAAACGGTTTAGAATATAATGTAATTTCAAAGGGTAAATTAGGAATTATTAAAGGAGATAAAGGTGAGGTTAGGAGCAGTGAATATAAAGTAACTCCTCTAATTGAAACACGTTATACCTTTGAACTCAATAGATGGGAAATGGATAATCTGGAAAGAGGGGCAAAAGATGTTGACCTCGGACCTTTAGAAAATGCAGTTAAGAAGATGGCTGAATTTGAAGATAACGCTGTATATAATGGTTTTACCGGCGGTAATATTAAAGGTATGATGGAAATGGCCAAAAAATCTCTGTCATTTGGATCAGATGATTCATCTATAATGGGTTCTATAACTGAAGGAATGATTATGCTGCAGGAAGCCTATGCAGATAAGCCATATACTTTGATTGTAGGAAAAGAAGTCTATGAAAAAATACAAAGACAGGTTAAGGGTTATCCTTTAATTAGAAGAATCGAAGAAGTAACAGGTTCAGAAGTTATTTTTAGTAATGAAATCAAAGGAGCCATCTTAGTCCCTTATGATCACGATGATTTGGAATTAACAATTGGTCAAGATTTTGCTATTGGCTTTGAAGAACACGATAACAAAAATGTTAAATTGTTTATTACAGAATCATTCATGTTCCGAGTGCTTGATCCTGATATTATTGTTAAATACACAATATAGAAAATTAAAAGTAAATTAATTAAACAATTATTGCCCTTTAAAAATCGTAATCAAAATATTTTGTATTCAAAAGTTTTAAAAATGATTAGAATCGAGCTATTGGAGACCTTTCAATAGCTCTTTTTTTTATTCAAAACCTGCTAAAAATTATTTTTAAGAATACAAACATAGCTAACTGCTAAAACACAACATTATCTAAGGCAGCACTTAAAAAGTGCTGCCTACTTTATCATCAATTATTTAGCTTTAAAAGAGTCATATTTTTTCAAATCCTCTTTTTTATTTATATTAAAGAAGATCCGATCCGTATCAGCAATATTTTCAATTTCTTTTTCTTTGACTTTCTTTATCTTTACTTCATCAAATAAGAAATCAAAATTCAAATTGTCCTTTATTATTAGATTATATATCTTTGTTCTTATATTTTTATCATAAATTCCTACAAATGGTTCTAAATACCCGTTCTTTTCTGGAATAAAAGCCTCATAATTTTTGTTGCTTATAATATGTCCCTTCATATATCTTAAGTACTCTTGAGAAACAAAGGGCATATCACAGGCCTGTAAATAATTATATTGACTACCAGATACGGAAAGGCCAGTATATAAACCGCCTAAAGGCCCTTTGTCGGGAATTTTGTCTCTTAAATATACAGTCCCTCGGATTTCTTCATATTTATCTTTTTGATCACCAATAATATATATTTTTTTAAAAATTGGACTTAATTTTTCAACTATATTCACCAGCATAGGCTTTTGATTTATCTTATAAAGAGCCTTATTGGACCCAAATCTTGAACTTTTTCCTCCTGCAAGTATTATGGCATTCATTATTGACCCTCCTCGGGACAAGCCCACGAGGATTCTTAGGCTGAGAGTGTAACCACTACTCATGTCTCCTAAGCGTAATTTCCTGTCAGTCCGACAGTACATATCTTAAGTGGCACTTGTCTTGATTTTTAATCCTTCATTTAAAATATTCAAACTTGCATTAATATCTCTATCCCAAACTGATTTACATTTAGGACATTCCCACTTTCTAACCTTTAAATCCTTAACTCTCTCATTCTTATAGCCACAGTTGTTACATAATTGACTACTAACAAAGAAAATATCTATTTTAACTAAATCTCTACCATATCACTTTTCTTTATAAGTTAGTAATTCAATCAACTTACTCCAAGACACATTTGATATTGACTTAGCTACTTTAGAATTTTTAAGCATATTCCTTACCTGCAAAGTTTCAACTGCTATGAGTTGGTTTTCCTCAATTAACTTAGTTGACAACTTATGAAGAAAGTCTAATCTAATGGGGGAACCTCATTACTACTACTCTAGACAAAGATTTAATTAATAAATTAGATAATCTATCTAAAGAAACTAGAATTCCTAAATCTAAATTATTTGATGAGGCTATTAAAGATTTACTCAAAAAGCATAAAGAATAAAGTCAAGACCGTCCACTCTTACCACAGGGCAAGCCACAGTGGTTTGCGAGTGGACTTAACTTCTATCACCCTTTAACCAATTTTTTCTATGTCGACGGCAGATACTTTCAACTCCGGTATTTTGGCGTCCTTATCTAAAACAGGGTTGGTTAATCGATTGGCCGGGCTTTCAGCATAATGGAAGGGCATAAAGATCTGACCTTTTTCTACACGATTACCAACTTTCGCATAAGTTTCAACTTCACCTCTCCTTGATCTAACCTTAACCCTATCTCTGTCCTCTATTTTTAATGATTTCGCGTCTTCCTCATTTATTTCAACATAAGCATCGGGAGAATGATCATCTATCGGCTTTGAGTTTCTAGTCATAGTGCCTGTATGAAAATGATAAAGCATTCTACCTGTCATCATAATATAGGGGTATTCTTCATCTGCCTCCTCTGCAGGTGGTATATATGAAACAGCATGAAATCTACCCTTGCCTCTGGAAAACTCTCCTTCGTGAAGAAATTTGGTACCATGATCATCTTCATCAACACAGGGCCACTGTAATCCTGTTTCCCCCAGCCTTTCATATCTAATACCGCCATAAATAGGGGTTAAGTCTGCTATTTCATCCATAATCTCAGCGCTATTTTTATAGTCCATTTCATAACCCATTCTTCGGGATATTTCCTGGATAATTTTCCAGTCTGGCCTTGATTGACCAGGTGAATTAATTGCCTTGTTAACCTTTTGTATTCTTCTTTCAGTATTGGTGAAAGTGCCATTTTTCTCAGCAAAGCTTGCAGCTGGTAAAACAACATCTGCAAATTCAGCCGTCTCACTTAAGAAAATATCCTGTACTACTAGAAATTCAACATCTTCTAATGCCTGTTGAATATGGGTTTGATCAGGATCTGAAATCATAGGGTTTTCACCCATGATATATAGCCCATGTAAATCACCATCCGTAATAGCATCAAAAATTTCTACTACTGTCAAACCTATTTCTTGTGATAAATCTTCTACTTTCCAGTATTCCATGAATTTATCCCTGATCTCTGGGTCTTCAACCGATTGATAACCCGGATAAACATTGGATAATGCACCCAAATCACATGCTCCCTGAACATTATTTTGTCCTCTTAAGGGATTAACACCTGTACTTTCAAAACCAACATTACCGGTTAACATTGCCAGGTTAGCAACAGATAAAACATTATCAGTTCCCGTACGATGCTGTGTAATTCCCATTGCAAAGTAAATGGCTGCTTTATCAACTTTAGCAATTAAACGGGCTGCCTTGATTATATCTTCCTTATCTATACCTGTTATCTTTGCCACTTTCTCAGGTGTATACTCAGAGACAATTTCTTTAACCATTAAGAAGTTTTCTGTCCTGCTTTTAATATAATCTTCATCCTGTAGATTTTCTTTAATAATCACATGCATCAAACCATTTAACAATGCAACATCACTTCCAGGTTTTTGATGCATAGATACTTCAGCTAGAGAAGAAAGTTCGATTTCTCTCGGATCTGCCACAATAATCTTAGTACCATTTTTATAAGCACTTTTCATCATACTGCCAATAACCGGATGGTTTTCAGTTGGGTTTGAACCAATAACAAAAATTAAATCAGATCCCTCGATTTCACCGATAGAGTTTGTCATAGCTCCTGAACCGAATGCCTTGACCAATCCTGCCACTGTCGAAGCATGACATAATCTAGCACAGTGATCAACAGAATTAGTTTTAATTACTGCCCTCATGAATTTCTGCATCAAATAATTTTCCTCATTAGTACATTTCGCAGAACTTAAACCTGCAAGCGCATCAGAACCATACTTTTCTTTTATCTCTTTAAATCTGACTGCCACATGTTCCAGAGCTTCTTCCCAGCTAACTTCTTCAAGTTGACCATTTTTTTTCATTAGAGGCTTTTTTAGACGATCGGGATGATTAACAAATTCCAAACCAAACCTACCTTTAACACAGGTTTGTCCGTGTGGATTAGGAGTGTTTTCTCTATAGACAGAACCCACCTCAACTAATTCATTATTATTAACACGAAGTTCCAATTGACATCCAACTCCACAATAGGGACAGGTTGTGACTGTTTTTTGGAAATCTTTTGCTCTGCCTCGATTTTTGGAAGGTACAAATGATAAAGCATTTGTTGGGCACATCTCTACACACTGCCCGCAGTATACACAGGCCGAGGTATCATGATCAAATCCTAAATCAAAGGTTGTGCCAACCTTTGTTTGAAAGCCCCTTTCCGTGAAATCTATAGCATCAGAACACTGAACCTCTTTATCAACCCTTATACATTTACCACATAATATGCATTTATTGGGATCCAGTTCAATAAATTCGTTGTCTTTATAGAAGTCAAATATCCTATCATTACCACTTTCAAACGAGGATTCTTCTAAACCATATTTGTAGGCGAGATCCTGAAGCTCACAGTTACCATCAGCTTCACATGTCATACAATTAATATCGTGATCAGAAAGCAATAAATCTAATATGGTTTTTCTATATTTCTCTACTTTTTCATTTTTTGTCTCAATTTCCATACCATCATAAATGTTTGTAGTACAGGAAGTAACCAATTGATTTCTATTTAGGTCTTCAACTATACACATTCTACAACTACCACTAACACTTAAATGTGGGCTGTAACACAAAGCCGGAATATATATATCGTTTTCTCTGGCAAATTCTAATATTGTCTGTTCTTGATCAGTTGTATATTCTTTATTATCTATTTTAAACTTCATTATTAACTACCTCCTGCCTGGAAATTGCATCAGTTGGACAAACTTCTTGACAGGCTCCACAGGCAACACAGATATCACAGTCAATTTCATGTGGTTTTTTGTTCTCTCCACTTATAGCATCAACTGGACATTCATTTTTACATATTGAGCAGCCTAGACATTCATCCGCATTAATGGTAAAACATTGATTTCCCATGTCACATTTTCCAGTTTTACAGTATTTATTATAAATATGATCTTCATATTCATCTCTAAAAAACTCTATAGTACTTAAAACCGGATTGGGTGCGGTTTGTCCTAAACCACACAACGAAGTAGCTTTAATAGTATTACCAAGATCAATTAGTAATTCAATATCACCCTCTCGACCCTCACCGGTCGTGATCCTGTCTAATATATCAAGCATCCTTTTTGTACCAATCCTACAGGGAACACATTTCCCACAGGATTCATCCTGGGTAAAATCCAAAAAGAACCTTGCCACATCGACCATACAGTTATCTTCATCCATTATGACCAAACCACCAGAACCTACGATAGCTCCAATTTCTTTCAGACTTTCATAATCTATTTTCATATCTAAATATTCTGCTGGTATAGTACCTCCAGAAGGACCACCAATTTGAGCTGCTTTAAACTTTTTGTTATTGGGGATGCCACCCGCAATATCAAAAATAATTTCTCTTAAGGTTGTACCAAATGGTACTTCTACAAGACCGGTATTTTTAACATCACCTGCAACAGCAAAAACCTTCGTTCCTTTACTGTCTTCAGTACCAAATTGTGTAAACCACTCACTGCCATTTAATATTATTTGAGGAATATTTGCATAGGTTTCAACATTGTTAATCAGAGTAGGTTTACCCCAAAGACCGGAATTAGCAGGAAAAGGAGGTTTGGGTCTTGGATAACCCCTTGAACCTTCTATAGAAGCTATTAAAGCCGTCTCTTCACCACAAACAAAAGCTCCTGCCCCAACCCTTTTCTCAATGTCAAAGTCGAAACCACTATTAAAAATATTAAGGCCTAAATAGTTATTTTCTCTGGCATCTTCAATCGCCTTGGTCAAATTTTTAACAGCTAGAGGATACTCCGCTCTTACATAAACATAACCCTGATTGGCTCCTATGGCATATCCAGCAATTGTCATTGCCTCTATAATACTGTGCGGATCACCTTCTAATATACTGCGGTCCATAAAAGCACCCGGATCTCCTTCATCAGCATTACATACAACAAATTTTTCTTCTCCAGTCGCTTTATGAGTAAATTCCCATTTTAATCCGGTGGGGAAACCAGCGCCTCCTCTACCTCTAAGTTCAGAACCCTTGATTACTTCGATTACTTCCTCTTTTGACATTTCAGTAACAACTTTATGTAAAGCCTCATAACCATCATTGTCTATATAATCATTTATGCTATTAGGATCAATATCACCCGTGTTTTTTAAAGCTATACGAGTTTGATTTCTAATAAATCTTAATTCTTCATAATTAACTACCCTATTGTCATCCTCCATAATTAAAAGCTCTTCAACTATTTGATCATTTAATAAATCTTGATTTACTATTTTGCCTACATCTTCCACTTTTAGATTTCCATAAAAAGTGTTACTGGGTTTAATAATAGCAATAGGTCCTAAACTACAGGGACCAACACAGCCTGTCTTTTTGACAAACTTTTTAACTTTAATATCAGCTAAATCTTTATGATTATCAAGAATCATTTTAAATTCGTCAAATATTTTTTGAGCACCAGAAGATAAACAACCGGTTCCTGCACAAATTAAAACTTCTTTGTTCAACATATATATCTCCTCTCCTATATATTAATATTCGTCTAGTATTTTGGGAATCTCGTCAGGAACCAAAGACCCATGTACATCATCATCTATCATCATAACCGGGGCCAAACTGCAAGTCCCTAAACAACGTGTTAATGTTAAAGTAAATTTACCGTCTTGACTTGTTTCACCTATATCTACATCCAGATAAGATTTTAATTTTTCCATTATACCTTCAGCACCTTTAACATAACAAGCAGTCCCCATACATAAACCAATAGTATGTTCTCCACTAGGGTTAATTTGGAAAAATGAATAAAATGATACAACCCCGTAAATCTTACTCATCGGTATATTTAATTTTTCACTAACATATTCCTGAACTTCAATCGGTAAATAACCAATTTTTTGCTGCACTTCGTTTAAAATCGGAATTAAATTACCCCTCTTATCAATAAACTTATCAATAATAGGATCTAAACTATTAAGATCAATATCCATATCCTTACCCCTTTTTGTATTCTTTTTGTTTGACTATTTAAAACAAACCTAATTGACAGTTTTTTATCTTAATATTTTCTTGGGTCATCATCTTACCTAACTGAAACAAAGGTATATCCAATGAATGACCTATTAAATGAGCCTGCAGACAGCTTATTCTGTCATTATTAAACTTAATCTTAGAATTATCTTCATAATTAATTATAAGATCAGCCTTAGTTTTACATTTTTCTGCAGATTCTTTTGTATCTCCCCCTTCCCTGTTTAGATAAAAGACTAAATTAAAATTTAGATAATCTATTATACTATTACCTTCTATAATCAGGTAATCATAGCCCATTATTTTATTAATTTTTTGATTTATACCTTCTTGTAAAACCTTTTTATTGGATTTTAGAAAAAATACCTTATTAGCTCCAGCTTTGCTAAACAAATATGTATCAGTATTTTCCTCTAAAATAGTATCTTTATCATCTATCAACTCAAATTCTTTATATTTTTCATGAATAGAACTCTTAATAACATATACATTACCTCTTAGATTTTTTATAATTTTTTCAACTAAAGTAGTTTTACCTGCACCTTTACTCTTACCAGATACGAGTA
The DNA here is from genome assembly GCA_018334565.1 of Halanaerobiales bacterium. GTDB lineage: Bacteria > Bacillota > Halanaerobiia > Halanaerobiales > M55B127 > M55B127. The sequence goes on along the minus strand of JAGXLU010000022.1, from coordinate 4,610 downwards.
TTTTAATCAAGAAATCAACCTCCTTTTCAGATTAAAATATTTTATCAAATATTATATGAATATTTTATTCTTTTTCAATATTTTTATGAATTTATACTAAGCTGTTTGTTTAATTTTATCTAAAGCTAACTAAAACAATGTGTTTTATAAATTGACGCTTCTCGGGGCAAGCCCATCTGATTTTCTCCCGATAAAATCTATAACTTTCATTTTCTTATATTAAATTATTCTAGTCTATAAGCAAATGTATATATTCATATCAATATTAAGCAACTGAATATCTGCCGTAATTTACATATATTTATATTTCTATCTAAATCGTAGTATTCCTTTTTATAATTCTTATATTATCTCGTTTTTTTGCAAAAAATATAATCATGATTATATTTCTAATAATTATATCTTTTCTTTTTGCAATCTTATTAATTATCCAGATAACTTTATGAAAATAATTTATATATTGCTTTTTTATATCGGCATTATTCTTTATCATAACAACTATTATAAATATTATACTTATATCTCAATTCTTTAGTAATCATCAAAATAGTTCTGATATTAAATGCCTTTTTAGATGTTTCTGCTCATTTAAAAACTGATTGAATCTTATCTTTAAAATAATTTAATGTTTTTGATGTAAGCCCTTGACAAACAACCCATATTTATTATTTAACTTCTTTTTAATTATTTAATTTTACTGAAATAATGTAGTAAGAACCATACTTATAATTAAGATAAAATATAAAATAGGGGCATCAGCCCCTATTAATTATATTTTGTCTATTTTAATTTCTATTATATACTGATTTGCCTTCGGTTTTTCTTCCCTTAAGCACCATCCTGCAGTCTCGCCGACTTCTATCAGCGGCTAAACTACTTAACAGTTAATCAACCACTCTTATCTTGTCTCTAACTTCGGATAAGATCAATACCCTTCGCTACAGTCGGCTTTCTCCTCGCATAACTCACTCTGTAGTCATCAGACCAACTATCAAAACTACTATGTGGTACCGTCTGAATACTGATGTAGCTTTACTTCGCTTTTCCCACTAAAGGTTATACCTTCGCTTACTCAATCCAGTCTGGTTTGAGACTCATCAGTTCATCCCTCGGTCAATTCAAAAGTCACTCTCTTTTGGATAATTCCAACCCTAATCACATTTTGCTATTCTACCTGGGCACCCTCGTTGTCAAGCAACTATCGGTACTCTCTTCTCCCCAGGTAGACTCCGAACTTTCCCGATTTTTAGGCGGGTAGCCATAACAAAATACCACCTCTGGTTCACCTAATATTTTGGACTAATCCTCCCCTCAAACCCTTCAGATTTTATCTCACAACAGACACCCTGTCACTGTCGGGTTCACATCCCGATCCGACGAAAACAGCACGGGTAGGATTCTAATTCCACCTACTATCTTTTGAATTTACAAGTCACACAAAAAATACCGCTGATCATCTTGCAATAGATAATCAACGGTTTTTTTCATATTTTTTCTATGGAACTAATACTTTATCAATTAGGTGAATTACTCCATTTTTAGTTTCTATATCAGTTATAATTACTTTGGAGTTATCTATATAAACACTTCCATTTTTAATACTTACTTCAATATTTTTTCCAAAAAGTGTATTGACCGAAACTCCATCCAGGCTAATTACATCCTGAGCCATGACTTTACCCTCTACTACATGGTATAACAAATAACTTTGCAGTACGTTTTTATCTTTTAAAAGGTGTTCTAAAAATTGGTCTGGTAGGGCTGCAAATGCTTCATTGGTAGGAGCAAAGACCGTATAAGGACCTTCTCCTTTTAATGCCCCAACTAGTTCAGCTTCTACAACTGCGGTTACTAAAGTATTTAAACTTCCTGTTCTTATAGCTGTATCAACTATATCCATTAAATCTTCATAAGGTACTAATACAGAATCTATTACATGAATTACTCCATTTGTCGTTTCTATATCTGTTGAAGTAACTTTTGCTTCATTAATATATACAAGACCGTCAGTTATACTAATTTTTATATTTTCACCATAGAGTGTTTCAACTTGTGCTCCATTCATTTCAGCCACATCTTCTGCCATAACTTTGCCTTCTACTACATGGTATAATAATACTTCAGAAAGCAATTCCGGATTGGCTAATAGTGTATCTAATATTCCTTTTGGCAGATTAGAAAAAGCTTTATCTGTGGGTGCAAAAACCGTGAAGGGGCCTTCTCCTTTTAGTGCATCCACAAGGCCTGATTTTTGAACTGCAGTTACTAAAGTATTAAATCCATCAGCATCAACTGCTGTATCAACAATATCCTTCATATTATCATTATGGCCATCAGCTACAACAGTGCCAAAAATACTAAATACAAAAAGCAATGTAATTACCAGTGTCAATATTTTATTATTTGAATACTTTTTACTCATTTTTGTAACCTCCTCATAAATTATAAATATAAGTTAATCTATAAGAATAATAACATAAATTATTTTATAATTATGTATATTATTATACACTTTTTAAAAAAATATAGTTTTTTTCATTCAAGTAGATTTAGTACATTTTTTTTATCATATAATTTAAAATTTTTTATTAAATTTGTCTTAGTTAATTTTTTAAAATATTAGGACATAATAGCTTTTACTTAACACAAATTCAATTAGATAACTAAAACAAGATAAATTTCAAACCTACGAACCAAAACTCATAAGTGTGTTTTCAATTCTTTGTGTTAAAAACGTTTTGATGATAGGTTTAACAGAGTATCTATTCGGTCTTTTTTAGTTCTTAGAGGACAAGTTATTAAAGTCAATATCTTCAAAAATTAATTCCAATCTTGTCTTTTTATGGAGATTAAAATAAATCTTAAAAGGATAACAGACTCATTTGTTGAATATAATATAGTAGTTTCATCTCTTTTTGTGTTTATTTTTTTGTATTAAATATATTTAGCAAAATAGGGGTGAGGCCTTTTTTATGAAATAATGAATACTATTAAATCAAGATATAATTTTATCAAATTTGCTTAATTTAAAATATTCCAAAAATCCGGAGTTGAATTGAATGAATAGTGGACAAAATAATAAATTAAAATATAGTTATATTACAAAAGGACCAATATTAAAATCTTTAATCACCCTGGCCTGGCCGATTATGTTAAGTCAGTTAATGCAGACTTTATATAATTTGGCTGATACATTATGGCTGGGAAGATTAGGAGCGGAAGCAGTTGCTGCAATTTCGATTAGTTTTCCTATTGTGTTTATGATGATCTCTATTGCTGCCGGCCTAACTATAGCAGGAACAGCCCTTATTGCCCAACATAAAGGAAGAGGCAACAATTTAAAGATAAATAAAATAATCGGCCAGTTGTTTTCATTTATTGTATTTCTATCACTTATAATAAGTTTTTTAGGTTTCATATTTGCCCAAAGAATTATTGTATTAATGGGGGCAGAAACTGAGATTATTGGACCAGCTGTAAGTTATCTAAGGACAATTTTTGTAGGTATGCCCTTTATGTTTATATTTTTCATCTTTTCTTCAATATTAAGAGGAATTGGAGATACTAAAACACCCTCTATATTAATGTTTATTTCCGTGACCTTTAATATAATTTTAGATCCCTTTTTTATTTTTGGTATTGGGTTTTTTCCACAACTCAATGTAGCCGGAGCAGCTCTTGCAACAATTATTTCCCGATTTATTGTTGCAATTTATGCCCTTAATATCATAACAAAAGGGGTAGATGGTTTTTATTTAAAGTTATCAAATATGAAATGGGATATTAAGATAATAAAAAAGATAATTACTATTGGGGTACCATCATCCATTGAACAATCGATGTTGGCTATGGGACAAATTTTATTGACAAGTCTTGTGGCAAGTTTTGGTACTATGACTCTGGCAGCTTATGGGATTGTAAATCGCATAATTAGTTTGCCAACGATTCTCGCCTTTGGAGTTGCAGCTGCTGCTACTACCATGGTTGGACAAAATATAGGTGCAGATAAAAAAGAGAGAGCAGAGAAGACCGCTCAGGTGAGTATATTAATTATATTTACCGGTATGTCTCTTTTAGGCATTATATTATTTGTGGAACCGGAATTTATCATACGTGTTTTTAATGATGCGCCTCAGGTGGTTAAGTTGGGAACAGATTATTTAAGAATTGTGGCCCTCACCTTTGGTTTTTTAGGTGCAATGTATGTAGGAAACGGAGTTTTTAAGGGGGCGGGCAAAACAGTACCACCTATGATAGTTTCCTCAACAACTCTGTGGTTATTTAGATTAGGTTTGGCTTATCTTTTTATAACTGCTTTTTCAATGTCTCAAATAGCTTTATGGTGGGCAGTAGCTATTTCACATCTGGGAGGATCCATATTTGTTTTGAGCTGGTTAAAAATCTCTAATTGGAGTACTGCTGTAATTGATTAGAGATATCAACTACTCCCACTTAATCAGAAACAAAATTAAAAAAAGAGCTTGTTAAATTAAAAACTGTACTCAGTACAGTCGCGAACAATTTATACCGGCTCTATCTCACAAGCGGGTGATTTAAAAATAGAGCCAGTTGAAGGGCGGATCCCCACTGTAAAGACAATAGGGGCCATA
>JAGXLU010000021.1 GCA_018334565.1 Halanaerobiales bacterium | reverse complement strand
ACCCTCTTAATCACATATCCAGCTTCACTTAACTCTTCTTTTTTTGGTTTGAACTTCATCGTTTGGTCACTTTTATCTTTTTCAGGCATATTACACCACTTCCCACGTTAATTTTATTATAAAATAATTAACAAAATTATTTATTGTTAACAATCTCTTTGGCCTTTTTGAGAGCCTTATCGACTCTATTAACTTTACTACCTCCGGCCTGAGCCATATCGGGACGACCGCCTCCCCCACCGCCTGCTATTTGAGCAACCTTTGATATCATCTTACCCGCATTATATCCTTGGCTGACGAGATCGGAAGTTATTTTGATAACAAACAAAACTTTATTATCAAGAACAGACGCTAAAACAATTATACCTGATTCTATTTTGTTTTGCAATTCATCTGCCATTTTTCTAAGCGCATTATTATCTACATTGTCCACCTTATGAGTTAAAAGATTTACTCCATGAACTTCTTTAAACTGATCGATAATATCTGTTGATTTAGAATGAGCAATCTTGTCTTTTAAAGAGCGCATCTCTTTTTCCATTTCCGATAATTTGTTTTTCAACCTATTAACTTTGTCTAAAAACTCTGTACTATCAGTGTTAAGCAGTTGGGCAGAATTGTTTAATATATCAATTTTATTTTTTACATATTCCAAAGCCTTAAAGCCTGTAACCGCCTCTATTCTTCTGATGCCAGAAGCAACGGAACCCTCACTAATAATTTTAAACAGCCCTATATCACCGGTTCTGTTTACATGTGTGCCTCCACATAACTCAATACTATAATCACCCATCTGAACAACTCTAACTGTCTGCCCGTACTTCTCAGTAAAGAGAGCAGCTGCACCTTTTTCTTTTGCCTTTTTTATATCCATATCTTCTATCTTGACATTTAGATTACTAATAATCTTTTCATTTACTCTGTATTCTATCTCTTCTAATTGATCCTTTTGCAGGGCTGAAAAATGTGTGAAGTCAAATCTAAATCTATCGGCCTCCACCAGTGAGCCCGACTGATCAACATGTTCCCCTAATACATCCCTTAAAGCCTGATGGAGTAAATGTGTAGCAGAGTGGTTGCGCATAGTTGCCTTTCTTTTGTTTTCAAAAACTTCCAATTCGACCTCTTCACCTGTTGCAAGACTGCCTTTTTTAATCTCAATTATGTGTAAAAAGAAGTTCATTTTCTTGATCGTATCACTGACAAAAGCCTGGGTCTTGCCACTCTTGATTAGTCCCTTATCACCGATTTGTCCACCACTTTCTGCATAAAAAGGTGTCTTATCTAAAATTAATTTTGCCTGCTCACCTTCTTTTATACAATCTACAAAGTTGTCGTCTTTTATTATTTTTAAAATGCGGGCCTGATTGGACATATGTTTATAACCAACAAAATCGGTTTTGTCAATCTCACCAGCAATATCTTTGAGAAGCTGATCCTCTTTTGTGCTGCCAAAACCGACCTCTTCCCTGGCCTCTCTGGCTCTTCTTTTTTGTTTATTCATCTCTTTTTGAAAACCTTCTTCGTCTATACTTAAACTGTTTTCCTTTAAAACATCTTTGGTTAAATCAAGTGGAAAACCGAATGTATCATAAAGCCGAAAGGCCTTTTGACCTGATAATTCTTTTTTGCCATCTTCTTTAAGCCCTTCAATCATCTCTGAAAGTATATTTAAACCCTGTCTTAAGGTCTTAAAAAATCTTTCCTCTTCTCCTTTAACGGCCTTTATAATTTGACCTTCCTTATCTTCTAATCTGGGATAACCACCGGACATTGTATCGATAACCACAGGGACCATCTTATATAAAAATGGTTGGTTATAACCCAATTTACCTCCATAGCGTACAGCTCTTCTTAACAGCCTTCTAATTACATAACCCCGCCCTTCATTGGAAGCCATAACACCATCAAAGATAGACATCGTTATTCCCCGAATATGGTCTGCAATTAAACGATAAGCCATCTTGCTTTCTTCAGACTGTTTATAGTCAACACCACTGTCTCCCTCTAAATAGGTGATCATGGGTTTTAAAAGATCTGTCTCGAAGTTTGATTCAACCCCCTGTAAGATTGAAGCAACCCTTTCTAAACCCATACCTGTATCTATATTCTTATTGGGTAGATTTTTATATTCACCCTGCTCAGTATAATTATATTGTGTAAAAACCAGGTTCCAGATTTCCAGATAGCGGTCACCTTCACCACCGACTACATCTTCTGGCCCGGTTCCATATTCTGGACCGCGATCATAATGAATTTCTGAACATGGGCCACAGGGACCGGTCCCAATCTGCCAGAAATTTTCTTTTTTACCCATTCTAATAATTCTTTCTTTAGTAAGCCCAATAATATCATGCCAGATATTAAAGGCCTCATCATCATCTTTATAAATAGTAATCCAAAGTTTTTTTGAATCTAGGTTTAGCTCTTCAGTTACAAATTCCCAGGCCCAGATAATTGTCTCCTCTTTAAAATAGTCACCAAAAGAAAAGTTACCGAGCATTTCAAAAAAAGTCTGGTGCCGATCTGTACGGCCCACATTATCTATATCATTAGTTCTAATACACTTTTGTGATGTTGCAATTCTTTTTTTAGGCGGTTCTTTCCTTCCATCAAAATACATCTTAAAAGGAGCCATGCCGGCATTAATCCAGAGCAGGCTCGGATCATTTTGAGGAACAAGGGGAGCACTGGGTAAAATTAAATGGTCTTTAGTTTTAAAAAAATCCAGGTATTTCTGTCTTAATTCGTCGCCTGTCATCTCTTATTCCCCCTTCATTTTATCCTTAATTCTGCGTATCTTCTCTTACCAATCTTAACGATCATTCCATCTTTAATCTCTATATCAAGGTTTATCTTCTTGTATTTCTGCCCATCTATACGAACTGCTCCCTGTTTAATCATGCGGCGGGCCTGGCTGTTGGAATCAACTAACCCGGTTTCTGCCACTACTTTTACTATCCATAGTTTACCGTCTTCTAAATCATTTTTATCTATATCTACCATCGGTATATCTTCCGGCAAATTTCCTTTTGAGAAAACACTTTCAAATTCTTCGGCCGCCCGAGCTGCCTGATCTGCTCCGTGGTATTCCTTCACAATAGTCAAGGCTAATTCCTTTTTATACTGCATAGGGTTAACATTATTTACATCTATTTCTTCTTTTATCTTTCCAACCTCTTGTGGATCTATATCTGTAACCAACTCAAAATATCGGACAATTAATTCATCAGGTAGAGACATCACCTTACCATACATATCGGTAGGCTTATCTTTAATTCCGATGTAGTTGTCAAGGCTCTTGCTCATCTTTTCACTACCATCAAGCCCTTCCAAAATAGGCATCATAATTAATACCTGTGGCTCTTGTCCATATTCTTTCTGTAGATTGCGCCCTACTAAAAGATTAAACCTCTGATCTGTACCACCTAGTTCAATATCAGCTTTTATTGCAACTGAATCATAGCCCTGCATTAAGGGATAAAAAAACTCATGAATTCCAATCGCTTTGCCTTCTATATATCTATTATGAAAATCCTCTCTTTCCAGCATACGGGCAACCGTATATTTTGAGGAAAGATTAATCACAGCCTCGAAGTCCATCTCCGCCAGCCAGCTGCTATTGAAAACCAGCTTTGTTTTTTTCTCATCTAAAATCTTACTGAATTGTTTTTCATAGGTTCGGGCATTTTCTTTTACCTCTGTTTCAGTAAGCTGCTTTCTCGTTTTGGATTTTCCGCTAGGATCACCAATCCTGCCCGTAAAATCACCAATAATTAAGTATACCTCATGTCCGAGGTCTTGAAACTGTTTTAACTTCTTTAAGACTACAGTATGGCCCAAATGTATATCAGGGGCGGTAGGATCAAGGCCCAACTTAACTCTTAATGGCCTATTTTCTTTTTCAGCCTCTTTTAATTTCTTTTTGAGATCCTGCTCTGATATCAAATCATTTACACCCTGTTTCAGTATTTTTAATTGACTATTAATATCCATTATTAATCTGACGTATTTATGTCAGATTGGACACCTCCCTTGAATTTAATGCTATCTATAGTTAAAATAGTATATATAAACTTTTATTAATTATAACAGATAGTATAGTTTCTAACAAGTCCTACCATCATATTAAGTTTTATGTTATAATAAGAAATTGAGAGGTGATAAATATTATGAAAAGAAGGAAAAGCCGATATATAATCGTAGCACTTATATTAATAATATCTTTAGGAATCGGCGTTACAATCGGTGCTATCACCTGGATTATAAAAGATACTCCCGATATTAGTAGTTATAAAGGTTCAAGTGAAGCAACAATAATCTATAGCTCTAATGGAGCACAGTTAACCAAGCTTTATAAGGAAAATAGGATCTATGTACCTCTGGATGAAATTCCAGCTCACCTTAAAGAAGCAATTGTGGCTGTCGAAGATAAGAACTTTTATGTACACCATGGTATTGATTTTTTCGGCATTTTGAGGGCTGTTGTTGCTAACTTTAGAGCGGGTTATAGATCGCAGGGAGCCAGCACTATCACACAACAGTTGGCCAGAAATGCCCTTCTCCACCAGGAAAAAACTTATTACAGAAAAATTCAAGAAGCCTATTTAGCACTCCAGTTTGAAAGAACGTATACTAAACCCGAAATATTAGAAATGTACCTTAACGAAATCTTTATGGGACACAGCGCTTATGGAGTTCAGGCAGCTACCATTCAATATTTTAATAAAGATGTTTCTGAACTCAATATAAATGAGAGTGCTCTGATTGCTGGTTTGCCGAGGGCTCCCAATTATTATTCTCCTTATAATAATATGGAAGCAGCAACTAATAGAAGAAATTTTGTTTTAAATAAGATGGTTGAAATGGGATATCTCAATGAACAAAAAGCAAATCAAATTAAAGAAACTGAAATAAATTTAAGAGCCCCAGAAAATAACAAGGAACAAAACTATGCACCATATTTTGTAAGATATGTACGTGATAAACTGTTGGATATGTATGGAGCAAATATGGTATACAGTAGTGGGCTAAAAGTTTATACAACATTGGATCCTGAAATGCAAGTAATTGCCAATAAATCAATTAATGATGCTTTAGAAAAACAATATATACCTACTGTTAATAAAACAGGAACCGGTGATCCTCAACAACCTCAGATGGCCTTAATTACCTTAGATGTAAAATCTGGGGCAATTAAAGCAATGATCGGTGGACGGGGAAACGATCAGTTTAATCGAGCAGTCCAGGCAGTTCGACAGCCAGGCTCTGCTTTTAAACCTTTTGTATATACCACTGCAATTAAAAATAATTATTCTCCTGCAAATATAATTAATGATATGCCTATGAAGAACCCCAAAAAAAATAGTACTAATGATAAGGAAATTTGGCCTACTAATTATGGAAATGAATACCGAGGACTGGTTAGTTTAAGAACAGGTCTCGTTCACTCTATTAATATTGCTGCAGTCAAATTATTAAAAAAAATAAGTGTAGCTGACACAATCGAAACATCCAGTCAGATGGGAATTTCAACTTTTACAGAACCTGATAATAACCCTGATCATTATTCTTTAGCCTTAGGTGGCCTTAATAGAGGGGTTAAACCTATAGAAATGGCAACAGCTTATGGTGTTTTTGCTAATAATGGGATCAGGAATGAACCCTTTGCTATAACAAAGATACTGGATAAAAATAATCGCATAATATATGAAGCTCATCCCAAAAAAGAAATTGTACTAAGTGCTGAAACCAGTTATTTAATGACAGATATGTTGCGTTCTGTTATTTTAGAAGGAACAGGTTGGAGGGCTAACCTTGATCGGCCTGTTGCTGGCAAGACAGGTACTACAAACGATTATACTGATGCCTGGTTTGTTGGTTTCACACCTGATTTGGTTACAAGTGTCTGGATTGGTGAGGACAATACTAATAGTATGGTTTACAACCAAAGAGACAGTAATGGCAACTATATCTTCTCTGAAGGGGCTGGACCTCGCACAATATCAAGTGCAGAGGCTGCTCAACTCTGGGGAGAATACATGACTGAAGTTGTTAAAGGACGTGAGGTTACTTCCTTTAATCGACCGAATGATATCAAAACAATATCAGTCGATCCAATTACAGGTAAATTACCCAACAAATATACAACACGCATTAAGGATGAACTATTTAAAGTCGAAAATGTACCTAGATCAGCAGAGACTTTACATGGCCCAGTAGAAACAGTAAAAATAGATAAGACCACAGGTTTTCTGGCAACCGAAAACTGTCCTGAAGAAAACGTTGTTGAATACACATATATCGAAAAAAATATGATTAGAGTAGGTCCTGCAAATATTTCCTTTAGAGAAAATAATGATGGCTCTAAAAACCCTGATAATTTAGTAAAGGGTGTATATATTGTCGAAGAGTCAGAACCGGTACAAACCATAGATAAAAATTTGGGTATCCCAATCACCAATAGTAAAGATGAAGTAATCTATGAAACAAAGCCTACTCAGTATTGTCCGGATCATCCTGCTGAAGATACTGCTCCTCAGGTTGACCCTAAAGATAGTGCTATATTTGATATTTGGGACTTTTTAAATAATAATGAAGATTAAAAAATAAAATTAAAATTTTACCTACAAAAAATAACAAAGCCCGGGTGCTAAAAATCCGGGTTTTTTTATAATTATTTTATTTTTACGATAGTAACTCCCATTCCACCTTCACTCTGGTTACCATAACGATAATTATTAACCCAATTATTTTTCTCTAATATCTCCTGTACTGCATCACGTAATGCTCCTGTACCTTTACCGTGGATAATTTCTACTGTCTTGTAGCCTGCAAGCCTGGCATCATCTAGATATTTATCTAGCTTCATTTGAGCTTCATCATATCTTAAACCCCTCAAATCTAAACTATTCACTGTACTTTGATTCTTTTTAACCTGGTATTTTTTGACTAGTCTCTCCTGCTGTACATCAGGCATCTCAATAGGAATTAAATCACTTAAGTCAGCGTTTACCTTCATGACTCCAGCCTGTATAATAGCTTTATCTCCTTCTATATCAACTACTCTACCTTTTTTACCAAGATTTCTAATCCGAACCATCATTCCTTTTTTTATCTGACCGCTTTTTGCCTGAGGTAGTTCTTTATCTTCTACCTTAAGCTCGTTTTTAATTCTTTTCATTTTTTTATTAATTTCGGTTGCCTCCCGATCTAATTCAGGTCGGGTTTGATCAGCCTGCTCTTTTAACTTCCTTATAATTTTTTTACTTTTCTTTTCCGCATTTTTTATAATATCTTTTGCTTCTTTTTTGGCCTCTCTAACAATCTCTTTTTCTTCTTTTTTTAACTGATCTAAAAGTTCTTCATATTCTTTTTTTATTTTTTCAACTTTGTTTTCCTTTAACTCAGCCTTTTCTCTTAGTTCTTGAAAATGTTTTCTTTCTTTATTCAATTTTTGTATTATGTTTTCTACTTCTAATTTATCTTTATCTATTAAACTGCGGGCTTTAATAACTATTTCTTCTGGCAGGCCCAGTCTTAAGGCTATTTCAAAGGCATTACTGCCACCCGGCACTCCCATTATTAATTTATAGGTTGGTCTTAAAGATTCGATATCAAATTCCACGGAGGCATTTTCAACTCCAGGAAATGAATAAGCATAGCTCTTTAATTGACTGTAATGAGTTGTAGCAATAGTTACTGCCTTTTTAGATTTTAATTTTTCTAAAATAGCAATACCAAGTGCAGCACCTTCCTGAGGATCTGTACCTACCCCCAATTCATCTAATAAGATTAAACTCTTACTATCAGCCGATTCCAAAAAATTATTTATATTATTCATATGGGAAGAAAATGTACTTAAATTTTGTTCTATACTCTGCTCATCACCAATGTCAGCAAATATTTTATCAAATACTGCAATTAAACTTCCCTCTCTGGCTGGAATATGCAGTCCACTTTGTACCATTAAGACAAAGAGACCGACTGTTTTTAAGCTGACTGTCTTTCCACCTGTATTGGGTCCCGTGATTATTAAATTTTGAAATCCATCTCCCACCTTAATACTGATTGGAACCGGTTCTTCTTTTAAAAGTGGGTGCCTGCCCTCTTTTATTTTTATTATACCACGGTTATTAAGGCTGGGTGCAGAACCATTTATTGTCTTACTATACCTTGCCCTGGCAAAAATCTGATCCAGAGTTGTGGCCATTTTTAGAGAAGATAAAATCTCTTCAGAAAAATCGGCAGTTAAATATGATAGCCTCTGGAGAATTCGATATATTTCTCTTTCCTCATTTTCTTTTATTTCTCTTAACTCATTATTTAATTTTACAACTTCCATTGGTTCCATAAAAATTGTCATACCACTGGATGATTGATCATGTACAATACCAGAAAAAGAGTTTCTATATTCCTTCTTAACAGGTACAACATAGCGCCCTTCTCTTCTGGTGACAATAGAATCCTGCAGCATATTTTGATATTTGTTGCTTTTAGTTATACTGTCCAGACGGTCACGCACCTTGTTTTCTATGCTATCTAATTTCATCCGGAGGGACCTTAATTTAGGACTTGCTTCATCTTTAACTATCCCATTGTAATCAATACATTTATTGATCTCTTTTTTTAGGTCATCAAAAACATCAATTTCTTCTCCTACAGCAAAAATAAGCTTGTACTCTCTCTCTATGAGGCGGGGATCGGCATCTTCTTTAATTTCATCAAAAAATTTCCTTATATTTTTAAAGGCACCTATTGTTGTCTCCACCGCTATTAATTCAGAAATTGAAAGCACTATTTCCTTATTTGCTTTTTTTAAATGACTCCTAATATCCTTTATACCACCGAGAGGTGGCTTGCTGTAATTTTTATCTATTATTTTAGCCTGAGTTACTTCTTTAAGTCTTTCTTTAATATAATTTAGATCCTTAAAGGGTTTTATCTCTGAAATAAGTTTCTGACCTAAAAAAGTATCTGCTTCATTTTTCACTTCGTTCATTATTTTTTTTAATTCCAGGACTTCTACACTGTGTTTATCCAATCTATTTCACCCCAAATAGCTTTTTAATCTCTTTTTGGCTAGATGTGTTAATTATATCCTCTTTTTTAGCCCAGGCTCTACGGGCTATATATATACCATACCTCATATAGGCATATTGTTGACTGTGGTGAGCATCTGTGTTGATAACCAGCTTTACATTAGAATCAAGGACATCTCTAGCCATTTTATCATTTAAATCAAAGCGAGCAGGTGAAGCATTGATTTCTAGTAATACATTATTTTTTTTAGCAGCCTCTATAACCTTGCTAAAATCAAGTTCATAGGGCTTCCTCTGACCCAGCATTCTTCCAGTTGGATGACCTATTATGTCAATATATTCGTGCTCTATAGCCTTAATAATTCTGTTTGTCATGGCCTGTCTAGAAAGATTAAAATTATCATGTACAGAACCAATCACAACATCAAACCCTTTTAAGAGACTATCTCCATAATCGAGGCTTCCATCTTTTTTAATATTTACTTCAATACCTTTTAAGATCAAAAAATCAGGATATTTTGTTCTTAATTCTTCAATTTCTAACCACTGTTTTTTTACTCTATCTGCAGACAAGCCATGGGCTATTTTTAGAGATTGGGAATGATCTGTAATAGCAAGAGAATGATATCCGCGCTCCATTCCAGCTTTAATCATCTCCTCAATTGTAAGAGCTCCATCACTGTAGTTTGAGTGTAGGTGGAAATCCCCCTTTATGTCTTTTAGATTAATCAAATCCGGTAATTTATCCTGTTGAGCTGCTTCTATTTCACCCTGATCTTCCCGCATTTCAGGTTCGATATATTTTAGATCAAGCAATTTGTATATTTCAGCTTCAGAAGATGTATTTAACCTTTTATCCGCATCAAATAAGCCATACTCATTTAACTTATACCCCAATTTGTTAGCAATCTGTCTTAATTTCACATTGTGGTATTTAGAACCTGTAAAATAGAGTAAAGCAGCTGGGTATTCCTGACTATTGACTATTCTGAAGTCAACCTGTAGGCCCTCTGTCGTACGAGCAGAAATTTTTGTATCACCTTTAAGTAATATATCCTCAATCAAATCTAAACTACGGATTACTTTCAGCAAACTATGTTCTTTTTTATCTTTTACAGCCATTAAAATATCAATATCACCTATTTTAATTTTCTTTCTTCTGGTACTACCGGCTGTTTCTATTTCTAATATTTGATCAGATTTTTCTTGTAATTCTTTTATTAAAGACTCTGAAGTAGAAAGGGCTTTATTTAAATTTATATAACTAACATAATCTTCATAATCACTAAGAGCCTCTAATAGATTTTTTTCTGTCTTAGGACCCATTCCTTTTAGCTTTCTTATTTCTTCATTTTTTAGAGCCTTTTTAAGTTCTTCAATATTTTTTATATCCAATTCATCTAAAAATTTTTGGGCTGTTTTTGGTCCCAGTCCGGGGATGTTTAATAAATCTTCGAAACCGGGAGGCAGCTCTTTCTTTAATTCATCTAAAGGCTGACAGTATCCATCTATAAAGATGTCCTTTATGGTTTTAGCAATTCCCTGACCTATTCCTTTGATCTCTTCTAATCTATTTTCTTTAGCCAGTTTTTCAATATCTATCGACCGGTCAGAAACAATCCGGGCTGCATTATCGTAAGCCCTTATTCTATATTTGTTTTCTCCCATAATCTTCATTAAATCTGTATACTCACTGAGCAGTTCTGAAATTTCTTTGTTGCTAAAACTATGCATAAGTTATCACCTCACTCAATAGAGTAGGACCAGCTTTTCAGCTGGGACCTTTCATCAAACTGCAGGTACGGTTCTCCCGAAAGCAGCCTACTGTTTCCGTTGCCCCATCTCAAGGAGCAAGTCATCATCCCTATGTCACCATAGGTGTATATTTTACTCACAACTTACCAGTCTTAAACTCGATAATTTAGTTCATTAACTCCTGTTCTTCATGATATTACCAACTGTGTTTTAAAAATCCAATCGCACCTGCTGGTATACCAATACTCAGGTCGCAGTATTTCTGCCCTGCTTTGCCTTCGGTGCACCATCCGGCAGACTCGCTGACCTCTATCAGCAGCTAAACTACTTAACAGTTAATCAACCACTCTTATCTTGTCTCTAACTTCGGATAAGATCAATACCCTTCGCTACAGTTGGCTTTCTCCTTGCATAACTCACTCTGTAGTCATCAGACCAACTATCAAAACTACTATGTGGTACCGTCTGAATACTGATGTAGCTTTACTTCGCTTTTCCCACTAAAGATTATACCTTCGCTTACTCAATCCAGTCTGGTTTGAGACTCATCAGTTAATCCCTCGGTCAATTCAAAAGTCACTCTCTTTTGGATCATTCCAACCCTAATCACATCTTGCTATTCTGTTGTCAAGCACCTATCGGTACTCTCTTCTCCCCAGGTAGGCTCCGAACTTCCCCAATTTTTAGGCGGGTCACCATAACAAAAGGCCACCTCTGGTTCACCTAATTTTTTGGACTAATCCTCTCCTCAGACTCTTCAGATTCTGTCTCACAACAGACACCCTGTCACTGTCGGGTTCACATACCGATCCGACGAAAATAGCACGGGTAGGATTCTAATTCCACCTACTATCTTTAGAATTCACAAGACACACCTAAAAATTGACCATAATCTTAATTATGGTCAAATAGTCGCTCCAAATTCTCTTTTACATAGGGAGTAAAACTCAAAAATCTATCTGCTAAAAATGATTTATCAAGTGATTCTGCCAGAGATTGATAGGGAATTTCTGATAAAATCAAAACAATAAAATATACTAAAATGCCTCCTTTAATCAGTCCAAACAGGGCTCCTCCGACCTGATTAATCGGTTTTATGAAGGCATTATCAGTCATTTTCTCTAAGACATTACAAAAAATCTGGATTACTATATTTACTCCTATAAAAATAAGTGCAAAGCTGATAAACTGTAAAAAGGTCTCAGATACATCTAAGTAAGGCCTTAAATAATATTGCAAATCAGGATACTTTGTTATTGCAAGATAAAGAGATACTAAAATGCCTATAAATGTGGCTGTTTGTTTTACAAAACCTTTTTTATATCCTTCAAATATGAAATAAAGGAGGATAATGCTTATTATAATATCTATAACAGTAATTGAACCATCCAATTATTATTATGCCTCCTCCAGTAGATTATTTAGTTCTCTATTAGCTCTTTTCAGTGATTTGTTGTCTTTGATCAACTTGTTTTTAAGTTTTTTTAATTCCTTATTTTCATTTTTGATACTTTTTAATTCTTTTTTATCCTTAAAAAGTCTATCTGCCAAATTTACCATAGTAAGTCCAAGCAGACTTCTACGCGGTAAACGGGGATAGGTTTCCTGTATCTCTTGACCGATATTATTAATATATTCTGCCAATTGATTAACATATTCTTCTGAAACCTTACCTTTGACCACTAAGTCTTCATCTAAAATCCTGACCTTTAATTTGTTTACCTCTTCATATTTTTCCATTATAATACAACCCCTGTTTGTTTAAGTTCTTACTTTTATAAATTCACTATTATATCTTAAAATCCTGCAACCACAGTTATTTTTTTCTGATTTCTGCCTCATATTTATTTTTTAATTTTTCAATTATCTGATTAACAACAGAATTTACCTCTTGGTCAGTCAGGGTTCTATCTTTGGCCTGGAATAATAATTTGAAGGCAATTGACTTTTTGCCTTTAGGGATCTGTTCTCCCTGATATATATCAAAAAGCTCCGTATCCTTCAAAATATCCTGTCCCTGACTATTTATAAGATTAAGAACCTCCATCATTGGAATATCTTCTGATAACATAACCGCAAGATCTCTGACTACAGCAGGATATTTAGGCAGCATTTCAAATAAGTAATCTCCTATTTCAACCTCTTCAAAAATAGTCATTAAATCAATCTCAAGGACCGCACTACGTTCTTTAAGATCATATTGCTCAATAATTTCCTGCTTTAATTCTCCTAAAATACCAATTTTTTTATCTTTATAGAATATATCAGCAGCTCTACCCGGGTGATAAAATGGTTGACTCCCAGTTAAATATTTTATATTTTTATCAATATTAAGCTTTTTAAAAAACTCTTCCAAAACCCCTTTTAAATAATAAAAGTCAGGTGCATCTAAATCCCATCTGTCCTGAACAGATCCCATCGAGCCTGCAGATAACTTTGTTTTTTCAAGGGGTCGTTCGTTTTTACCCTGATTAAAAAAAACACGCCCTATTTCAAAATATTTAAGCTCTTCGATCTGCCTTTTTGCATTTGTTGACATGGCCTCAATTAATCCCGGTATAAGTGAAGTTCTTAACAAACCGAAGTCTTTATTCAAGGGATTTTTAATACTTACCCAATCCCTATATCTGTGATCTAAAGGTAAATCAAGCTTCCTATAATCATCAGATCCAGTCAAACTGAAGGTTATAATTTCATCCAACCCAGTTGCATTCATAACGTTTTTAATCTTCTTTTCAATTTTTTGAATTCGGGTTCTTGTACCTACTTGATTCGATCTCGGTATAGTAGAGAAAATATTATTATATCCATAGATTCGAGCTACTTCTTCTATGATATCAGCATCCTCTTTAATATCATTTCTATAAGATGGTACTTTGAATTTTAAACAGTCTTTTTCTTTTTTTATTGTCTCTATTTTTAATCTATTCAGCATATCTTCAATTTCATCTTTATCTAGGCTTATACCTAAAAGGCGATTTATTTTAGAAATTTCGACCTTAACTATATTTTCCTGATAAGTAAGGGGATAATTATCTATAACCCCCACTAAAACTTGACCCTCTGCATATTCCTGCATGAGAAATGCAGCTCTTCTGCCCGCTGTTACTACATTTTCTATGTCAATACCCCGTTCAAAACGGTGTGATGCTTCACTCGGTAAGGCTAATTTGCGGGCAGTTTTGCGAATATTGGTCGGATTAAAATAGGCTGCTTCTAGGAATATATCAGTCGTGTTTTCTGTAACTTCACTGTTCGCAGCTCCCATTACTCCTGCTATAGCAATAATTTTTTGGGGATCAGTAATAACAAGTGTCTGTTCATCCAGACATCTTTCAACACCATCTAAGGTTGTCACACTTTCTTTTTCTTTTGCCCTTCTCACTATAATCTTATTATCTTTAATTTTATTTAAATCAAAGGCATGTAGGGGTTGATTGTATTCCAGCAAAACATAGTTGGTAATATCAACAATATTATTTATAGGTCTAATACCTGCTGCCCGCAGTCGGTTTTGTATCCATTTTGGGGAAGGCTTTATTTTCACATCTTTAATGATTAGACCTGCATAACGTGGACATAAATTTTCATCATCAATTTTAATCTCGGCTATTTGATCTGTTTTCTGATCTTTTGTTTCATTTATATCTATCTTTGGATATTTTATACTTAAATCATCATCCTGCATTGCTTTAACCTCTCTGGCAACTCCAATCATACCTAAACAACGAGCGTAGTTGGGAGTTAAATCAAGTTTATAGACATACTCGTCTAAACCCTGATATTTTATGAACTTTTCTCCTTTTTTAGCCTGATCTGATAAAACCATAATTCCACTGGCTCTTTTCTCCTGTAGACCAAGTTCATCTTTTGAACAGATCATGCCCTCAGAAATCTCTCCCCTAATAGTGGTCTTTTCAATTTCCATTCCAGTTGGCAAAGTTACTCCAACTCCTGCTATAGGTACCTTAATATTCATTTTAATATTAGGAGCCCCTGTAATCATTTGGAGTGTTTTTTCTTTAATATCTATTCTACATATCTTCAGTTTGTCAGCATTAGGGTGGTCTTTAATTTCGATAATCTCACCGATTATAATATTTTCTAAACCTTCACCTAAATAATCTACTTCCTCTACTTCCAAACCTGCCATCGTTAGCTTGTCTGACAGTTCAAAGGGAGAGTAGGGGAAATCTATATATGTTTTTAACCAATTATATGGAACTTGCACTTTGATTCTCACTCCTTTTTTTTAGAATTGGTGGATAAATCTTTTGTCATTTTCATAAAGAACTCTAATGTCATCTATATCATATTTCAACATCGCTATTCTATCCCAGCCCATTCCAAAAGCAAATCCGCTGTATATATCTGGATCTAAGCCAGACATCTTACATACATTGGGATGAACCATGCCTGAACCCAATACTTCTACCCAGCCTGTATAAGAACAGAGAGAACATCCCTCTCCCTTACAGACATTACATGAAACATCAACTTCTGCACTTGGTTCAGTAAAAGGAAAATAACTGGGTCTAAATCTTATCTTTCTTTCTTTTCCATATATCTCATGTATGAAAATCTCAATAACACCCTTCAAATCACTAAAAGAAATATCTTTATCAATAACAAGACCCTCTATTTGATGAAAATTAGGAGAGTGTGAAGCATCGAGTTCATCAGATCTGTAAACCCGTCCTGGAGCAATAATTTTTATGGGAGGGTCCTCTTTTTCCATGGTTCTAATCTGAACCGGGGAAGTGTGGGTTCTTAACAAATACTTATCATCTATATAAAGGGTGTCTTGAAGATCGCGAGCTGGATGATCTTTAGGAATATTTAAAGCCTCAAAATTATAGTATTCTGTTTCCACTTCCGGACCTTCTTCAATAGAAAAGCCCATACCCAAAAATAATTCAACAACTTCATCAATAATATGAGTGAAGGGATTTTTATGTCCAACATTAACTTTACTACCAGGTAAAGTAACATCAATTGTTTCTGACTTTAATTTATCCGCCTTAAGCTCTTTTTCTTTTTCTTCCTTTAACTGATTGTATAATTTCTGTATCTTGTTTTTTAAAATATTGGTTTCTTTACCAACTATAGGCTTTTTATCATCTTCTACCTGTCCCATTTTAGAGAATATCTGAGCTATTTTACCTTTTTTACCCAGATACTTTACTCTCAATTCTTCCAGACGTTTTAAATTTTCAACCTCTTTAAATTTTTCCTGTGCTTCAGACTCAATCTTTTTTATTTCTTTTAATAAATCCAATATTTAACACCTCCAATTATCCATAAAAAAAACTCGCCCTTAATTAAGGGACGAGATCAACGCGGTACCACCCTAGTTACCTTAAAATATAAGATCACTTGAATTTGATAACGGAATTACCCGGATGAGACCTACTGCAAAGTTCAGCCCTCAGCTCCAGAGTGAACTTCATTACAAGGTATTAATGAGTATGCTCTCAGTCAACTAGCAAACTCTCCCTGTATTAATTTCTTGTAACTACTCTCTCCTTCTCAGCTGTTTTTTTATATTTGTCTTTAAAAAATTAAGTGCTTCTTTTAATCTCTGTTTTAAAAATCCTCCTATATGCCAAATACGCATTGACCGACCCTGTTTCCTCAAACAATTTCCAGAATAATGATGCAGTTATTCCCAACCAGGACCACATCCTTTCACAGAGATAGTTGCCTTTAATTTTTTTTCATTATATCATAACTTCCTTGTTTTGACAAGGATATTAATCTATTTAAAAAGAATCTTCTAATATTTTAAACATCAAAATCCCTGCAGCAACTCCCGCATTTAAAGATTCTATATTTCCTCTAAGCTGTATTTTGGTTCTTTGGTCAGCCCTATCAAGAATTTTTTTTCTAATTCCGTGTGCCTCATTACCTATAATCAAAGAAAGGGGCTTTTTATATTTAAGATCATTATAATAGCTGTCTGTTTCTAAATCAGCTGCATATATAGTCTGCTCTTTGGCTTTTAATAGTTTGGTTAGTTCATCTATTTTAACATCTTTGATCATCGGGAGACAAAAAACTGCCCCCATAGAGGCTCTCAAAACCTTAAGATTAAATATATCCACAGAACCCTTAGAAATTACAATGGATTGAAAACCGGCCGCTACAGCCGTTCTGATGATAGTACCCATGTTCCCGGGGTCTTGAATTTGATCTAAAATTAAAATATAATCCTTAGCAACAACCTCATCTTGTGTGAACTTAATTTGATTGACCACAGCGATAACTGATTGAGGATTTTTGGTATCTGCCACCCGTTCAATTAGCTGTTCAGTTACAAAAATTAGTTTGTCTTCATTATTTATTAAAAATGATTCTGTCTTGTTGCTCTGATAAAATTGACTGCTTAAAAAAATATTATTAATATCAGCCCCAGCCTGATAAGCACCTCTAATTAATCTCAGTCCTTCCAGGATGAATTGGCCTTTTTCTTTTCTATATTTTTTTTTATATAGTTTGCGCAGTTCTTTTACTTTTGAATTCTTTATACTTTTAATATCATCCATAAATGATCACCTAAATATATAAAACCCGGTTAAACCGGGTTTTATCAGAAATTTATAATTCTCCCTTGGCGACATTAACTAATTCGCTAAAGGCATCTTTATCATTAACTGCTAAATCAGCCAACATTTTTCTATCAATTTGAATATCAGCTTTTTTCAAACCGTTGATAAACCTAGAATAAGAAAGACCATCTTGTCTGGCAGCTGCATTTATTCTGGTAATCCAAAGGCGGCGGAATTCCCGTTTTTTAGCCCTTCTATCTCGATAAGCATACTGTAATGATTTAATGACTGCCTGTTTGGCAGGACGAAAAAGTGTACTACGCGAACCTATAAAACCTTTGGCAGACTTTAAAACTTTCTTTCTTCTTCTACGTGCTTTTGAACCTCTCTTAACACGAGCCATAATTATTCACTCCTTTTCGAAACTTCCCAAAATATAAATTATTCATATGGTAAAAGTTTTTTGTATTTTTTTTGATATGTTTTATTCATTATTGTAGTCTTTCTTAAATGCCTCTTCCTCTTACTTGATTTTTTAGTCAAAATATGGCTTTTAAAAGCCTTATGTCGCTTTATTTTACCATTTTTAGTAACTTTTACTCTTTTTTTAATACCCTTGTGTGTTTTAAGCTTAGGCATTTTATAATTCCTCCTTATTTTTCACTAATCGGGGTTAAAAACATGAGCATACTATGGCCCTCCATTTTTGGACTGCTTTCAACCTTACCGATATCTTCAGTTTCTTCTTTGAGTCTATCCATAAGTTCATAACCAAGATTTTTATGAACCATTTCTCTGCCTCTAAAGCGAATGCGAACTTTTACCTTGTTTTTATCATTCAGAAATCTACGTGCTTGTTTCAATTTAACATTAAAGTCATGATCCTGTATTTTAACACCCATCTGAACTTCTTTGACTTTCATTACATTTTGATTTCTTTTCTGTTTTTGTCTTTTTTTTGCCTGTTCATATTTATATTTACCGTAATCCATGATCTTACAGACAGGCGGTCTAGCCTGAGGGGCTACTTCCACTAAGTCAAATCCTCGTTCTTCAGCCATTCTTAAGGCTTCATCAAATTTTTTTATACCAATTTGCTCACCTTCATTATCAATTAACCTAACTTCCTTAGCCCTAATCCGTTCATTAACCTTTAAATTATTATTACTGATTTTATGCACCTCCACTTTTTTTTGACAACAAATAAAATAAACGGGTGGTAGAAACCACCCGTTAAATTCAAAAAGTTAGAAGCCATACTCTGACTAAAGATAAATTCTCTAACTATTAACCAATAATCCTATTATTGGTGAGAAACAGTGGTTTCTACTTTATTGTCGAATTAAATTTTACCACAGTCAGCTGTCCTATGTCAACTTTCTATCTAACTTTTTTTCTTATCTCCTCTAATATTTTAGCTTTAAATTCTGCAAAACCGAACTCTCCTATATCTCCTTCATCCCTATCACGTACTGATACTGTCCCCTTTTCAGCCTCACGAGAGCCTACTATTAACATATAGGGGATTTTCTCCAGTTGGGCCTGCCTGATCTTATATCCCAGCTGTTCATTGCTTCCATCAACCTCAACCCTAACCTCCTCTGCAAACAACTTATCTTTAATTTGATAAGCATAATCAAGCTGATCATCAGATACAGGTAAAACAACGGTCTGAGTGGGAGAAAGCCAAGTGGGAAAGGCACCTGCATATTTTTCTATCAACATCGCCAAAGTTCTTTCATAACAACCTATTGAAGTTCTATGAATAATATAGGGTCTTCTCTTTTCATTATTTTCGTCTATATAGGTCATGTCAAATCTTTCCGGCAAGGCAAAATCAATTTGTATTGTGATTATCGTATCTTCTTTACCATGTACATTTTTAAACTGTATATCAAGTTTAGGTCCATAAAATGCAGCCTCGTCTTCAGCCACTACATAATCTAAATCCAGTTTGTCTAAAATATTTTTCATTTTTTCCTGAGAATCCTTCCAGGCTTCTGGATTATCAATATATTTTCCTTTATTGGAAGGGTCCCACTTAGAAAACCTAAACCAAATATCTTCTCTTATACCTAAAACATCCATAAAATAGTCTATTAAATTGACCACTCCTTTAAACTCTTCTTCCAACTGTTGTGGTGTTACAATCAGATGACCCTCTGAAATAGTAAACTGTCTTACTCTAATCAAACCGTGCATTTCACCGGAAGATTCGTTTCTAAATAGTGGTGAGGTTTCTGAATATCTAATAGGCAAATCACGATAACTCCTTAACTTTGAGTTATAAATTGTAAAATGATAGGGGCAAGTCATCGGTCTAAGGGCTAGTATTTCTTCATCTTTTTCTTCAGACCCCATAATAAACATATCATCTTTATAATGATCCCAGTGACCGGATACTTCATATAAATCTTTTTTGGCCATAAAAGGAGTCTTGGTCATCTTATAGCCACGTTTTTCCTCTTCATCTTCTACAAAACGCTGAAGTAGCTGGACGATTTTAGCTCCTTTTGGTTTTAAAAGAGGTAATCCCTGGCCGATAATATCTGAAGTCATAAAAAGGTCAAGCTCTCTACCCAGTTTATTATGATCTCTTTTTTTTGCTTCTTCTAATTTTTTTAAATAATCCTCGAGTGCTTTTTCTTTTAAAAAAGATGTCCCATAAATTCTCTGGAGCATCTTGTTGTTTTCATCGCCACGCCAATAAGCACCGGCCGTATTGAGCAATTTATAAGCCTTTAACCAATCAGTTGAAGGTAGATGAGGCCCCCTGCATAAATCCATAAAATCTCCCTGTTCATAAAAGCTGACCTTATCATCCTTTATCCCTTTAATTAATTCAACCTTGTATTCTTCTCCCTTTGTTTTCATCAATTCAATTGCCTTTTCTTTCGGCATTTCTTTTCTTTTGATCTCATAACCAGCAGTAATAATTTTCTCCATCTCCGCCTCTATTTCATCTAAATCATCTGTACTTAAACTGCTTTTTAAATCGAAATCATAATAAAATCCGTCTTCAATAACAGGTCCAATGGCCAGTTTGGCATCTGGATAAAGGCGCTGTACAGCATGTGCCATTATATGTGATGTCGTATGTCTGTATATTTCCAAACCTTCTTTAGAATCAATAGTTATGATATTTAAACTACAGTCTTCTTCTAATAAATAGTCAGCATCAACCTTTTGTCCATCAACTACACCTGCAACAGCATCTCTGCCCAATCCTTTTCCGATAGAATAGGCAACTTCTTTGACCGTTTTCGCCTGATCAAAACTGAGAATACTGCCGTCAGGAAGTTCTACCTTAATTTTACTCAATTTTATTGCCTCCTTATTGTGTTATTAAAAATATCTTAAAATAAAAAAAGGCCTAACCCATCTCCTTTAGAGACGAATTAAACCGCGGTCCCACTCTACTTGGTAAAACCCTCTTGTTGAAATTTAACGATATCCATAAAAACCGGATAGAAATACTTCGCTTTCTTCCTATCAGCTCAGAGATGGTCTTCACCTATCTAAAATTCAGATACTTACAGCCTGAGGTATCCTTCTCTTTTGAATCTTAAAATAGCTTACTCTTCTCTTCATAGCCTTTTAAAATATTTATTATTTTCTTAATTATATTATTATATAGTGCTTATGTCAAGAAAGACACTTCTATATTTTTGTTATACACATGATAAAATATACCAAAAAAATTATTTAAATCCAAGTAATTAACAAAAGCTGACCCAGCCCAATAATAAAGCCAATTAGGCCACCTAAGTATTCAATATGCTTTAATTCTTTATCTGCTATTTTTAATATAATCTCTTCCAAGGTAGACATAGGAAAGGATTTGATCTTCTCTTCAATCATTTTTTTAATATCTACTTCATTTTTTACTTTCTCTGTCAAACTCTCCATCCAGTCTTCAAAATTAGCATGAACCTCTTCTTTTATAACATCTACAATTATTTCACGGCTTATATCCTTTAAAAGCCTCGGCATAACGTATTTAAAATTCTCATTAATCTTTTTACTAATCGTATCCTCTATAATTATATCGAGTTCTCCTTTAATAACTTCCTGATCAAATTCATCTATAATATTGTCAATAGAAAGCAAGTTATTATCAATTGTTTCTGCAATATTAACTGCCAGTTCATCTCTTCTCCTTGGGAGTAGGCCCTGTATCTTTAAATTAAATATTGGAATATTAACAGCTTCAATCGGCCTAAATAACATTTTAACAGCAATATAATTTGTGAAATAACCGATAATAGCTCCTAATATAGGAATCAAAATATAGTAATTCATAACAAGCTCCTTTAAAATAAAAAATACCCGTAAATACGGGATTAAATAGAAAATAAAGTGGTGTGGGTAAGTGGATTCGAACCACTGGCCTCTACGATGTCAACGTAGCACTCTGACCAACTGAGCTATACCCACTTAAAGTGGTGCCGGGGATCGGGCTCGAACCGATACGGGAAAATAATTCCCACCGGATTTTAAGTCCGATGCGTCTGCCAATTCCGCCACCCCGGCTAACTACAAGTTTTATAACTAACAATAAGTATTATAGCATTAAGGCTTCTTTGCTGTCAAGTATATATTACATTCACAAATTATAAGAAAAACAAACAATTAAATAGCAATTTAGTTTAAATTTGTTTTTATTAGTATTTATTGCATAAATATATGTTTATTTAAAAATTATAATTTCTTATTTCAAATCAAAAATATATCTCTTGTTTATAAATTTTATTCTTGATGATTTGTATTTATTTACTGTAAAAATTTTTCAATTATATTTATATTCTTTTCTATTAAACGTGGAATCGGTAAATTATATGGGCATTTTTCAATACAAACCTCACAATTTATGCAATTGTATGCCGTTTGAAACGCTTTATAAACTGCTTTTTCTCCATTTTTTAGATCTTTTTCAGGCATTCTATTAATAAAAGATTGGGCTCTTAAAATTATTGGGATATTAACACCTTCCGGGCAAGGTTGGCAATAACCACAACGTCTGCAAAATTGTGTTGTAAATTTCTCTTTATAATAATCCATTAATTCTCTTTCTTTATCGGTTAGTACATTTTGATTATTAACAATTGATACATTTTCTCTTACTTCCTCGATTTTTTCCATGCCTGGTATAGCTAAAACATCATTTTGTTGTAATATATATTTCAAATTAATACTGGCATCATTTAATCTTCCCCCTGCAAAAGGTTTCATAGCTATCATTCCGATATTTTTGCTACGACAAAAGTCTAAAAAATCATTTTCACATTCATTTTCTATGAAATTATAGCAAAACATTGTAACTGAAAATTGACCGGTTTTTAAAGCTTTTTTTAGTAGTTCAATAGAATGACCAGTAATTCCTATATGTTCAATAAGTCCCATTCTTTTGGCCTCTTTTAGACCTGATAGTGCACTATTTGGGTTAAGGACCATCTTTTGATAAGTTTTTTCATCACTGACATTATGTAAATGATAAATATCTATTTTATCTCGTTGCAAATTTTCTAAACTTTTTTTAACATCTTTTAAAGCCGCTTTTTTTGTATTAGCCGGAGTCTTAGTAGAAATATAAATTTTTTTATCTATATCAGATAAAGATTTACCTATTTTTTCTTCGCTATCTGTATAAGCCCTTGCTGTATCAAAAAAATTAATGCCTTGTTTTACAGCCTCTCTTATTATCTCGATGGCTTTTCTTTCATTAACCCTCTGGATAGGAATACCTCCAAATCCAATTGGAAAAGATTTTATTTCTGTTTGACCTAACTTTCTTGAAAAAAATTTTCCCATTTTATTTATTCCTTCCTTTTAAATAATTTTAATTTTTTTAAATTTTATCTTGCTCTATTAAACTTGAATTCGGTAAATAAGTAAAAATAGATTTCACAAATTAATTTTTATCCAAAAAATTAACAAAAGAAAACAAAGACACAAAAAAGTTATTGAAAGAAGAAAGCGGATTAATAGAAAAAGTCAATCAAAAACAGCTTAATTATCTATCCGATTTCTATGAATTTGTTTTCAAAAATCATTTGATTTTTCTGAAACAATACACACCTTCCTTTCTATATATAATAATTCTGCTTTATTAATCTTTTCATATTTTAGAAAACATAAAGAAAATTTGTATTGAATAATAAAGAATTTAATCTCTAGATATAAATACCGGAAGGAACTGATCCCACATAACTTAAATATTTTAAATCATTTCCTCAGCGAGTCTCCCATTCTCAGTAATAATAGTTAATGCTATCTTTTTATTCACTCATCATCTCCACAAACTCCTCTGCTAGCCTGGGGTCAAACTGAGTTCCAGCACAGCTTTTTATCTCTTTTAAAACTTTTTGTTTACTCATAGCATCTTGATAAGGTCTGCCTGTAGTCATCACATCATAGGCATCAACTATGGCGATAATACGAGCTAAAAAAGGGATTTCTTCACCTTTTAATCCTTCAGGATAACCATCCCCATTATAATATTCGTGATGGTAAAGAATCTCTTCTGCTATTATAGCAAATTTTTCTGAAGCAGAAACAATTTTATGGCCTTTTTCGGGATGTTTTTTAAGTAACTGCCATTCTTCTTCTGTAAGCTTGTCAGGTTTTGTCAATATATCACTCGAGATCGTAATTTTTCCTATATCATGTAAGATTGCCAACAATGATAACCTGTTTAATTGAGATTTATTTAAACCAATTTTAGTTCCTAATTTTTGAGCTAGCTTTTTCATACGTCGGGCATGTCCTATGGTTTCACTACTGTTAGTCGTCAGAGTGTTTAACAAATTTTCCACTATTTCATGTTTTATGCTTCTGCTGCTCATAAGTTTATCTTTATAAAGATTATTATCAGCTTTTTTTATAATATTTTTTATACCTACTTTTGAATCACTTTTTGTGGCGGCCCCTATACCTAATGACACAATCAATTCTTCTGTTTTTGTTTCTTTACAGCTTTTTTTAATACGTCCTACAATATCTTGAGCTATTTTTTGGCTGGTTTGAGGCAGTAAAATAATAAATTCATCACCACCGTAGCGGGTCAAAATATCTTCATCCCTTACAGTATCTTCCAATAGATTAGCAGTCTTGACCAATAATTCATCTCCCTTTGCGTGCCCTAAACTGTCGTTAATAATTTTTAACCCATTAATGTCAGCCATAATAATGCTAATAGGTAGTTGACGTTTGGTATCAAGTCTTTGCATCTCTTCTTCTATAAACCTTCGGTTATAAAGGCCTGTAAGCTCATCATGAAAGGTTTTATACTTTAATTTTTCCTGAGAATAAATCCTCTCTAGAGCTGCTGTCGTGTGAGAAATCAAAAGCTCTGCCAGCTCTAAATCAGCTTCCGTGAAAGCTGCTACTTCCTCTGCTACAGCCTGGAAGACACCATAATCACCAATAGGTATACTAATCAATGATTTATAGGAACTCTTGACAGGCTTAGCTTTGGGGTCCTTTTCAATATTATCAATTAAAAAACTTTCATTTTCGCGATAAGTCTTACCTGCTATTCCCTTTGTTATAGACATTTTTTTATTATTTGTATTATTAGTTTTAGCCCGGGGTATAAGCATTTCATCTTCTACCAAATTTACATCACATATGTCAAATTGCAGTAAGTTTTCTGCAGCCTCTACTGTGCTTTTACATACTTCTTTTTTATCTGAAAGTTTTTTAAAATTCAAAGCTATTTTATGTAAACTTTCAATATTTTTTTCTCTCTTTCTTCTTTCAGTTATATCTCTATATATAGCATAAATACCGATATGTCCATTTCCCAATTTAATGGGAAAACCCTGCATATGAACATCAACTTTTTTACCGTTCTTAATTTTCCGTGGGCATTCTTCTTCAATTTTTTCTCCTTTTTTAACTTTTTCGGTATATTCTTCTCCTTCATTTATTAAATTATCAGGTAAAATATAATTATCAAGATTTTTATTTTTAATTTCTGACTCTTTAAATCCAAATAAAGATTCGAACTTTTTATTTGTTTTTATTACATGATGATTATTATCCAAAAGAACTATAGCTTCTGTTGAATTATAAAAAAGCTGTTCAAAATATGCTCTTTGTTCTTTTATTTCAGTTATATCCCAGCAGGCACCTATTACTTCTTTACTGCCATCTCCATAAATAATTAGATTTTGTTCATCACGTAGCCAGTGATATTTGCCCTGTTTATCTGCAAACCTATACTCTAAGATTATACTGTCCCTACCTTCCTTTGTTATTAACTTTAATATATCCACGAAAGCTTGCTTGGTATCTTCTGGATGGAGACATTCTTTGAATTTTTCAAAATTGTCAATAAAATATTCGGGTTCAAATCCTAGCACATTTTTAATATTTTTATTAATATAAGTTATATTGGGCATACCATCAACTAATTCATAAGAATAAATTATTGCTGGAGTTTTTGATATAAGAGTATTTAGACGTTGCCTCTTTTTCTGAAGTTCTTTTTCTTTTTCTTTTCTTTTCGTAATATCTAGATGTATACCAAACATTTTTAATGGTTTTCCATCATCTGTCCAGGAAATAACTTTCCCTTTATCAAGCAACCATACCCAGTGTCCTTCTTTATGTCTCATTCTTATTTCTATCTCATATTGATCTATCATACCATTAAAGTGTTTCTGTAACATTTCTTTACTTTTTTCTAAATCATCAGGGTGAGCAAACTTTTCCCAGATTTCATTATTAGTAGGAGAAATTTCTTCCAGAGTATAACCTATCATTTCAGCCCATTTTTCATTAAATACAGTTTCTCCAGTTTGTACATTCCATTCCCATGTGCCTGCCTCTGTACCCACTAAAATATATTCCATTCTTTCTCGTTGTTTCTTTATCCTTTCTTCTTGTTTTTTTCTTTCGGTTATATTCTCATGAGTCACCACTACTTTATAAGGACCATCTCCTATAAAAGGAGTAACTCTCATCCTAAACCATCTATTTGTATCAGGTGAATGGCAGGGATATTCCAAACTAAATATATTATTTTTCCTACCTATTACCTTTTTAATCCCTTGATAAGCAGCTAGAGCTTCTTTAGCCCATTGACCTTCTGCATTTTTACAAACTTTTAAGTAGTTGACTCCTTCATCTGATCTATCGAAAGATGAATTGTTTTTTTTGATAAATTCTTTCCAAGCTTTATTGGTATATCTAATTACCCCTTTACTATCTAAAACAGCTATATGTGCAGAAAGAGAATCCAGAGAAGATTGTGTTAATTCTTTTTGCAGTAATAATTCTTTTTCAATTTCTTTTATTTTAGTAACATCAACATGTACTCCCACTGCTCGATGAGAATTGCCATTTTCATCAATTTCAAAACTTTTACCTCTGCCCGAGATCCATTTATAACATCCATCATTACATTTTAGACGAAATATTTCTTCATAAGATTCAGCATTTTTAACATATTTTTCTATTTTGGGTACTATTGTTTTTCTATCTTCAGGATGCATTAAATTTACCCAAGTTTCTTTGGTCATTGGTAATTCATTAGGTTTATAACCCAACATCCTATAATATTGAGGACTGAAATATATTTCATCTGTATCCAGGTCCCAATCCCAGAAACCGTGTTCTCCAGCGTCCATAGCTAGTTCTAATCTATCTGCAGTTTGATCAAACTTTTCCTTTATTTTTCCAATTCGCTGACTTTCTTTTTCTTTTTGTGATACTTTTTTCTTCTTTTTATCCATTATATTTCTCCAATCTATTCCAAATAAAAAAATATTGTCTTATGCTTTATATTATATATACAAACATATTATCCTCCCTAAATTGTCTATAATAAACCATTTTAATCTTTTTTCTTACTTTCTTTCTCACTGTAACATTTTAATTCACTTCTTTTCATCTAAAATGTAGCAAGGAAACTCCATCTAAATCCTTTCTTTGATTTAGGTGGAGGGGAATTGCTACGATCTTCACCCCTCTTTCCATTTTTTTTACTTAGTGTAAAATAACTTTTGGAGATTATTGATAAAAAAACAGAAAGAAGATTCCCTTTCTGATAAAATGTTTTTAATAACAAAAACAAACAAAAAAGAAAAGGGAGTCTTCTTATGGATATTATTATACAACAATTTCACAAAAAAGTCACATCTGAGTTAGAAAAACAAGTAGAAAAGATTTTTATTGAAGGTGATAGTGATATAACTGAGGTAATTAATATTTTAAAAGATTGTTTAGATGAATTAGATAGTAATATTATTAAAAATTTTTTAGAGGAATGCGATCAAAGGATTAAAGAGTCAACAGAGCGCAAAAAAAATTGGGTAGTACAACAAACAGGAATGAAAAAGACTTTAATAACAGTGTTTGGAGAAGTTAAATACTTTAGAGTATATTACAAATCAAAAGGTGATAAAGGATTTACCTACTTATTAGATGATATTGTAGGAATTGAGAGATATCAAAGGATGGATAATGGTTTAACAGCGAAGATAATAGAACTTGCTTCAGATCATTCTTATCAAAAAAGTGCTGATTTAGCAGTAAAAAATTTAAAAATAAGTAGAGAGACAGTAAAAAACAAGATAAGAAAGCTGGGAGAGATAGACAATCGTGAATTAGAAGAAAAAAAAGATAAAAAAAAGAAAGTAAAGAGGCTATATGTAGAGGCTGATGAAGATCATATAGCATTACAACACGGTAGTAAAAAGACAATTAGCAGGTTAATATATGTACATGAAGGATTAGAGAAGATAAACAAGACTAGGAACAAATTAAAGAACGCGAAGTATTTTAGCGGTTTATATAAAAATAAAGTTGAGGATTTATGGTTAGAGGTTATAGATTATATAGATGAAACTTATGATATAGATGAAATAGAGATAATTTATTTAGCTGGAGATGGAGCAAAGTGGATAAAAGAAGGATTAAATTGGTTACCCAAAGCTAAATATGTACTGGATAGGTATCATTTAAACAAGTATGTACTGAAGGCTACTGGACATCTTCCGAAGATAAAATTTTATCTTTGGGAAGGATTAAATGAGTGTGATATAGATAAAGTTAAACTGATATTTAAAGAGATAATAAAAAACACCAGAAAAAAAACGAAATTAGAAGCAGTAAAAGAGTCACGCAAGTATATATTATCTAATTGGGGAGGAATAGTTAGGTATGGTAAGGATCCATATGCATCAGGATGTAGTGCAGAGGGTCATATAAGCCATATATTATCCCATAGGTTGTCCAGCCGTCCATTAGGGATGGAGTATTCCTGGAGCAGAACAGATGTCTCGTATGAGGGCTTTTAAGTTTAATGGAGGTAAAGCACAGGATATATATATATTGATAAAAGAAAAGAAAAAAGATAAAAAGATCGAGATCAAAACCAAGAAAATATTTAAAAGAAGTAAAACCAAAAGGCTATATCCTGAGGCCAAAGAAGTACTACCAGCATTAAAAAATGGTAAAGTTAGCGGAACATATCGGGCAATAAAAGCATATGCCTTTTAAATAAATCTTAAAGGGAGTTTATCTTAAATCCAAAAGTAACTTGACACTATCGGCGGCGGGGTAGTTCTTGACTTATGCTCACAAAAAGAATATCATTATTATAATGAACATTTGCCAATAATTAGAGGAGTGATAATGAAATGCCTTGGATTAAAGAAAGTGATTGTGTTGCGTGTGGGTTATGTGTTGACAACTGTCCTGTAAAAGCTATTTCTATGATTGAAAAGAAGGCCATTATTGAATTTGAGAAGTGTATCCGCTGTGGTAGGTGTCATGATATCTGCCCCAGGGATGCGGTAAGACACGATGGTGAAAGGGTTCCAGAAGAGGTGGAAGAGAACATAGACTGGGTCAACAACCTTATGGAGAACTATAGTACTGAAGATGAAAAAAATGCCTTTATTCAGAGGATGAAGAACTTTTTTAACAAAGAAAAAAAGGTTATCGCAGAGACTCTGGACAGGCTGGAATCATACTAGGTGTGGTTATTACTGACAAATTGAGTATAATCACACATTATATCTTAAGGAGGAAACAGATAGAATGCTTAAAAAGCATGAGTTAAGACAGGAAATGTGTTTATTAGATGTGGATTCACAACCCTTTTTACAACAATTTTTCATCGAACATTAAATATCTATATTCAACAGGTGTTAGGTAATCTAACGACCCGTAGATTCTGTGGTTATAATAGCAGTTAACATAGTCGAACTCCGAGAAAAAACTGTTTAATTAATTATAACCGTTCCAGCATGAGATTAGTTATACATTGTCTCCTATCACATAGTTCAAATTGTTCACAACTTTTAAAATGGTAAATTGTAAAAACATAGAATTTGTAGTTTTTAATAATTCTAACTT
>JAGXLU010000065.1 GCA_018334565.1 Halanaerobiales bacterium | reverse complement strand
AAAACCTGTATACTTCAATATACAGGTTTAAAAAATATTTTTTTAAAAAACTTATATTTAGTTTTCTTCTTTGTCTTCTTTATCTTCCTCATTTATGTTTTTTTCTTCAAGTAAGCCGGTTTTTAGTTTTATTTTATGTTCTATTTCTTCTAAAATATCTTCATTTTCAGCTAAAAAGTCTTTTGAGTTTTCCCGACCTTGACCTAATCTTATATCTCCATAAGAATACCATGAGCCGGCTCTATCTACTATATTAGTAGCTTCAGCCATATCAAGAGCACAGCCTGTTCTGGAGATACCTGTACCATACATAATGTCGAATTCACACTTACGGAATGGAGCAGCAACTTTATTTTTAACTACTTTGGCCCTAGCATGTGAACCAATTATTTCATCCCCATCTTTAATGGTCTTAGATCTTTTTACTTCAATGCGTACCGAGGAATAAAATTTTAAAGCACGGCCACCTGGTGTAGTTTCAGGATTGCCAAACATGACACCCACTTTTTCTCTAATTTGGTTTATAAAAACACAGGAAGTATCGGATTTCGAAAGTGCACCAGAAAGCTTTCTCATTGCCTGAGACATCAAACGAGCTTGAAGAGCAACATGTGAATCTCCCATTTCTCCTTCTAATTCTGCTTTGGGAACTAAGGCGGCTACCGAATCTATGATTATAAGATCAATTGCATTACTGCGGATTAAGGACTCTGTTATTTCTAATGCTTCTTCCCCATTATTAGGTTGAGAAATTAATAGGTTATCTATATTAACACCTAAGTTTTCAGCATAACGGGGGTCTAAAGCATGTTCGGCATCGATAAATGCTGCAATTCCTCCCTCATTTTGAGCCTCAGCAATCATATGGAGTCCAAGGGTTGTCTTACCGGATGA
This sequence comes from Halanaerobiales bacterium, assembly GCA_018334565.1. Lineage (GTDB taxonomy): Bacteria > Bacillota > Halanaerobiia > Halanaerobiales > M55B127 > M55B127. Next base: position 6,361 of record JAGXLU010000065.1, on the reverse strand, counting down.
CTCATTACCATATAGTTCAATTATTCTACCCCGAGGTATTCCTCCAACTCCCAGCGCAATATCGAGGGGTAAAGCCCCGGTTGGAATAGATTGGACGTCAAGGGTTGTTTTATCCCCCAACCTCATTATTGCGCCCTGCCCAAATTGTTTTTCGATTCTATCTACCGCATTATTGAGAGCCTTTTCTTGTTCATTATTATTAGTCAAAAAATATCACCTCTATCTTTATTTTATATTTTTATTATAGAACAAATGTTTAGTATTTGCAAGTCTTAGTTTAGAATATTAGTAAATATTTCGCGATAAACGGGTCCGTTTTGATATAGTTTACTTTCAATTAATGATATCCTATCTATTTTGTCTAAGATCCGAATATCATGATCTTTAATAAATGTTTTATAATCATATTTTAATTGACGCATATTCGTACTTTTTCTTGTCCTAGCAAAGGTTAGATGTGGTGTATATTCTCTATCTTCAGGTTCAAAACCACTTTCATACAACTTATTTATTAGTTCATTTTGTAGTTTGATAAGTTGTTTTTTGGATTTATTAAGACCAAAATATAAGACTTTAGGATAATTTGTCGAGGGAAAGGCCTCAAAATGATTATAGTAGATATTGAATTTAGTATAGTTCGAACAAGTGTTCATTATAGTTTCTTTTAAGATCTCTAATTTTTTTTGATCAGTATCTCCTAGAAATTTTAAAGTTAGATGAAGATTCTTTGCCTTAACCCATTTTAAATCAAAATCTAATTCTGTCTGGGCTTTATTTATTTGATTTTCTAAAAGCAGACGAGTTCTATTACTAATTGGAGCTGCTATAAATAATCTCATCTTACTCCTCCGTTAATTTATTTAATAGTTGCTGTGCTTCAGGATGACTATCACTAAGATGTAATGTTCTTTTTAATTCCGATATTGCAGAATTTTGCATACCGGCCTGATTATAGGCAAGTGCAAGATGAAAATGACCGGTTGGATAATTTGGGCTTTTCTCAATTGCATCTGAATAATGGGCAATAGCCTGATAGTTATTTTCTTCTTTTAGGCTTACGTCACCAAGGGCAATGAAGGCCCAGTAGTAGTCGGGATTATATTTGATACATTCATTTAAATAGTATCTTGCTTCTTGATAGTTTTTTTGATGTTCAGATATTTTACCCAAATGGTAATAGGCAAGGTAATAATTATTTTTTAAATCTATTGTCTTGTTCAGATAGCTTTTCGCCAATGCCCACTCTTGTGTATTATAATAGGCTTCACCCAGTTTGTAGTTTAATATAAAGGAATCGGGATCTAATTGCACACCCTGTCTTAGAATCCGAGCTGCCTCTTCATATTTGGCCTGCTTGATCAGAATATTTCCTATTTCACTGTAGGCAGTCACATTATTTTGATCTTTTTTTAACACTTTTTGATAGGATTTATTTGCCTCTTCTAAGTTTCCTAATTCTTTATAAAGGTTGCCTAAATTTAAGTAGTCTCCAATATTCCCATTTTCTAAAATAGCTAATTCCAGCTGTAATATAGCCTTATGATGATTATTTAATCCCATATAGGCCAAGGCATAATCTCTGTGGAATTGAGCTGAGTTCATCCCGAGGGAACGGGCTTGTTTAAATTCCTCTAATGCACTTTGATAATAAGCACTGTCAAAATTGTTATAAGTGTTTAAGTATACTTTAGCCAATTCGTAATGAAGTCTACCAAATTCGTACCCCATATCGAAGAGCATTTCCATTTGTTCTTTTGCTTCTAGAACATTACCTAATCTGAGCTCAATGAGAGTTCTATAATAAAGGGCATCAACTTTAGCGGAAGTTTTTAATTTATTAAGATTGATTTGCTTGTTTAATTGAAGTGCTTTTTCAAAATTATTGATGTGATAATTTTTCATACTCTGGTTTAAAAGATCAAGATCACCTTCCTGTGCGAAAACATTAAGACTAGTTAAGATAAATAACATTACTAAAACAACAACAATAAGTTTATTCTTTTTCATAATTATCCTCCTCATGTAATAATGATTTTAAATTTTTAAAAGCAAATTCTGTACTCAAATACTTTATTATTTTCCTATTCCCTTTTAGTTGATATTTATTTACTGTGTTTTTCTTAAGACCAGCTGTTGAAATATAAACTAAACCAACCGGTTTTTCTAATGTACCTCCTGTGGGTCCTGCGATACCAGTAATACCAATCCCATAATCAGAGCCTGTAATTTTCTTGATATTTTTCGCCATTTCTTTTGCAACCTCTCTGCTGACAGCTCCCTTAGTTTCTACAAGATCAGGATCAATATTTAATAGGTCTATTTTTAGTTGATTGCTGTATGCTATTATTCCTCCCTTAAAGAATGTAGAACTGTGAGAAATATTTGTGATTCTATTACCCAGTAACCCTCCTGTACAGGACTCCGCTATACTGAGAGTTAACTGATTACTTTTCATAATATTAAAAACTGAAATAGATAAATTGAGATCATTAAATATGTTTTGTGAGAAGTTAGACTTAATTTTTTTGGTAATTTGATCTATTAATTTTTGGTCATTACCACTGATTTTTACTTTGATGTGGGTATACTTTACAACAAAACTCAAATAAACTTTTTTGGGTATTTCAAGCTTGCTATAGATGGCATCTTCCAGTTGTGCTTCCCCGATTCCTTTGAAATATAATTCATTTTGATAATTATTTGAAATATCTAAATCAAGATAATTTAGGACTTGATTTTTAAACATCGGTTTCATTTCTCGTGGCACACCAGGCATACATATACATGTTATGTCTTTTTTGTTAATTATAAATCCAGGAGCCGTTCCCCTCTTATTATTTAAGATTACAGCATTTTCAGGCAGCATAGCCTGCCTTTGATTATTATCTGTATATTTAACATGAAATGAGTTTAGTCTTTTTTCAATTTCGTTGTGTACCTTTTTTTTGAAATTGAGTTTTAGATTAAAAGCTTCGGCTACAGCATCTCTGGTTATATCATCACCGGTTGGACCCAGACCACCTGTTATTATTATTATTTCTGATCTCTGTTGAGCTGTGTTTAATAAATTAACTATTTTTGTTATATTGTCTCCCACAATTGAAATATGATGTGGTATGATTCCGTACTTTTTTAATTGACTGCTGATAAAATTGGCATTACTTTCCTGAACAGATCCATCTAAAAGTTCATCACCTATACTAATTATTTCTATTTTCAATAAAGCCACCTCATCAAAATTATATTATAAATTAATCCATAGAAAAACATAATCATTTAAAACAAAATTAAATTAAGATAATTATTATATAAAGTACAATTCTAGCATAAAGACCAGCCAGAATATCATCAACCATGATTCCCCAGCCAGCTGGAAGTTTTTGTAATTTTTTTATAGGGTAGGGCTTAAAAATGTCATATAGTCTGAAAAGAACAAAGCCTAGGACCAAATAAAGAAAATTGATTGGAATAAGGTAAAATGTTATTAACATGCCTGCAAATTCATCAATAATAATCCTCTGATCATCTCTTTTTTTACTTTGTTTTTCCATCAATGTAGAAAAGATTAGTCCTATTAAAATGAATAAAATAATTGAGGTAAGATTTGTTAATATCTCGAATTGGCTGATTAATAAAAGGGCAAATAAGGATCCATATGTACCTGGAGCTCCCGGAATATAACCGATATAGAAACAGCTAGCAATTATTGCAGTTAGTTTTGTTTTAAAGCTTTCCATTATATTAACCCTTTTCCTCTACAAAAAAGTCAATATCTATAGATTTAAAGTATTTGTACCCGGAGTAGATAGTTATGATAACAGCTAGCCAGATTAGAATATTTGGAATATAATAAGGCAGTGTGATTATCTTGGGATCAACAATTACTGCAATTACAGCCGTAATTTGAATAGTAGTTTTTATTTTACCCCAGATACTGGCTGAAATTATTACACCATCTTTAGCAGCAATTATCCTAAGTCCAGTTACTGCAAACTCTCTTCCGATTATTAGGATAGCAGCCCAGATTGAAATTTCATTGAGAGAAACAAAGGTTATAAGAGCAGCTGATATAAGGAGTTTATCCGCCACTGGATCAACAATCTTACCAAATTTGGTAACCATCTTATGTTTTCTGGCCATATATCCATCTAAACTGTCAGTGATTGCAGCTAAAATAAAGACGGCCAGTGAAAAGACTTCAGCCCCAGGAATTTGTTTTCTTAAAAGTAGAAAGATAATAAAGATAGGAATTAAGATAATTCTTATCATCGTTAGTTTATTAGGTAGGTTCATCTATTTTCTCTCCCATGAGATCATATTCGAGGCAATCTGTAATTTTTACATTTAATATATCGCCCACATTTATATTTTTTCCCTTTATATAGACAGTATTATCAATTTCTGGTGCATCATACATTGTTCTACCAATATATTCATCTTCTATTTTTTCATCAACAATTACTTCAACTGTTTGGTTTATTAATTGCTTATTTTTATTATATGATATTTTTTGTTGTATTTCCATAATTTTGTTATATCTTTTTTCTTTTATTTCTGGACTGATTTGATTTTTCATAAGAGCAGCCTTTGTTCCTTCTTCCTTTGAATATTTAAAAACACCCAGGCGATCAAACTTTACTTCCCTAATAAAAGATAGTAAATCATTAAAATCTTTTTGTGTTTCCCCCGGGAATCCAACAATAAGGGTAGTTCTTAGGGTGGCATCATTGATATTATTTTTTATTTTATTGATTATATTAAGAAGTTCTTTTTTACTGCCTTCTCTTCTCATCTTTTTTCTAATTCGATTTGAGGAGTGTTGAATGGGTATATCAAAGTAATTACATATATTTTTATTATTTTTTATAACTTCGATTAAGTCCTCTGTGATGTGCTCTGGATAAATATAAAGTAGTCTAATCCAGTGTAAATGTTCTATTTTGATAAGTCTTTTTAATAGATTAACTAATTTTCTCTTGCCATAAATATCTTTGCCGTATTCTGTTGTATCCTGGGCTGTTATTATTATTTCTTTGTTTCCATTTTCTACTAATATTTTGACTTCTTCAACTATATCTTCAATTTTTCGACTGTTAAGAGGTCCTCTGATAAAAGGTATACTGCAGTAGCTGCAGTTATTATTACAGCCCTCAGCTATCTTCACATAGGAATAATGTCTTTTCACATTATATCTTTTTAAATCTTGCTTAAAATTAAAAACAGATTTTCCTACTCTATTAAGTCTCTTTTTTTCTCTTAATACATCATCAATGGTTTTCTTAATTTGATCAAAAGTTCCTGTACCAAGAATAGCATCGATCTCTTCAATTTCATCCATCAGTTCATCTTTATATCTCTGAGTTAAACATCCTGTAACAATCAGAATATCAATAATACCTTGATTTTTATATTGAGCAGCCTCAAGAATTACATCAATTGATTCCTGTTTAGCATCATCTATAAAGCCGCAGGTATTTATTATGATTATATCTGTATTTTTGAGATTTTCTTCATAAATATATTTTTCATCATTAAATATAAAGGCTTTCATGTAATCGGTATCTACTTCATTTTTGGGACAACCCATTGTAACAAATGATACTTTTTTCATTGCTTCACTTCCTTAAAAACTCATATTTAATATAAAAAAAGCCCAGACTGGGCTTTGACTAATTATATAAATGGTCGGGTTGCCGGGATTTGAACCCGGGACCTCACGCCCCCCAGACGTGCGCGCTACCAAGCTGCGCCACAACCCGAAACTGTAAAAATTATATCCTAGAGTTTAATAAATGTCAAGATTAATTGGTAAATTGGAGTTTCTGTAATTTTGCTTTTGTTTCATCTGTATTTTTAGTTACAATAAAAACTTCTTGTACAGATGAACTGTTTTTTGCAATTAGTTTAAGCCCACTAGAAGTATTATATTTTATCTTAAGATAGGCCTCTTGTCCACTACTGCTGTTTCTTTGGTTAATCCTGCCAGGTATTATACTTTTAATTTCCTGAAATTGCGATATATCTTCTAATAGAGGAAGAATATCCTTTATAATGGTATGTTCTTGTTTTATCTTATTAATTCTGTATTTATTTGCCATTTAATAATCACTTCCTGCATGAATTATATCACTACGAACTTTAATTTACAACCTTATAAGAAAATATATTATTGATAAGACTTTATATAAAAATTCTAAAAAATTAGCTTTAAATACTTGACCTAATGCAAGTTGTGAGTTATAATAATTGCTGTACGAAATATAATTAATTGTTTATTAAAGCTGATGTAGCTCAATTGGTAGAGCAGCTGACTTGTAATCAGCAGGCTGTCGGTTCAAGTCCGACCATCAGCTCCATTGAT